>CANKHJ010000001.1 GCA_947481635.1 Bradyrhizobiaceae bacterium
CCATGAGCGCGGACAAACTGAGCGCGTCAGTAAGTATATCAGGGCCAACAAACCGGGCGCAGCGGCAACACATCAGTGTTGGACGCGGTCATCAGTCCGCAACGGCGGTCAAGCACGCGCCGAAAACGTCATTGTTCGAGGTGCCCACATCATTATTTTTGTTGTATCTTGAGTAGTCGGGCAATAGCTGAAGCAACCGCGTCGCGGAGGCGGTGCGCAACTCTTTCTCGCCCTCTTCGATAATTTGCTTGAGGTAGGATGCCTCGATCGCTCGTGCCACGAGCTGCGTGGGATCGCGAACGCATATCTTGCCGATCTCGTTCAACGGCAATTTCATCAAAGCAAAAGCCGCCTTAATTGCGCAGGTATGATTGAGCAGTCTGACGGCCGAGGAAGTTGTCTCGGGGGCTCCGATGTCACGTATTGGTCGAACAGCATGTATCGCCGCCATGAGCGCGGCAGGAATCTTGTACTTATGCGATGCGGGATTTCGTTGAAAACTTTCGTATGCATCCAACAGTAGTCGAGATGACTTCGCTACAAGGATCGCTGCCCCCAACGTATTTTCCATCAAGGGCTCGATTGCTGTTGTCTGGGTGCTTGAGCGTGCCTCGGCGATTGTTGTTGAGATCGCAGTAAAGACGACCGCAACCTGCTCAGCGGCATCGAAGCTTAGATAGTTGTCGGAAGAGGTTAGGGCGACAGCGTGCGGGGCCGGGTTTCGCAACTCCTCAAGTTTCGATTCCTTGAGACGATTTTCCGCTGCTTCATGGCTGAGGTGAAATGCAGATCTTATTTGCTCAGCCGTCGTGTACTTTCGAACCAAATGAATAGGAGCGAGGAACTCAGCTGCAAACAGATGAGCTTCTCTTTCGATTTTAGCGTCGATTGGACGAAGTGTTTCGTAGTCCCTTTTTCGGAAAGGACGTTTTGGATGCTGCAAGATCACATGACCTAGTTCATGTGCAAACGTCCAACGAGCTCGTACCTCGCCGCGCAGCAGGCCTTCCAACAATCCGCTTCGAAATTTTATTAGCCAAGATTTTGGATACGCTCGTGCCTCCGCGTCAGGAAGCAATGACTCCGGGACGAATTTTATCTTGAGCCTTGGTAAGGTTGTTTTGAGAACATCCAGGACTTCGAGGAGGTTGGGTGCCACCCGACCATCTACTCGTAAGATTTTTCGAACTATTCGGGCTAGGCGTACAATGTCTTTGTCAGGGGATGAGGTTTCCTTAGACCTCCGATTGCCTCGCATGCAGCATTCTCCGCTACCTATGTCGGTGCACGCATAAAAAGCGACATCTACGATTTATCCCCCGATACAATCAGCCGACTCAAACGGTAGGCACAACATATAGCGATTCGCTAGTCGTCGCTTGCATATGGATTGTTTGAGTGGTGGAAAACGCGGCCGACGTGTCATCGTGCTTAGTGCGTTCGGCCCTCAGCTGGTTCAACTCGACCTGATAGCGCTGGGCTGGGGCCGTCTAAAGAACAAAGGCCGGGTTACCCCGGCCTTTGGCTGGTTCGATTGAACTAAGATTACGAACACCCCGTCGTGCTGCCGCACGTGTCGCACTTCATGCAGGTGCCGTTGCGCACCAAAGTGAAATTGGCGCATTCGCCGCACATCTCGCCTTCGTAGCCCTTGGCCTTGGCTTCCTTGCGGCGCTCATTTGCGAGCGCGCGCGGATCGGCTTTGGCTTCGACATATTCCTCGGGCTGCGCCCAGGGGAGACGCTCGAGCTTCTCGGTCGGCGAGAGCTTGGCTTCCGGCTCGGACTTGAGCGCGGTGGCGCCGAACGCAGTCACATTCGAGCCGCTGCTGCGGGCTTCGCTGACTTGCGGGCCGGCGCCGCCACCCTGCATCACCTGGAGCTTGTCGGTGCGCGAGCGGGTGAGGCCCTTCGAGAGATAGCGCTGCGAGCCCTCGGCCGGCTCGCGGCCTTCGGATTCGCCTTTGCCGAGCGCGTCGAACGAGCCTTCGCTCGGGTCGACATGGGCGAGGTCGAAGCGTTCCATGTAAGAGATCGCGAGTTCACGGAACACGTAGTCGAGGATCGAGGTCGCGTATTTGATGGTCTCGTTGCCCTGCACCGGACCCTGCGGCTCGAACCGCGTGAAGGTGAAGGCGTCGACATATTCGTCGAGCGGCACGCCGTATTGCAGCCCGAGCGAGATCGCGATCGCGAAGTTGTTGAGGAGCGAGCGGAGCGCCGCGCCTTCCTTGTGCATGTCGATGAAAATCTCGCCGAGCCGGCCGTCGTCATATTCGCCGGTGCGCAGATAGACCTTGTGGCCGCCGACCACCGCCTTCTGGGTATAACCCTTGCGGCGGCCGGGAAGCTTTTCGCGCTCGCGCATCACCACGATGCGCTCCACCACCTTCTCGGTGATGCGCTCGGCCAAGGCCGCGACGCGCGAGGCCTGCGGCCGGTCGATGAAGGTCTCGACAGCATCCATGTCCTCATCGTCCTCGTCGGCGATGAGCTGCGAGTTCAGCGGCTGCGACAGCTTCGAGCCATCGCGGTAGAGCGCGTTGGCCTTGAGCGCGAGCTTCCAGGAGAGGAGGTAGGCGGACTTGCAATCCTCCACGGTCGCGTCATTCGGCATGTTGATGGTCTTGGAGATCGCCCCCGAGATGAAGGGCTGCGCCGCCGCCATCATGCGGATATGGCTCTCGACCGAGAGGAAGCGCTTGCCGATCTTGCCGCACGGGTTGGCGCAATCGAATACCGAATAATGCTCGGCCTTGAGATGCGGCGCGCCTTCCACGGTCATCGCGCCGCAGACATGGATGTTAGCGGCTTCGATTTCGCGCTTGGTGAAGCCGAGATGCGCCAACAGGTCGAAGGAGGAGGCATTCAGCGTCTCGGCCGGGATGCCCAGCGTCTTGACGCAATATTCCTCGCCCAGCGTCCACTTGTTGAACACGAACTTGATGTCGAACGCGGTCGGCAGCGCCTGCTCGATCTTTTCGATCGCCTCTGGCGTGAAGCCCTTCTGCTTCAGCGTGGTGTGGTTGATCGCGGGCGCCTGAGCCAGCGTGCCGTGGCCGAGCGCATAGACCTCGATCTCGGCAATGTCCGCGACGCTGTAGCCAAGGACGCGCAAGGCTTCCGGCACTGCGCGGTTGATGATCTTCCAATAGCCGCCGCCGGCGAGCTTCTTGAACTTGACCAGCGCGAAGTCCGGCTCGATGCCGGTGGTGTCGCAATCCATCACCAGGCCGATCGTGCCGGTCGGCGCGATCACCGAGGCCTGCGCGTTGCGATAGCCATGCTCCTCGCCGAGCGCGAGCGCGCGGTCCCACGCCTTGGTGGCGTGCGCGATCAGTTCCGGATAATTGCCGACCGCCGCAAGGCAGGCCTTGTGATCGAGCGGCACCGGCGGCTGCGCCAGCTTGTCATAGCCGGTGCGCTCGCCATGCGCGGCGCGGCGATGGTTGCGGATCACGCGCAGCATGTGCTCGCGGTTCTTCTTGTAGCCCGGGAAGGTCCCGAGCCGCGACGCCATCTCGGCCGATGTGGCGTAGGACACGCCGGTCATGATCGCGGTGAGCGCCCCGCAGATCGCGCGGCCGGCGTCCGAGTCATACGCGATGCCGGACGACATCAGCAGGCCGCCGACATTGGCATAGCCAAGGCCGAGCGTGCGGTATTCATACGAGAGTTGCGCGATTTCCTTGGAGGGGAATTGCGCCATCATCACCGAGATTTCGAGCACCACGGTCCAAAGCCGCACAGCGTGCTCATAGCCCTCGATGTCGAAAGTGCCGGCTTGGCGCGTCGAACCTGCGGCCGCCGCGAGCGAGGAGGGCGTGTAGAAGGCGAGCAGGTTCATCGACGCGAGATTGCAGGCGGTATCGTCGAGGAACATGTATTCCGAGCACGGATTGCTGCCGCGGATCGGACCCGATGCCGGGCAGGTGTGCCAGTCATTCACGGTGGTGTGGTATTGCAGGCCCGGATCGGCGGACGCCCAGGCGGCGTGGCCGATCTTCTCCCACAAGTCCGTGGCCTTGTAGGTCTTGGCGATCTTCTTGCTGGTGCGCCAGTGGGTGTCCCAGTTCGCATCCGACTCGACGGCTTTCAGGAACTCGTCGTTGACGCGCACCGAGTTGTTCGAGTTCTGGCCCGATACCGTGAGATAGGCGTCGCTGTCCCAATCGGTGTCGTAGATCGGGAAGTCGATGTCGGTATAGCCCTGCTTGGCGAACTGCATCACGCGCTTGATGTAGTTGTCCGGCACGGCGTTGCGGCGCGCCGCCTTGATCTCGCGGCGCAGCACCGGGTTCTTGTCCGGATCGAAGCAATCGTCGCCCGAGCCCTCGCAATTCACGCAGGCGCGCATGATCGCCTTGAGGTGGCGCTGGTTGATCTTCGAGCCGGTCACCAAGGCGGCGACCTTCTGCTCTTCGATCACCTTCCAGTCGATGAATTTCTCGATGTCGGGATGATCGACGTCGACGATCACCATCTTCGCCGCGCGGCGCGTGGTGCCGCCCGACTTGATCGCGCCCGCAGCGCGGTCGCCGATCTTGAGGAAGCTCATCAGGCCGGACGAGCGGCCGCCGCCGGAGAGCTTCTCGCCATCGCCGCGCAGGTTCGAGAAGTTGGTGCCGGTGCCGGAGCCGTATTTGAACAGCCGCGCCTCGCGCACCCACAGGTCCATGATGCCGCCCTCATTGACGAGGTCGTCACCGATCGACTGGATGAAGCAGGCATGCGGCTGCGGATGCTCATAGGCCGACTTGGAGCGCGCCACCTTGCCGGTCTTGAAGTCGACGAAATAATGGCCCTGGCTCGGGCCGTCGATGCCATAAGCCCAATGCAGGCCGGTGTTGAACCATTGCGGCGAGTTCGGCGCCGACATCTGCTTCGCCAGCATATAGACATGCTCGTCGAAGAAAGCGCGCGCATCGGCCTCGCTGTCGAAATAGCCGCCCTTCCAGCCCCAATAGGTCCAGGTGCCGGCCAGCCGCTCGAACACCTGCTTCGAGGAGGTCTCACCGATATTGCGTTCCTTCTCCGGCAGGGCCGCAAGCGCCTGCTCGTCGGGCACCGAACGCCACAGCCAGGAGGGGATGGTGGATTCTTCGAATTTCTTCAGCCGCGCTGGTAGTCCAGCCTTGCGGAAATATTTCTGGGCAATGACGTCGGCGGCAACCTGCGACCACGCGGTGGGGACCTCGACATTCTCAGCCTTGAACACCACCGAGCCGTCAGGATTCCTGATCTCGCTGGTGGTCAGGCGGAATTCGATGTCCGCGTAAGGTGACTGGCCTTCGGTGGTAAAGCGCCGCTCAATCCGCATCGTTCATGCCCCTTTTTGGCCGACGGCCGCAGGGAAACGTCCCCCGCATATATAAGCCCTCGACTCATGTTCCGCGAACGCGGCTGGCCTCAGCCGCGCCCATGCTTCCGTCAGTTCCGTTTCGCCTCGGTCCGGGACTGCGTGGCCCCAGCTCCTGTTGCGACGCCCCGGGGACCGCTCTCCGTCCCCGTGACACGAGTCCACGCATGCTGAGCCGGATCCTGGCTCGGCGGCGGGGTCGCACCCTTCCTGGGAGAGCGTCCGGGCTGACTGGAAACAACCGCGCCGAACGATCTGAAGGCTAGGGGGAGCCCTGCCGTCCGTCAAGCTGTAGGGGAAAGGATTTAACGAACCAACTACATGTGGGGAGAGCGGGGAAAGAATCACTGGGGGAGGCCAGAAGTATCGATGATTCCAGGCTTCCGTAAAAGCCTGTGGAGGTAACGGCTCGGACACAAAACCGTCGTCAAGCGAGAAATTTGAGACCCGCCATTGCAATTTGAGACCGGAGCGGACCCTGGCACCTCTCCGCTGGGCGGAAACAGGCCTGGATTGCAACTTACCGACGTAGAACCCGGCCTCCGACCGACCAGCGGTCGAAGAATCAGACGAGAATTACGGGGACATTGATTACCCACATATTTGGGGCGTCCCCGTTTTCCCCAATGTCACCGCGGCGCACTGGCAGGCCGGGGCTCTCAGCCCAGCAGCTCCAGCAATGCGCCCTCCATGGCGTAGGGTGCATAGCGGAAATCCCGGATGCTGATCAGCCCGTCCGGCGTCCAGTCCAGCACCACCAGATAGGCCGCGGTCGCCGGATCCTGCACCAGCGCTGCGGGACGCCCTTCCAGCATTGCCGGCGTGAAGCGCCAGGTCGGGTTCTTGTCGTAATTGGTGAAATAGGCGCCGACCTGTTTGCGGCCACGCAGGCGGAGCCGCGCGACGAGATCGAGCCGGACATCATCCGCCAGCATGTCGCGGACTGCATCGAAGTCGCGCGCATTGAAGCGATCGACGTAGGAGACGAGCCGCGCGCGATCGGCCGCCGCGAGCGGAGCCGGCCGATCACGGTCTGGCGCGAGGGCCAATTCGCGTAAGCGCGCGCGGCCGCGATGCAGCGCGGCCTTGATCGCGGGGATCGTGGTTCCGGTGGCGTCGCCGATCTCCTCCAGCGAATAACCCAGCACGTCGCTCAGGATCACGCTGCTGCGCTGCGCCACCGGCAGATGCATGAAGGTGCCCAGGCTTGCGGCGACCGCCTGGCGCGCGTCGGCGGCGTCGTCCGGGTCGGCGATCATGTCCGGATCCTTATCGGTGAGCGCGGCGGCGATGCGCGCGCGGCGGCGCAGGAAATCCAGCGCCGCATTGTGCGCGATGCGAAACAGCCAGCCTTCCGGATTGGCGATCGCGCCGGATTGCGGGAAGGCTTCGATCGCCTTGATCAAGGCGTCCTGCAGCACGTCTTCGCCGTCGATCACCGAGCCGGTCATGCGCGCGCAATAGCGATGCAGCTTCGGCCGCAGTTCGGCGAGCAGCCGCTCGAAAGTCGCGCGGGCGTCCGGATTTCCGACCTCGCTCATCGGGGCGCGATCCGCGCGCCGATGAGACGATGACCGCGATGGGTTTCTGGCCGCTGCATCATGGCGCGAGCATGCGGTAGTTTCCTACGATCGTCACATCGTTTGTCTGGGTCGGCGGCGCCTCGATCCGGTCTCTGACGCCGGAGACATAAGCTCGGAACGAGTCGAGCTGGGTGATCGGATTGACGCCGTCGCCATCCGTGATGGTGAAATGAACATAGGAGCCGTCGCCGAGCTTCAGGGTGAGATAGCGCACGCCGTCCACCGGCTTGGCGTGCAGTTCCTGAAACACGTTCTCGAGCAGCTTGGTATTCTCGGCAATCGCTGCGGGCTTGGCTTTGTAATGCACGACGGTCTGTTTCATGGGACGCTCCTTTGGCGTGGGATAACGGGCAGCTGACGCCGCCGGTATCTCCAAGACGATCCGGACCGGCCAAAGGATTCGGTCGATGGAAATTAAATTTTCCGCGTGAGCCCAGTCCCGCCGCGCGGCGTCCGGCCGGTGTCTGGACAGGCCGGGACCGAACTGGCATGAACCCGCGCAGGGTGCTCCGACATGAAGACTTTGCTGAAACTCCTGACGTGGTGGAACGGCCAGACGCTGAACACACAGGTCTGGACCTGGCTCTATGGCGAGGTCGTCGGCGAGGATGAATTCGGCAACCGCTATTACCGCACCAAGGGCGGCAAGATCGACGCGGCGCTGGGATTCGAGCGCCGCTGGGTGATCTTCGGCGGTTATTCCGAGGCCTCGACCATCCCGCCGTCATGGCATGGCTGGATGCACCACACCGTCGATGTGCCGCCGACCGAGGAGGTCGTGACGCCGCGCTCATGGTGGAAGCCGCACCGGCCGAATCTCACCGGCACGCCGGCCGCCCATCGCCCGACCGGTTCGACGCTGGCGCAGGGGCGCCGTCCCAAGGCGACCGGCGATTACAAAGCCTGGGATCCGGGACGCTAGGCTCCGATCCAAAGGATTGGATCAGAGCTTAGCTCTTTATTTGAGCATGATCTTTCTCCGAAAACCGGTTCCCACTTTTCGGGATCATGCTCTACCGTCCGTCGCTCCCAAGGGGATGACGCGGAACCGCCCTTCCACTGCCGTATTCCTCATGTTAACCGGCCAGGGATGGGCAAATTCTCGCTATCGCTGATGTCGGTGGTGCTGGGCGCTCTGGCGGTGACGCCGGCCGCGGGACAGTTCAACACCATTTTCGGCGAGCCGCCGCGTCCTCCGGGAGCGGTGCCGCAGCCGCAGCAACAGTTTCCGCAACAGCAGCAGCAATTCCCGCAGCAGCAACAGCAGCCGTTTCCGCAGCAGCAACAATTCCCGCAACAGCAGCAGCAATTGCCGCCATCAGCGCCGGCGAGTCTGCCGCAGCAGCAACAGGCGCCGCGCGGCTCCAGCATCCAGTCGCAGCCGCTGCCGCCGCCTCCGGGCGCAGCTGCGGCTCCGCCGCCGCAACAGCCCGCAGCGCAGCCGCCCGCTGGTGCGTCGGCCGGTCTGCCGTTGCGCGGCACGCCGCCGGCCGGCGACACCTCGGCGCAACCGGGCGACGAGGTCGTGGTCGAGCCGCCTGCGCAGAAGATCGTCAATAACGGCGCGGTGTTTGCCGGGCTCGACAAGATCACCGGGCGCATCATCAGCTTCGAGGTGACCATCGGCGAGACGGTGCAGTTCGGCGCGCTGCAGGTGACGCCACGCGCCTGCTACACGCGGCCGCCAACGATGCAGCAGAACACCGACGGCTTTGTCGAGGTCGACGAGGTGACGTTGCAGAGCGAAGTGAAGCGACTGTTCACCGGCTGGATGTTCACCGCCAGCCCGGGCCTGCACGCGGTGGAGCATCCGATCTACGACGTGTGGCTCACCGACTGCAAATCACCGCAGCAGCCGGCGATCGCCGCCGCGCCGCCGCCGGAGCAGCCTGCGCCCCGTCCCGCAGCGCGCCCGCCCGCGCCGCGCCCGCAGACGCCGGCCGCGCCCAAGCAACCGCAACCGATTCGCTGAACTTCCACAGGTTGTCACCCCCCGCGAAAGCGGGGGGCCCAGTACGCCGTGCAGAACGATGAGGGCAATGTCCCTCCGGCTTTCTATCGATAGGTCACGGAGTACTGGATGCCCCGCTTTCGCGGGGCATGACACCCGAGAGAGCGGGCATGACAATCGACAGTGTAGATCTATGATTTCGCGGCGAGATGCGCGAGCGCGTCGGCGCCGCTGACCGGCCGCTTGATGTCGAGCGCGGCGAAGTTCGCGTCAGCTGCCAGCGCCTTCTCGAGCAGCCGGTGATAATGCCGGCGCGTCACCTCGACAGCGCCGAGGCTGCGCAGATGCTCGGTGACGAATTGGGTATCGAGCAGGCGAAACCCTCCGGCGCGCAGCCGCGCCACCAGATGCACCAGCGCGACCTTCGATGCGTCGCGCGCGGTGTGGAACATGCTCTCGCCGAAGAATGCCGCGCCGAGCGAGACGCCGTAGAGTCCGCCGACCAGCGTGTCGCCGTCATAGACCTCGACGCTGTGGCAATGCCGGCGCTCATAGAGCGTGTGGTAAAGCCCGCGGATCCGCGTGTTGATCCAGGTGCGCGGCCGTCCCGGCGCCGGTGCGGCGCAGCCGGCGAGCACCGCGTCGAAGGCACGGTTGACGGTGACGACATACCGGTCGGAGCGGACGGTGCGCGCCAGCCGGCTCGACACATGCAGATGATCGAGCGGAATGATTCCGCGCTCGTCGGGGTCGATCCAGTAAAGCGCAGGGTCGCTGGCGCTCTCGGCCATCGGGAAAATGCCACAGGCATAAGCCTTCAGCAGAACGTCCGGCGTGATGTCGACGAGAACGGTATCGCGGCTGGCCATGGATGGTGCGCAAGTATGTGGCGTGGAACGGGGCGATTCAGCAGCCGGTGATCGGCAACTCCGAACTTAACCGGCCGTAAGTCATGTTTCCCTTAAAATTTTCGACATCTTGCAAACATTACGGCCGCTACGCGTTGTCCCTCGAACCTTACCAACAGCCGCCCTTTTTGGCAGCCAAGTGATGGAACGCGATGGAACCCGTGGCAAAGACGCGACCGATCAGCGTCCTTCTCGTGGAGGACGAAGCGATCATCAGCGAATGGGTCAAGGACACGCTGGTCGACGATGGCTTCACCGTCCATGCGGTCGCGACCGCGCGTGAGGCTTTGCATTTCCTCAAATCTGATTCCGAAGTCGACGTGTTGTTCACTGACATCAACCTTCCTGGCGATATGGACGGCTCCCAGCTTGCGCGCGTCGCGCGCGATCTGCGCCCGGACCTGACGGTGGTCTACGCCTCCGGCAGGGTGCGCCAAGTCGATCCGAAGATGCGCGTGCCGGGCTCGACCTTCGTGCCGAAGCCCTATATGCCCTCGCAGATATGCTCGCTGCTGCAGCGCATTGTGACCCCGCGGGTGGTTTACTCGACGCACTGATCGGTCATGTGCGGGCTGGACTTTTCGGCCTTCCGAGATGTTAATCACGTGGGTGCAGCGGCGCCCGCGGCATTGCGATGATCCTGACAACACCAAAGGCTGATCGATTCGGGCTGGCGCGGCGGCTTGCCGTCCTGTTCGCGGTCTATGCGTTCGTCATGCAGGCGTTCTTTGCCGGTGCCGTGGCGGCACAGGCCGCGGCCTGGGGCGGCGCAAATGCGTTGGTCATCTGCCGCGGCGATTCGCAGCCTGGCGGGATAGGCGGCGGTGACCCGGGCGAGCGTCACGAGGCGGATTGCGGGCAGGCTTGTTCGGCCGCCGCCAGTGCCGCGCTGCTACCGCCGGTCATCGACCTGGGTTTGGTGCCGGGAGGTATCTCGGCCATCGCTGCGCCGCTGTTGACCGCGCAAGCCCACGCCGCTGTGGCGGCGCGCGATGGCGAGGCGCGCGCTCCGCCAACGCTGGCCTAGCGTTGTTTTGGCGGCCGAACGGCCGCTCGAATTTCCCACCGACGCAATTTCAGCTCGCCGTTTCCGGTGAGTGTCGAAGGATGAATCCGAAGATGTCCATTCGAATGATGCTGGCGGCTGCCCCGCTGATCGCCGCGCTGATGCTTCCGAATTCCGTTTCCGCGCATGTCACGCTCGATCAGCGCGAAGCGCCGGTCGGCGCGGGGCTGCGTGTCGCGTTCAAGGTCGGCCACGGATGTTCCGGGTCGCCGACGGTGCGGCTGCGGGTGCGGATTCCGGACGGTCTGATCGCAGTGAAGCCGATGCCGAAATCCGGCTGGCAGATCGAAACCGTGACAGCGAAATACGACAAGCCCTATGGCTATTTCGGCAACGCCACCCTCACCGAAGGCGTGCGCGAAGTGGTGTGGAGCGGCGGCAAGCTCGCCGACGATCACTATGACGAGTTCGTCATCTCGGGTTTTCTCGCCGCGAGCATGACGCCGGGTATGATGCTCTATCTTCCGGTGGTGCAGGAATGCGAGACCGGCGTGCATCGCTGGATCGAGATCCCGACAGCTGGAAAATCGGCAGACGATTTCAAGGAGCCGGCGCCGGGGCTGAAGCTATTGCCGAGGTCGGGACAGGCGCATTAACGCACAGTTGACCCTCGATGCGCGCGCTCACCCTTGTGCTGATGCTGGCGGCCTGGCTCGCGCCCGGCGCGGCGTTCGGCCATGCGAGCCTCGTCTCCGCCGAGCCGGCGGACGGGGCGGTGATCGCGCGCGCGCCGTCGCGCATCGTGCTCACTTTCAACGAGCCGGTGTCGCCGCTGAGCGTGCGGCTGGTCAATCCGGTCGGCGAGACCATGACGCTCGAAGCGGCCGCGCAGGGCGCGACCATCACCGTGCCGGTTGCAGGCCTCGGGGAGGGGACGCATGCACTGAGCTACCGCGTCGTCTCCACCGATGGTCATCCGGTCGCGGGCGCGGTGATCTTCTCGGTCGGGCGTCCGACTGGCGGCCGGCCATTGGTCGCGCAGGAGAGCGACAATGTCTTGCGTGGGTTGATCGTCACCACCAAGATCCTGATCTATCTCGGACTATTCATCGGAATTGGCGGGCGCGGCTTCGCGGTGTTTGTCGCGCAGGCGCCGTTGCCGCGGTTCGCCGAGGAGACCATCACCGCGTGCCTGATCGGCGGCATCGTTGCGGCAATCCTCTCCATCGGCCTGCAGGGCGCCGACGCGCTGGCTTTGCCGGTCAGCGTGCTGCATCACGGCGACATCTGGCAGGCTGGCCTCACGACCAGCTACGGCACCAGTGCGGTGATCGCGCTGGTCTCGATGCTGGTGCTGCCGGCGCCATCGGTCGATCCACGCTTTGCGCGCGGCCGCGCCGTCGCGGCGCTGCTTGGCGCCGGTTTGGCGCTGGCCGCGAGCGGGCATGCCGCCGCGGCACCGCCGCAATGGCTGACGCGACCGTCTGTGTTCATCCATGTGATCTGCGTCGCCTGCTGGATCGGATCGCTGGTGCCGCTCGCGATGATGCTGCATGCGCGCAACGGCCGGGATGCGCTGATGTGCTTCACGCGCGTCATCCCCTATGTGCTGGGTCTTCTGATTGCGGCCGGCATTGCGCTGGCGGTGGTGCAGATCGAGACAATCGGCGCATTGTGGTCAACCGCTTATGGCACCATCTTCATCCTCAAGATGGTTGCGTTTGCGGCGCTGCTTGCGCTTGCCGCCTATAACCGGCTGGTACTCACCAGGCGTATCGACGCAGCGAACGTGCCGCGCCTGTTCAGCGTCACGATCGGCGCGGAGATCCTCTGCGTCGTGACGATCCTCGCTTTGGTCGCGCTATGGCGCTTCACGCCGCCGCCGCGCGCGTTGGCCGCGGAAAGCCTGACACCGGTGCTGGTGCATATGCATGGCGAGAAGGCGATGAGCGACGTGGTGCTCGATCCGGCCCGCGCCGGCCGCGTCACGGCGACGATCGCGGTGCAGAGTGGTGATTTCGGTCCGCTCGAGCCGAAGGAGGTCGCGCTCGGCTTCGCCAACAAGGCCGCGAAGATCGAAGCCTTCACGCGTCCGGCCAAGAAACAGGCCGACGGCCGCTGGCGGGTCGATGACGTGACGCTGCCGGTCGGCGGGCGCTGGACCGTGACCACCGATATCCTGATCGACGATTTCACCAAAGTGACGCTCGACGGCGAGATTGACCTGCGGCCGTGAGTGAGAGCCACGAAAGAATGAAAGTGAGGCGTGTCATGAGAACCAAAACGATCCTGATCGCGACGGCGCTGGCCGCTTCGGCGATGACGACGACAATTTGGGCTGCTGATTATGACGTCGGGTCGCTGCGCGTCGAGCAACCCTGGGCGCGCGCGACGCCGAAAGGCGCGCAGGTTGGCGTCGGCTATATGACGCTGCGCAATCGGGGCAGTGTCACGGATAAGCTGACGTGCGTGTCGGCCGAGGTGGCGGCGCGTTGCGAGATCCACACCATGGCGGAAAAGGATGGCGTGTTGACCATGCGGCCATTGCCGGATGGCCTGGAGATCAAGCCGGGTGAGACCGTCGAATTGAAGCCGGGCTCATTCCACGTGATGTTCGTCGAACTCCGCACGCCGCTCGAACGAGGCAAGCCGGTGAAGGGCGTGCTGAAATTCGAAAAAGCGGGACCGGTGAATATCGAGTTCGAGGTTGCACCGGTCGGCGCGCCCGGACCGGGACATGGCGGCCATTAGGCTCGTGTCCCCGCCTTCGCGGGGGCACGGAACGCTATTCCATGCCGCCGCGGGCGAGGAATTCCTCAAGCCAGTGGATGTGATAATTGCCGTCGATGATGTCGCTCTCGCGGGTGAGTGCGCGGAACAGCGGCAGCGTGGTCTCGATGCCGTCGACGATCAACTCGTCGAGCGCGCGGCGCAGCCGCATCAGGCATTCCGGCCGGTTCTTGCCGTGCACGATCAGTTTGCCGACCAGCGAGTCGTAATAGGGCGGGATCGTGTAGCCGTGATAAACGGCGGAATCGACCCGCACGCCGAGCCCGCCGGGCGGATGATAATGCACGATCTTGCCGGGCGAGGGCCGGAACGACACCGGGTTCTCGGCATTGATGCGGCACTCGATCGCATGGCCGTGGAACTGGATGTCGGCTTGCGTCAGCGCCAGCGTGGCGCCCGCCGCGACGCGGATCTGCTCCGCGACCAGGTCGATGTCGGTGATCATCTCGGTCACCGGATGCTCGACCTGGATGCGGGTATTCATCTCGATGAAATAGAATTCCCCGTCCTCGAACAGGAATTCGACGGTGCCGACGCCGAGATATTTGAGGTCGCGCATCGCCTGCGCGACGGTCTCGCCGATCTGGTTGCGTTGCGCGACGTTCAGGGCGGGCGAGGGGCTTTCCTCCAGCACCTTCTGGTGGCGGCGCTGCAGCGAGCAGTCGCGCTCGCCGAGATGCACCGCGTTGCCCTTGCCGTCGGCGAGCACCTGGATTTCGATGTGGCGCGGACGTCCGAGATATTTTTCGAGATAGACCGCATCGTCGCCGAACGCGGCCTTGGCTTCGGAACGCGCGGTCGAGAGCGCGTTGGACAATTCGTCGGCACTGCGCGCGACCTTCATGCCGCGTCCGCCGCCGCCGGCCGCCGCCTTGACCAGCAGCGGGAAGCCGATCTCGCGGCCGATCTCCATCGCCTCCTTGTCGGAGGTGATGCCGCCTTCCGAACCCGGCACGCACGGGATGCCGAGACGTTTGGCGGTGCGCTTGGCCTCGATCTTGTCGCCCATGATGCGGATATGCTCGGCGCGCGGGCCGATGAAGGTGATGTTGTGTTCACCGAGGATTTCCGCGAAGCGGGCATTTTCCGAGAGGAAGCCGTAGCCGGGATGCACCGCATCAGCGCCGGTGATCTCGCAGGCCGCGAGCAGCGCCGGAATGTTGAGATAGCTGTCGCGCGCCGCCGGCGGGCCGATGCAGACGCTCTCGTCAGCGAGGCGGACATGCATCGCGTCGGCGTCGGCGGTCGAATGCACCGCGACGGTCGGGATGCCGAGCTCCTTGCAGGCGCGCAGCACCCGCAACGCGATCTCACCGCGATTGGCGATCAGGACCTTGTCGAACATGGCCCTCGTCCGGCGAGATGGGTCATTCCAGGATCAACAGCGGCTCGCCGAACTCAACCGGCTGCCCGTCCTCGATCAGGATCTGGATCACGGTCCCGGCGCGCGGCGCGGGAATCTGGTTCATCGTCTTCATCGCCTCGATGATGATCAGCGTCTGGCCGGCGATGACCCGCGTGCCGATCTCGACGAATGGCTTGGCGCCAGGCTCCGGAGAGCCATAGGCGGTCCCGACCATCGGCGAGGTGACGACACCCGGATGCTTGGCCGGATCGATCGGGGCAGCGCCTGCCGTCGGGACCGCCTCGGTTGCTGGCATGCCGCCACGCGCCGGCGCAGAAATCACCGTCTGCTGGACCTGGCGCGCGACGCGCACGCGCCGCCCCCCTTGCTCGAATTCGATTTCGGTCAGCCCGGTCTCGTCGAGCAATTGCGCAAGCTCGCGGATCACGTCCTGATCGATCTTGTCCTTCGCCATCAAGTCGTCCTTCGGCGCTTTTGCCATCGGGTCACTTACTCGCAGTCATGAATTGGTTTTCGCGCCGAGCATGGCGGCCAATCCGTCGATCGCAAACGCATAGCCGCCGATTCCGAAACCGCATAAGGACGCTTTCGCGACCGGAGCGATATAGGAATGATGCCGGAAGTCTTCGCGCGCGAACACATTGCTGACATGGACCTCGATCACCGGCAGGCCGACGCCGAGAATGGCGTCGCGGATCGCGATCGAGGTATGGGTGTAGCCGCCCGGATTGATCACAATGCCGGCCGCGCCCTTGGCACCGGCCTCCTGGATCCAGTCGATCAATTCGCCTTCGCGGTTCGACTGGCGGCATTCCACAGTGAAGCCGTGGCGTTCGGCGGTCTTGCGGCACAGCGTTTCGACGTCGGTCAGCGTGGCGCGGCCATAGGTCTCCGGCTCGCGGGTGCCGAGCAGATTGAGGTTCGGGCCGTTGATGACGTAGAGCGTCTTTGCCATGGCCTATCGGTTGCCGATCGGAGCGTTGCACAGCCGGCTACGCAAATCAGCGACGGTTATAGGGTGGGCCGGCGGCAAGGGGAATAGCCCCGTGCCAGCAATCGGTTAACGGCTCAGCAGGTGGCTTTTCCGCAGCGCGCGTTGCTGATCTTAGCCTTCAGGGTGTCCATGCCCACCGCGCCGATGACGATGTCATTGCCCACGACATAGCTGGGCGTGCCGGTCAGTCCGAGCGCCTCGGCGACGGTGAAGCTTTCCTTCAGCGAAGCCTTGGCCTCGTCGCTGGCCATGTCCTTGTCGATCCGCGCCATGTCGAGGCCGGCCTCTTTGGCCGCCGCGAGCGCGCGCGCCTTGTTGGCCTCGCCGCGGCCGCTGAGCAGCCGCTGGTGGAAGTCGAGATATTTCTTGCCGGTACGGTCCTGCATCCGCACCGCGGTCGCGACATGGGCGGCCTCGATCGAGCCATCGCCCAGTACCGGGAACTCCTTGAGGACGAAGCGCAGCTTGCCGTCAGTCTTGATCAGATCAAGCATGTCGGACATCGCCTTTTTGCAGAACCCGCAATTGTAATCGAAGAACTCGACCACCGTGACGTCGCCCTGCGGATTGCCGATCACGACCTGGCGTTGGGAGTTGAAGATCGCGTCGGAATGGGTCGCGACGGCGGCCTTCTGCTTGGCCTGTTCGGCGGCGCTCTGCCGCTTCTCAAGCTCGTTCATCGCCTCGGTCAGGACCTCGGGATGGGTGAGGAGATAATTGCGCACGATCTGCTCGATGCGCGTCTGGTCGGCGGCCGATTCGAATGGCGTCGGCGGATGCGCCGCCTCCGGAGCAGCGGGCGGCGCGACCGGCGTCGCCTGAACGACCGGGGCGGGCGGTGTGAGGATGCGACGGATCTCGGGATCGTTGCGCAGCAATTCGGTGACGCTGTTGCGCAGCAAGGCCGGGTCGCTGATCAGCGTGTCGCGCAGCGTCTGGCGGATATCGACCGGCGCGGCTTGCGGCGCCGGCGACTTGAGCGCCACGGATTTATGCACCGGGCTGCGCCGTTGCGCGGTGCGTTTGACGGCAGCTCTGCGCGGCTGCGGCCGCGCGGTCGTTGCCTCGCGCGGCGTGAATAATGTCGAGAAGAAATTGGTCACCGGATCGCGCTGCTGTGCCGCGGCGGGAGCGACATGCGCTAGCCCGGCCAAAGCCACGGCGACCAGGGCAGCCGCGGAGAATGAAGTGAGGCGGGTCATGTCTGCATCCTTTGGCGTCAATTGCGTCCGAGCGGCTTAAGGCTCGTGATGTCGTCAGCCTTGACCCATCCCGGCGATCCGACCGGGAACCGTCCCTTGGCGCGCGCCGCGATAGTGCGCGCGGTGCCGATGTCGCCGCGCATCGAGGCGGCCTGGGCGGAGGCGAGATCGGCTTCGGCGAGATTGCCTTTTTTGCCGTAGGCGAGCGCGAGCTGAGCATAAAGCTCCGGGGTTTCCGATTCCTGCGCCATCGCCGATTTGAGAATGCCGACCGCCTCCTCGGCGTTGGCCGGACTATTGGTCGCGATCAGCGCCTGGCCGAGCATCACGCGGATCAGCGCCGGGTTCGGCGCAAGCTGGACCGCGCGTCGCAGCGGCCCCACCGCGTCCGCGGGGTGTCCGGCTTCGAGCAACGCCTGGCCTTTCAGTTCATGGAAATAGGGATTGCCCGGCTGGCTCTGAATCAGGCTGTCGACCTGGGCCAACGCGCTGCGTGGGTCGCCATAGCGGTAGGCGGTGATCGCGCGGGCGTAGCGCGCCGGCAGGCTGGTGTCGCTCATCGGATAGCGGCGCAGCACGGTATCGGGACGCTCGATGAAGCCGTGCAGCTTGGCGCGCATCAGGTCATGACGCGCCTGCAATTCGGGCGCGTCTTTTTTGTCCCAATAGGGACTCGACTTGGCCAGTTCCTGCAGCGCGGCGACACGGTCGCTCGGCATCGGATGGGACTGGAGATAGGGATCGGCGGAGCGCGCGGTGTAGAGCACCTGGTCGCCGAGCCGCTTGAAAGTCTCGGACATTCCCCTGGCCGACTGGCCGGTGGCATTGAGGAAGGTCACGCCGGCACGATCGGCCTGATCCTCATGCGCGCGCTGATAGGCCAGCAGCGAGCGTTGGATCACCGATTGCGGCGCCTGGATCGCCGCGGCGCCGATCTGTGATCCTGCACTGCCGGCTGAGCCGGCGCCCGCGATCATCGCGCCGGCGCCGAGCAGCATGGCGAGGATCGCGATGGTGCTGGCGGAGGAAATCTCCTGGCGCATGCGCGCGAGATGGCCGCCCGAGATATGTCCGGTTTCGTGCGCGAGCACGCCGATCACCTGGTTCGGCGTCTGCGCATCCATCAGCGCGCCGGCATTCACGAAGATGCGGCGGCCGTCGGCGACGAAGGCGTTGAACGCGCGGTCGTTGATGATGACGACGCGGATATTCTGCTTCGCGAGGCCGGCGGCGCGCAGGATCGGTTGCGAATATTCGCGCAGGACCTGCTCGATCTCGGCGTCGCGGATCAGCGGCAGGCCGCCACGTTGCGCGTGAACCGGCGTCTCGATAGCGATCAGCGCGGCAATACCCAGCGCGGCTGCGCGGAAGGCTGGCGTGGCGCGCCGCGCCCTGTTAGGTCTCTCGCCGTCGATCATGTCAGCTTGCGCTCGCCGGAATAGTTGCAACCTAGTGACGCGGCGGGGCACGGTCAACGCGCGCCCGGTCACGTGGTTGCGATCACCTCTGATTACGGGATCGCCGGTAAAATGCCCATGGAATGGGGCAATAACGGGGCGACCCGCATGAGGCCTCGATGCCGGATCAAGCCAAAAATCTCGTCGCGCGCCTGATGCAGCCCTCGGCGCGCAGCGATGTGCCGTCCTTCATGGTGATGGACGTGATGACCGCCGCCGCCGCCCTTGAGGCGGCGGGTGGCCATGTCATCCACTTGGAGGTCGGACAGCCGGCGGCGTCAGCGCCGGCGGTCGCGCTGGCCGCGGCGCGGCGCGCCCTCGATTCGGGCAAGCTCGGCTATACCGAGGCGCTCGGCATCCCCTCGTTGCGGGCGCGCATCGCGCGTTTCTATGCGGAAACGCAAGACGTCGAGATCCATCCGGCGCGTATCGTGGTGACCACCGGCTCCTCGGCGGGATTCATCCTCACGTTCCTTGCGCTGTTCGAATCCGGCGATCGCGTTGCCGTCGCGGTCCCGGGCTATCCACCTTATCGGCATATCCTCAAGGCGCTCGGCTGCGAGCCGGTGCTGATCGAAACCAAAGCCGAGACGCGTCACGCGATCACGCCCGAGATGCTGGAGGCCGCGCACCGGCGCGCGCCGCTCGCCGGCATCCTGGTCGCCAGCCCGGCCAATCCGACCGGCACCATGATGAGCGCGGAGGCGCTCGGCGCGCTGCATGCGGCGGCCAGCAATCTCGGCATCCGCTTCATTTCCGACGAGATCTATCATGGCCTCGACTATGCCTTTCCCGCGGTGAGCGCGGTGCGGCTCAAGGGCGATGCGGTGGTGATCAATTCATTCTCGAAATATTTCTGCATGACCGGCTGGCGCATCGGCTGGATGGTGGTGCCCGATGCGATGGTGCGGCCGGTCGATCGGCTGCAAGGCAATCTCGCGATCTCGGTGCCGACGCTGAGCCAGATCGCCGCCGAGGCGGCGTTCGAGGGACGCGCCGAGATGGATGCGGTCAAGCACGGCTATGAAGAGAACCGGCGGATCCTGCTCGATGGCTTGCCGCGTGTCGGGCTGGACAAATTCCTGCCGGTGGACGGCGCGTTCTATCTCTATGCCGACGTGACGCGGTTCTCACGCGACAGCTTCGATTTCGCCAAGCGGATGCTGGACGAGGCGCATGTCGCGGCGACGCCGGGGATCGATTTCGATCCGCTGCATGGCCGCGATTTCATCCGCTTCTGCTACGCCGGATCGCAAGCGGAGATGCATGAAGCCGTGGCGCGGATCGGGCGCTGGCTAGGGCGCGGGTAGAGTGATCCGTCATCTGAGGTGCTCGGCGTCTGCGCCGAGCCTCGAAGGATGACGGCGAGAGAGTTGACGGTGGCGAGAGAATAAAAAAAAGCCGGCGCCTCGCGTCAGCGAAGCGCCGGCTTGATCTTTCGACCGCTCAGCTCTTGCCGAGCAGGTTGCGGCTCCACCAGCCGGCTTTGCGCGGCGCGTCGGATGGCTGGACCGGCGCGGGGGCGCTGGTTGGTTCCGACTCCGGAAGCTGCATGATGCCGGGCGCGATCTCAGCCGGCTGCGACGACGCAGCGCTGCCGAAGACCGGAGCCGGTTCGCGTACCGTCGAGCGGCGCCGCGGCGTTGCCGCTTCACCGGATGGCGGAGCGGCTTGCGCCGAAGCTTGCGGGACGGTCTGAGCCGCGAGTTCCTGCGGCGGAGGCGCCGTCGGCTGCTCGACATCGCCACGCGGTTCATAGGCGCCGATCGTGGCGGCCATGCTCACCTGGGTCTGCGGATCGGTTTCGGACAATTCGCCGTCGGCGGCAAAGCCCAAGGCCTGTTCGCCCGGCTGTTCACCGGTCGGTTCACCACCCTCGCCTTCGCGGCCCCGGCGATTGCGTCGTCCGCCGCGCCGTCCACGGCGCCGCTTGCGCGGATCGCCGTTGCGGTCGACTTCACCGCGCGGCTGACCGGCCTCGGCGTCATTGGCTTCGGTGTCCTCGTCGCCGTCCTGCGCCTCCGGCGGCAATCCGGAGATGTCCTCGGATTGGACCGCAGGCTCGGCAACGCCGTTGCCACCTTCGCGCGGCGCGCGCGCCTCACGCGGCTCACCGCCGCTGCGACGTCCGCGCCGCCGCCGCCGTCCACGGCGTGCGTTGCGTTCTTCCTCGGTGCCGCCGCCATTGGCGTCCGCGGCAGTCTCGGATTCGGACTCGGAACCAGAATCGGAATCGGCGCTGGCGTCTTCGGTGGATTCGGAGTCCGCCGCCGTTTCGGCCTCGGCGTCGATATCGTCTTCATCCTCGACGAGGTCGTCTTCGTCATCCTCCTGGATCGCAGGCTCCGGGGACTGTGCCACCAGCGCACGCGCCTGTTCGAGGCTGTGCACCTGTTCGCCCTTTTCCAGCAGATAGGATTGCTGGCCGGTCACGGTCTCGTCGGCACTGATCGAGATCGTGATCTGGAAGCGCTCTTCCAGCATGCGCAGATGCGCGCGCTTGTGGTTGAGCACATAGATCGCGATGTCGGTCCGGGTGCGCACGATCAGGTTATGGGTCGCGCCCTTGAGCAGGTTTTCTTCGAACGCGCGCAGCAACTGCAGCGCCACTGAGGAGACCGAGCGCACATGCCCGGTGCCGCCGCAATGCGGGCATTTCTCGGTCGAGCTTTCCAGCACGCTCGAGCGGATGCGCTGACGCGACATTTCGAGCAGGCCGAAATGCGAGATGTGTCCGACCTGGATGCGCGCGCGGTCGTGCTTGAGCGCATCCTTCATCCGACGCTCGACGGTGCGGTTATTCCGCTTCTCGTCCATGTCGATGAAGTCGATCACGATCAGGCCGGCGAGATCGCGCAGACGCAGTTGGCGAGCGACTTCGTCGGCCGCCTCCATGTTGGTCTTGAGCGCCGTGTCCTCGATGTGGTGCTCGCGCGTCGAGCGCCCCGAGTTGACGTCGATCGCGACCAGCGCCTCGGTCTGGTTGATGACGATATAGCCGCCGGACTTGAGCTGCACCGTCGGCGAGAACATCGCGTCGAGCTGGCTCTCCACGCCGTAGCGCACCAGCAGCGGCTGCGGGTCCTTATAGGGCTTCACGTTCTTCGCATGGCTCGGCATGAGCATGCGCATGAAGTCCTTGGCTTCCTTGTGTGCGGTGTCGCCGGCGACGACCACTTCGTCGATATCTTTGTTGTAAAGGTCGCGGATCGAGCGCTTCACCAGCGAGCCTTCCTCATAGACCAGCGTCGGCGCGCTGGATTTGAGGGTCAGGTCGCGCACGGTCTCCCACAGGCGCAGCAGATATTCGAAGTCGCGCTTGATCTCGGTCTTGGTGCGGCTCGCGCCCGCGGTGCGCAGGATCACGCCCATGCCTTCCGGCACGTCGAGCTCGGAGGCCATTTCCTTCAGCCGGCGGCGGTCGAGCGCGTCGGTGATCTTGCGGCTGACGCCGCCGCCACGCGCGGTGTTCGGCATCAGCACCGAATAGCGGCCGGCGAGCGACAGATAGGTGGTCAGCGCCGCGCCCTTGGTGCCGCGCTCTTCCTTCACGACCTGCACCAGCATTACCTGCCGGCGCTTGATCACTTCCTGGATTTTATACTGGTGGCGGCGTGGGCGATGGGTGCGCGCGGAAAGCTCTTCCATCGCGTCGTCGCCGCCGACCGATTCAACCGTCTCTTCGCCTTCGGTCTCGGGGCCCGTGCTACTGACCTCGACGATGTTGTTCTCGACCGGCGGCAGGTTGTCGCTCTGCGGGCCGTCAGTCGAAGGCTGGTCGCCCTGGGCTGCTTCGCCTTCAGTGACCGCGCCGGCTTCGGTGGCGTGGGTCTCGCTGGCGCCATCAGCGGCATGTTCGGCGGGAGCGGCGTCACTGGCTACAGGCGCATCGTCGCGCGTCGCGTCGGCAGGCGCATCGTGGTGATGCGCGTCGTCGGCATGCGCATGATCGGAGTGATCATGATCGGGGTGATCGTGGTCGGAATGATCATGGTCGGAAGGGTCGTGGCCGTGGTGATCGTCGTGATGATCGGAGGCCTCCAGCGGAACGGCATCGCCATTCTGCTGGCCGTCGGTCTCGCCGACGAAAGACTGATCCTGCGCGGCCTGCTCGCCGCCGGCGGCATCGCCATCGGCCGGCTTGCTGCGCACCGGGTCACGGCGCCGTCCGGCGCCGCGATGGCGCGGCCCGCGATTGCCGCCGCCACCACGACCGCCGCGGTCACGGCGCTCGTCCTCGTCGTCCTGTTCGCGCTGGTCGCGCTGCTCGTCGTCGAGCAACGCCTGACGATCCGCGACTGGGATCTGATAATAATCGGGATGGATCTCGCTGAAGGCGAGGAAGCCGTGGCGATTGCCGCCGTAATCGACGAAGGCCGCCTGCAGCGACGGCTCTACGCGCGTGACCTTGGCGAGATAGATGTTGCCGCGAAGCTGTTTACGGGTCGCCGACTCGAAGTCGAATTCTTCAACACGGTTGCCGCGCACGACCACAACCCGGGTCTCTTCCGGATGGGTCGCGTCGATGAGCATTTTGTTTGCCATTGACGGATCTCTTGACTGCAGACCGGTCGGCCTGACCCTGCCGCAACGCTGAGCGGCGAGGGGGAGCGGCGCGACGCGCGGCCTGCTTTTGTGGGTTGAAAACAATGAGCCGTGGCTGCCACGCGCGTCGACACAGCGTCGCCCGGCAATGCCCGCGCGAGGCAGGATTGCGGCCAGATGTCGATACGCTTTGCGAGCATGAAGCACGGCCCGTGACGAGCGGCAGCAGGTGCGGCCGCGGGTTCTTTGCTCACGGTGCTAGGCTAGGCCACACGGCCAAGCCGCCTTGCGCCTGTTTTTCAGGCGCGTACCGGTAGTCCTCTACCTGGGTATCGGCATGACGGGCACTGTCTGCACAAGACGCAGGGAAGAGCCCGGTCATTGGCCAGCGCATGAATTGGCTTGCGCAGGTCTTGCCGGATTGCCCGAACGCGGCATAACCGGGACTGTTAACCGTCAGCGACTCCTTTCTTATGCTTGCGAGCCGGCTATGGCAAGGAGCCATTCGCATTCGCGGCCAATTCGCAGGGCAGGGTAAAGAGTTAAGTTCCAGTTAACCACGGCGGCCTATTGCGGTAGAACGGTCCGGAGGGTCGGGATTCGATGTCTTTGTCTTTCCGCACATGGATGGTCGGTCTGCTCGGCGCGGTTTTCCTCGCCACGGCGGCGCCCTCCCGTGCGGCCGAGCCGGATCAATTCGCGGTCGCAAGTGACGCACGGCTCGGCGGCGACGAGGCGCAAACCCGTTTCGTCATTGATCTTTCGCGCAAGATCGACCTGCGCGCCTTCACGCTGGCCAATCCCTATCGCGTCGTGCTCGACATGCCGCAGGTCAATTTCCAGCTTCCCGCCAAGGTCGGCGAAAAGGGCCGCGGCCTGGTCAAGGCGTTCCGGTTCGGCCTGGTGATGCAGGGCGGCTCGCGCGTGGTGCTGGATCTCGCAAAGCCGGCGCGGATCGAGAAATCCTTCGTGCTCGAGGCCGCCAACGGCCAGCCGGCGCGGCTGGTGCTCGACCTGGCGGCGATCGACCGTGACGCCTTCATGCGCAACATCGCGCTCGACAACCGCGCGCCGGATGGCGCGACGCGCAAGTCCAATGTCCAGCCGACGCAGAAACAGGACGATCCGCGACCGATGGTGGTGATCGATCCGGGCCATGGCGGCATCGACCAGGGCACCCAGGCCGCGAAGGGCTATTCCGAAAAAGACATCGTGCTCGAATTCGCGCTGGTGCTGCGCGACAAGCTTGAGAAGACCGGAAAATACCGCGTCGCGATGACGCGCGCCGACGACACTTTCGTGCCGCTCGGCGAACGGGTCGCCTTCGCCCGCGCGCGCCAGGCGGGGTTGTTCATCTCGATCCATGCGGACTCGCTGGCGCGCCGCGAAGGCGAGGCGCAGGGCGCGAGCGTCTATACGCTGGCCGAGCAGGCGTCCGACGCCGAGGCCGCGCGGCTGGCCGAGGCCGAAAACCGCGCCGACGCGATTTCCGGCGTCGATCTGTCGAGCGAACCGGGCGACGTCGCCGACATTCTGATCGACCTGGCGCAGCGCGAGACCAAGACCTTCTCGATGAAATTCGCCCAGTCCCTGGTCGGCGAATTGCGCAACACCGCCAAGTTGCACAAGAATCCGCTGAAGTCGGCCGGCTTCATGGTGCTCAAGGCGCCCGACGTGCCCTCGGTGCTGGTCGAACTCGGCTACGTCACCAGCCAGAGCGACCTGAAGGCGCTGACCTCGAATGTCTGGCGCGACAAGACCGCGGAGGCGCTGACGCGCGCGGTGGATCAGTTCTTTGGGACGCGTGTTGCCGGAACCGGTGTGCCGGGCCGGAATTGAGCTTGTGGGATTGAGCCTGGAAACTTGGGTATAAGCCCTAGTTTCAACATAAAACCACGCGAGCTAAAGCGTGGGAACCGGGCAGCGCCCGGCGAGGGTGAAGACCAGAATGACAAGGCTGTTTCTCCGCTTCCTGGGTTGGATGTTCGCGGCCGGCACGATCCTGTTCATCGTCGGCGTCGCGGGCGTGGCCGGAATGCTGTGGCATTATTCCCAGGATCTGCCGGACTACACCCAGCTGCAAAAATACGAGCCCCCGGTGATGACCCGGGTTCATGCCAGCGACGGCGCGCTGGTGTCCGAGTATGCGCGGCAACGCCGGCTCTACCTGCCGATCCAGGCGGTGCCCAAGCGCGTCATCAACGCCTTCGTCGCCGCCGAGGACAAGAATTTCTACGAGCATGGCGGCATCGACTTTCAGGGCGTCGCGCGCGCGCTGCTGACCAATTGGAATAACCGCGGGTCCGGGGCGCGTCCGCAGGGCGCCTCGACCATCACCCAGCAGGTGGCCAAGAATTTCCTGCTGACCAACGAGACCTCGATCGACCGCAAGGTCAAGGAATCGTTGCTCTCGATGAAGATCGAGCGGACCTTCTCGAAGGAGAAGATCCTCGAACTCTACCTCAATGAGATCTATCTCGGCTTCTCGGCCTATGGCATCGCGGCCGCGTCGCTGCTGTATTTCGACAAGTCGGTGAACGAGTTGACTGTTGCGGAAGCCGCCTATCTCGCGGCTTTGCCGAAGGCGCCGAGCGACCTGCATCCGTTCCGCAACCGCGAACGCGCGACCGGACGGCGCAACTACGTCATCGACCGCATGTTGGAAGAGAAATTCATCACCGCGCAGGAGGCCGAGGCGGCAAAGAAGTCTCCGCTCACCGTCACCCAGCGTGCCACCGGCTCGCATATCGTCGCCGCGGATTATTTCGCCGAAGAGGTGCGCCGCGAAATTCTCGCGAAATACGACGAGACCACGCTTTATGAAGGCGGCCTGTCGGTCCGCACCACGCTCGATCCGAAGCTGCAGGTGCTGGCGCGCAAGTCGCTAGTCGACGGGCTGGTGAAATATGACGAGAACCAGGGCTATCGCGGCGCCATCACCAAGATCGAGATCGACGGCGATTGGGGCGTGAAGCTCGCCGAAGTGAAGGCGTTGTCCGATATCGCGCCGTGGCGGCTCGCCGTGGTGCTCGAGGCCGGAGACGCGTCGGCGCGCATCGGTCTGCAGCCGGGCCGCGAGGCCGGCGCGCTGTCGCGCACCCGCGATATCGGCACCATCAATCTCGATGGCGCGAAATGGGCCAAGGCGCCCGGCGGCCGCGCAATCACCAAGGTGAACCAGGCGCTCGCGCCCGGCGACGTGGTCTATGTCGAGCCGCTGAAGGACAACGTGTTCCGTCTGCGCCAGACGCCCGAGGTGTCCGGCGCGATCGTTGCGATGGATCCGCAGACCGGCCGCGTGCTCGCGATGGTCGGCGGCTTCTCGTTCGACCAGAGCCAGTTCAACCGCGCGACGCAGGCGATGCGTCAGCCGGGATCGTCGTTCAAGCCGTTCGTCTATGCGGCAGCCCTCGACAATGGCTATACCCCCTCGACGGTGGTGATAGACGCGCCGATCGAAGTCGATCAGGGGCCGGGCCTCGGCGTCTGGCGTCCGGAGAATTATTCGACCGGAAAATATTACGGGCCGCAGACTTTGCGCTTCGGCATCGAGCAATCCCGCAACGTGATGACGGTGCGGCTCGCGCAAGACGTCGGCATGCCGCTGATCGCCGAATATGCCAAGCGCTTCGGCGTCTATGACGACCTGCCGCCTTATCTCTCGTTCGCGCTTGGCGCCGGCGAGACCACGGTGATGCGCATGGTCACTGCCTACGCGATGTTCGACAATGGCGGCCGCCGCATCAAGCCGACGCTGATCGACCGCATCCAGGACCGCTACGGCAAGACCATCTTCAAGCATGACGAGCGTGAGTGCCGCGGTTGCGTCGCGGAGGGCTGGCAAAGTCAGCCGGAGCCGTCGCTGGTCGACCGCCGCGAGCAGGTGCTCGATCCGATGACCGCCTATCAGATCACCTCGATGATGGAGGGCGTGGTCCAGCGCGGCACCGGCACCGCGCTTCGCGAGGTCAATCGCCACATCGCCGGCAAGACCGGCACCACCAATGACGAGAAGGACACCTGGTTCGTCGGCTTTTCGCCGGACATGGTGGTCGGCGTCTATCTCGGTCACGACAAGCCGAAGCCGCTCGGCCGCGGCGCGACCGGCGGACAATTGGCCGCGCCGATCGTGAAGGACTTCATGAAGGTCGCGCTGGCCGACAAGCCGGACGTGCCGTTCCGCGTGCCGGCCGGCGTGAAGCTGATCCGCATCGACCCCAAGTCCGGATTACGTGCCGGCCCTGGCACCGAGCGCGCGATCCTCGAAGCGTTCAAGCCGGGCACCGCGCCGCCCGATAGCTACGCCGTGATCGGCACCACCGATCCGGATGGCCGGCCGATTTCCGTCTCGCCCGAGGCCGACCGCGCGGTGCGCAGCGGCACCGGCGGGCTTTACTGATCGGCCTGCGCATCCTACATCCGGCAAGTCACTCCCAGACTCTTGCTCAACATCATTCGCAGCGGATCGCGGTAAACCTCAATGCGCGCCGAAACCCAGGCCAATGTCGATGCCATCAAGCAGTCCGTAGGGCTGCTGAGGAGGCATCTTTGACTTCGACACCGCACGCATTCGTCTCGCCGAGCTGAACAAGCAGACTGAAGACCCGAGTTTCTGGAACGATGCGCCGCGCGCCCAGAAGGTGATGCAGGAGCGCAACGCGCTCGAAGACCAGCTCAACGCCATCGGCCGCATCGAGCGTGAGGTCGAGGACCAGCTGATGCTGATCGAGCTCGGCGAATCCGAAGACGACCAGAAGACCATCGCCGACGCCGAAGAGGTTCTTCGGAAACTGAAGTCCGAGGTTGCGCGTCGCGAGCTCGAGGCGCTGCTTTCCGGTGAAGCCGATTCCAACGACAGCTTCCTTGAGGTCCATGCCGGCGCGGGCGGCACCGAAAGCCAGGACTGGGCCAATATGCTGCTGCGCATGTATACGCGCTGGGCCGAACAGCACGGCTACAAGGTCGAGTATCTGGAAGAGACCTCGGGCGAGGAGGCCGGCATCAAGTCGGCCACGGTGCAGATCAAGGGCCACAACGCGTTCGGCTGGCTCAAGACCGAGGGCGGCGTGCATCGCCTGGTGCGG
Source organism: Bradyrhizobiaceae bacterium (assembly GCA_947481635.1). Lineage (GTDB taxonomy): Bacteria > Pseudomonadota > Alphaproteobacteria > Rhizobiales > Xanthobacteraceae > CANKHJ01. Next base: position 28,245 of record CANKHJ010000001.1, read on the forward strand.
ATCTCGCCATTCGATTCCAACGCGCGCCGCCACACCTCATTCGCCAGCGTGGTGGTCTATCCGGTGGTCGACGACCGCATCATCATCGAGATCGACGAGAAGGACGTGCGCACCGACACGATGCGCGCGCAGGGCGCCGGCGGTCAGCACGTCAACAAGACCGATTCCGCGGTGCGCCTGACGCATCTTCCGACCGGCGTGGCGGTGCTGGTGCAGCAGGAGCGTTCGCAGCACAAGAACCGCGCCCAGGCCTGGACCATGCTGCGCGCCAAGCTTTACGAGCGCGAATTGCGCAAGCGCGAGGAAGCCGCCCAGGCGGAACAGGCCGCCAAGACCGACATCGGCTGGGGCCACCAGATCCGGTCCTACGTGCTGCAGCCGTATCAGATGGTGAAGGACCTGCGCACCGGGGTCTCGACCTCCGATAGCGCCGGCGTGCTCGACGGCGACCTCGACGACTTCATGGCGGCCACCCTGGCCCAGAAGGCGTTCGGTACCGGCCCGGACAAGGTCGACGACGTCGATTAGGCCGGAGGGGGGAGCCTAACTCGCTCGCTTCGCTCTGCACGGCGTACCAGGCCCCTACCTTCGCGGGGGCGACCGCCTCTGATTGGGTTGCAGCTGTGATTCCTTAGGAATCTGCCATTTCTGCAGCGTCCTGATACCCGAAACCATGCCCTGGCCGCATGGACTCCCTGCAAAATTGTGCATCGCAACATAGGGCGAACAGGACTATCTACCCCTTTGTCTAGAGGGAACAAGGAAACGCCTGGGTCACCGAAAGGAAAGACACCATGGCCTCGACCTACCCGCTCTCACATTCCGTTGGTCAGGAACTGAGTGCCCCGGCCCAGCGCGCGAGCGTTGCAGCCAAGCCCGCCAAGCGTTCGTTCTGGCGCACGATTTATGACGCGATGATTCACGCGCAGGCCCGTCGTGCCGACCGCGAGATCGCGCGCCTGTTCGGAAACGGCAAGTTCACCGATAACGCCGAGCGTACCGTTTACCGGCGCTATCTCGGCATCTGATCGCTCTCAGCAACCGTGATCCGTTCTCGGATCGGATCACGGTGCGGCGCGCGCGAGCCGCTCGACGTCATCGGGGCTGCCGACCGTGACTTCGAGGTCTTTGATCAGGCCGTTCGCCAGCGAATAGACCCAGCCGTGGACGCAGACATTCTGGCCGCGCGCCCAGGCCTCCTGCAGGAACACGTCCGCCGCGACGTTGCGCACCTGCCGGATCACGTTCAATTCGCACAACCGGTCGAGGCGGGCGACGGGCTCGATGATCGCTTCGAGCGCGTCGCGGTTCTCGTAGGCGACCTCCCGCACCGGATGCAGCCAATGGTCGACGAGGCCGCGCCGCTTGCCGTCGACCGCCGCGGCCACGCCGCCACAGCCATAATGCCCGACCACCATGATGTGCTTCACGCGCAGCACGTCGACCGCGAATTGCAGCACCGAGAGATAATTGGCGTCCTGCGGCGGGGCGAGGTTGGCGACATTGCGATGCACGAAGAGTTCGCCGGGATCGAGATCGACGATCTCGTTGGCCGGGACCCGGCTGTCGGAACAGCCGATCCATAGATATTCCGGGGCCTGCTGGCGCGCGAGCCGCCGAAAGAAATCAGCGTCGGTCGCGACCATGCGCGCGGCCCAGGCGCGGTTATTCGATTTCAGGTCTTCCAACATGAGGCAGCGATAGCGTCGACGCGGGCGGGCCGCAAGCGGGCAGATTCGAGGACGGAGACGAGCGGCCGGCTTTGCCGCCGGCCGTTTCGCAGCACAGCTTCGGTCGTCAACCGCAACAGGCGGCCTTGGTGTTCACCGGAACACAACTGGATTGTTGCTCGTCCAGCCATCGGTCGCGTGGCTTGCAACTCGATGGGCGTGGCGAGAGCGGAACGCGGACGATATCGCCAGCGACATCGATTGAATCGGCCTTGTAAAGCTGCATCGGATTGACGCCGTCACTGACCTCGAATGTCAGCTTCGCCTCCGGCGCGAACGGGACGCTGTCGGAAACCTTACGCATGATCGCGAGAAATTTGCTGGCCGGCATATGGCCGCGATTGTCTTCGACGATGTCCCAAAGCTGAATGAACGTCTCCTGCCAGCTCTCGGGATTGGCCCCGCAATCGAGCGCGTTGAAGGACCCGCTTTTCACTTCCGTGACGTGATAGCTCGGCTGTACGTCGTGCCCGTCATAGTGAAACACCAGGCGTCGGTCCTTATTGGCAGCCAGCGTTTCGAGCAGATAGGCCGTCGAAATTTCACCATCGAGCATGGGAACGGGCTTGGCGAGGTCAAGCATCTGGGATATCCATAATTCAATGATTCTTGAATTATAGGATTATGAAAGAATGGACGAACGTCAAGCCCAATCCGCATTCGCGGCTTTGTCCCAGGGAACGCGGCTTCGCATTGTGCGAATGCTCGTCAAGGCAGGGCCGGAAGGCATGGCCGCCGGGGCGGTCGCCGCGGAGGCGGAAGTCTCAAGCTCCAACGTGTCCTTCCACCTGAAAGAACTCGAACACGCCGGCATGATCGCGGCGCGGCGCGAGGCGCGCTCGATCATCTATTCCGCCGACTACGACACGCTGCGCGACCTGATCGAATTTCTGATGAAAGACTGCTGCGCAGGTCATCCCGAGATCTGCACGCCGGCTTTGGCCAAGTCCTGTTGCGCACCGGCACCAGCCACCACCAAGAGGAAGAGGGCCTATGCCTGACGGCACCTGCAATGTGCTATTTTTATGCACGCATAATTCGGCGCGCTCTGTGATCGCCGAAGCGATTCTCAACAAGCTCGGCAGGGGCAGGTTCCGCGCGTTCAGCGCCGGAAGTCAGCCGAGCGGCAGGGTCAACCCGCATGCCCTCCGCATGCTTGAGGGGCTTGGCTATGACGTCAGCGGGTTTCGCTCGAAGTCCTGGGATGAGTTCGCCGGACCGGGCGCGCCCGCGTTCGATTTTGTTTTCACTGTCTGCGACGATGCGGCCAGCGAGACCTGCCCGGTCTGGCCGGGGCAACCGATGACGGCGCATTGGGGAATTCCCGATCCTTCGCGGGCCACGGGCACTGAAGCGGAGATCGCCAACGTGTTCAACGAGACCCATCGCATGTTGTGGATGCGCATCGGCGTTTTCGTGGAATTGCCGATCGCGAGCCTTGAACGTCTTACCTTACAGGGGCGGCTCAAAGAGATCGGGCGCATGGACGGAGCGACGCGTCGCGCGACGGATCAGGCGTGACACCGGTATTCGACCTTCCGCGTCGGCTGGCAGCCGAAGCGCTCGGGACCGCGATCCTCGTGGCGACGGTCGTCGGCTCGGGCATCATGGCGGAGTCCTTGACCAAGGATGTTGCCTTGGCGCTGCTGGGCAACACGCTGCCGACCGGGGCGATCCTCGTCGTGCTGATTACGATCCTGGGGCCGATTTCCGGAGCGCATTTCAATCCCGCAGTGTCGCTGATCTTTGCGTTACGGCGCGATCTCGCGGTCAGTGACGCGGTGCTTTACGTCGGCGCCCAGATATTGGGCGGCATCGCCGGCACAATGATCGCCCATCTCATGTTCGGGCTCCCGCTGATCGAGGCTTCTGTGAAAATGCGCACCGGCGGTGCGCAATGGTTTGCAGAAGCGGTCGCTGCCTTTGGCTTGGTCGCAACCATCCTTGGCGGGATACGATTTGCGAGTGCGTCCGTTCCATGGCTGGTGGGTCTCTACATCACCGCCGCTTACTGGTTTACGGCGTCGACGTCCTTCGCCAATCCCGCCGTGGCAATTGCACGATCCCTGACCAACAGTTTTTCAGGCATTCGACCCAACGATCTTCCAGGATTTATTGTTGCGGAGCTGATCGGCGCTCTCGTCGCGTTTGCGGTCATGACGTGGCTGTTGCGGCCCCAGTCCAGAGATCGCTGATTCTCACTGCGGAATGACGGTTTGGACGCCAGTGAACCCGCGCGCTCATGCGCACTCGCGCGCGCGTATCTTGCAAGATCAGGGGCCTCGCGGATTCTCTGCGCGCCGGTGATGGCCCGCAAGACCCGTAGCTGCCATTTGCTCACGCGTGCCTATTTCGGTGCCACATCAGGCCTAAATGGCTTGCGCGCCTGGCGACGAGCGTGCATCGACGCAGACGAAATCCGCATGCTGCGTCGGTCGCCGGTCCGGCCAGATTTTAGCCAGGTGATCGATTGAGCTCTGAACCCTCGACCAAGCCGCCGGCTGCGTCCGCATCCTTCGCAGCCATGCAGTCGCGGCCGTATCGCGCGCAATTCGTGGCTTACGTGCTGGCAATGATGGCCGACAATATCGAGCATGTGATCAGCTATTGGGTGGTGTTCCAGAAATTCCATTCGCCCGCGCTGGCCGGCTTCGCGGTCCTGTCGCACTGGCTTCCGTTCCTGCTGTTTTCCGTCATCGTCGGCGGGCTGGCCGACCGGTTCGACCCGCGCCGCATCATCCAATGCGGCATGCTGCTCTTCATCGGCGCGTCGGCGGGATGGGGCATCCTGTTCCTCACCGACACGCTCGAGATGTGGAGCGCGATGGCGCTGCTGGCGATCCATGGCTGCGCCGGCGTGCTGTGGCAGACGCCGAACCAGTTGCTGCTTTACGACCTCGTCGGCCCGGCTGCTCTTCCGAGCGCGGTGCGGCTGAACGCGACGGCGCGCTACCTGGGTTTCCTGGTCGGCCCGGCCGTCGGCGGCGGCATTCTGCTGGTGCTGGACCCGGCCCATGGCATCATCCTCAACACGCTGTTCTATGTCCCGATGCTGCTCTGGCTGTTCTGGGCGCCGGTCAGCGCCAAAGGCGCAGTGGCGACGCGGCTCGCCGTCCGCGGATTTTCCGACATCGTGCAGACCATTCGCGCCATCGGCCCCTACCGGATCCTGACCTCGATGACGCTGCTCGCCGGGCTGACCTCTTTCATGGTCGGCAACGCCTACAGCCCCCAGATGCCGGAATTCGCCAGCGATCTCGGCCACGCCGACGCCGACGTGGCCTATAGCGCGCTGCTGGTTGCCGACGCAGCCGGTGCGTTACTCGCCGGCCTGGCACTGGAAGCGTGGGGACGGCTCAAGGCGACACCTCGGACTGCCATCATCCTCGCCATTCTATGGTGCCTGTCCTTGCTCGCATTCGCGTCGATGGGAAATTACACGCTGGCGGTTGCGTTGTTGTTTGCCGCCGGGTTCTTCGAATTGTCGTTCAACACCATGGCGCAGGCCCTGATTCAGTTGAATGCCCCCGCCGACATCCGTGGCCGCGTCGTCGGCCTGTACAACATGGCCGGGCTCGGCATGCGGGCCTTCAGCGGCGTCACCGTGGGCGTCGTCGGCGCGGGGGTCGGCATTCATTGGTCGCTCGGCCTGTCGGCGGCCGTGCTATTGGCTTTTCTGCTCGTTCTTTATCGCCACGCGACCAGGAACGGCTGAGTCAGCCAGGACCTGCCGGCTGATCGCGTCCGGACGCTCGCCTGATTCAGTTCAGATTGCCAAGGCGCACGCCGGCGCGCAGGAATTTTTGCGGGTCGACGGCATCGCCTTCGACGCGGGTCTCGTAATGCAGATGCGGCCCGGTCGAGCGACCGGTCGATCCGATCTTGCCGATTACCTGTCCGATCTTGATCGACTGGCCGACGGTCACGTCGATCGCGGAGAGATGGCCATAGCGGGTGCTGAAACCATTGCCGTGATCGATCTCGATCATCCGGCCATAGCCGCCACTCCAGCCCGCGGTTTCGACCGTGCCGGTTGCGGTGGCGCGCACCGGGTCGCCGGTGCTGCCGCGGAAGTCGAGGCCGGTATGCATCGCGGGGCGGCCGACGAAAGGATCGACGCGCACGCCGAAGCCGGATGTGGTCTCGATCTCGCCGACGATCGGCTTGCGCACTGGCACCGCGCCGAGCTTGCGATTCAGATGGTCGAGTTGCACGCGTGCGAGACTGATGCGGTAGAGCTGCCGTTCGAACGATCCGGCATCGGCGGGCGGACGCGCCGGCACGAATGGGCCGCCGACCGCTGCCGCGCGTGACGGGGCTGGCGCAGGCGCTGGGACCTTGGCGTCGATGCCGAGATCGGCGAACACACCGCGAATGCGCCGGGTCTTGGAATCGTAATTCTCTTCCAGCGACGACAGCGTCGCGGACTGGCGCGCCTCAACACGGTCGAGCGAGGTTTGCAGCCGCGTGATCACGCCAGCGAAACCGCCGGTCGCAGGCTTCGCCGCGGCGACGCGGCTGGCCGGGACGCGGGATTCGAGCCGCGCCTCACGGTCCGGCGGCGCGACGAAGATCACGGTGTCGTTGATCGGCGCCGGCTTGGGCTGCGTCAGGGTCGGCTCTGTCGCGCGCGCGGGCTGGCGGATCGAGCCGGTCGGCGCGGTGTCGGGGAGCGCGCTCAACGCCGTGGCGCGTGCTTCCAGCGCGGCCTGACGGCGCAGCACCTGCTCGAGCTTCTGTTCGTATTGCTCCTGGTCGAGCAATTGCCGGCTGGTGATGCGATCGACCTGGGTGCGCATCTCGGCGATGCGATCCTCGTAGGCCAATTGCATTTCGGCCTGGCGCGCGATCAGCCGCGTCAGCACGTCATCGCGAAACGCGAAATAGGTGGCGGTCGAAATGGTCCAGGCGCCCATCACGACCAGCGAGCCGACAACGATCCAGAATGCCACCGGCCCGAGGCGTACCTGCTTGCCGGCATGCGCCAGCGTATAGCCCGCGCCCGTGCGCGGCGCGTGGCGGCCGCCATGCTGAGGATGGTGGCCGTGATGTTGGACGCCGGACTGCCGCGACATGAACGCTCCCTGCCCAGCCAGGGACCGACCCAAGGCTGCTCGCATGGCGGGGATTCCATCCGGTCATGGTTAATTTTCCGCAAATTTGAAGATGTTTGTTGAGACGCGGTTAACGCAACGGAGGGTGGCCGGGTTCGGGCTCAACTCTCTCAATTGTCATGCCCCGGGTAAGCGGGGGGTCCAGTACTCCGTGACCTATCGAGAGGGCACGGCGTACTGGACCCCCCGCTTTCGCGGAGGGTGACAAGCGGTGGTTGGGGTTAGACCTCGGCTCTCGGCTATCACTGCCCCGCCGACTTACCCGCGTTTGCGGATCGGGTCGTGGCCGTCCCAATCCTGGCAGGCGCGGTACCAACTGGTGAAGACCGACTTGTGGTTCGGCGTCAGCTCGATCAACTCGATCATGCCGGGCAGGTCGCTGGTGGTGTCGACATAGGCCAGCCTCGCGCCGCGGATGCTGGTGGTGAAGGCGATTTCGTAGCCCTGGTTGCGATAGCGCGTCAGGTCGTCGTCGAAGGTGTTGGTGGCGACGCCCCAGTGATGGAAGCCATAGCCGCGGGCCTGCGCCACCTCGCGATAGACTGACGGCGCGTCGCCGATCTGTTGGATCAGTTCGATATTCATCTGGTTCGCGTAGCTCATGCCGATGGTCATATCGACCTCGGTCGGCTTGCCGCGATAGAGTTTGTCGGTGCCGGCGAAATGTTCGGAGACGAACCACGGCCCGATGCGCAATTCGTCGACGTAATGTGCGATCGCCTTTTGCAGGTCGGGGACGATATAGGCCATCTGCATGATGCCCTTGAATGGCGGCTCGTCGGGACCCTGCGTCATAATATCGCTCTCCATCACATCGAAGCGTGCCAGCCGCGCCTTACAGCGCCGCCAAGCACGCGATCATTGGCCTGACCAAGAGCGCCGCCGCAGGCTATGCCGCTTTGTCCTTGAAATCCGCAGCCATGCCGCCCCCTTCGAACGTCGCGCTTAGATTGCCTTGGCCGCTTCGAGCACCTCGTCGGCGTGGCCCTCGACCTTCACCTTGGGCCAGATCCTGGCAATGCGCCCATCCGCCCCGATCAGGAAGGTGGCGCGCAATACCCCCATGTATTTGCGCCCATACATCGATTTTTCCGCCCAGACCCCGTAATCCTCAAGCATCTTGAGAGTCTCGTCCGAACCAAGCGCGATCGTGAGGTCGTATTTGGCTTTGAACTTGTCCTGCTTCTTCACCGGATCGGCGGACACGCCGAGCACCTCGGTGCCGGCCCGGGTGAAGCGTTGTTTCAGGCCCGAGAAGGCGATCGCCTCCTGGGTGCAGCCGGGGGTATCGGCCTTGGGATAGAAATAGAGGACCAGTTTGCGGCCCTTATAATCGGACAGCGATACCGTCCCGCCGCCGTCACGCGGCAGCGTGAAGGCCGGCGCTTTGTCACCCTCAGCCAATGGCTTGCCCATATGCCTTCCTTTCGACGCTTTCCGGCGTTCTATCAATCTTTAAGATATGCGGGGAAAATACTGGCAGGTCAGAGGTTTCGCGTAAACTCTGCCTCCCGCTTACCCGGGCATGCCGGCCATGCCGGGGTAGCGCGTAAAAGCAGCGTAACGCATAAGCCAGCGGTAGAAGGGGCGCCCGCTCTGGAATGACGGGTCACACCACCAAACAGAGCCTTGATGCGCTTCGTGAGCTCGAGGCGAATCTTGAGCTTTTTCTGCGCGACGAACAGCAGGCCGCGCAGGCCCGCGCGCGCGATGGCGTGGAGAATACCGATCTCGCCGAGGCCGCTCAAGTCGACGCCGGTCCGGTCCGGTCCGATCCCGTCACATCCGATCCGGTCGCGCCGCCAACCGCGGCTTTTGTCGAACCACAAGAGAACTTCGACCGGAGCTTCGACCAGACATTCGACGGGAAACTCGACATCGTCCCCGATTCCGCGCTGGCCGAATTGCTGGCGGCTCCGAAGGTGAGGCCCGAGCCGGCCCGTCTGTCCGATGTGGTCTCTGCGGAATCGTCGACCGCGCCCGAGGTGCGGCCTGAGCCGATCCGGCTGCATGACGCCGCGATGCATGACGCCGGGCAATACGAAGCTTTGGCGGCCCGCCCGTCCAATGCGCCCGAGGTGACGCTCGCACCGGTCAGGGCGGATGCTGCATTGCCGGAGGCCCTCAAGGCTCCGGAGGTCACGCTCCAATCCGTCCGGCCCGATGCGGCGGTCGAGTCCTCCACCGCGCCCGAGGTGAAGCCGCAGCTCGCCCGGATGCCCGACGCGGTGAAGGCCGCATCGGCGCGGCGGGTTCTGGTTACCAAGGTCGCTCCGGTGACGCCGGGATCCGCCAAACCCGCAACGAAAAAATCAACGTCGGCGCGCTCGTCGGCATTGCGCGTCTGGCGCCGGCGCGCGCGCAACGTCGTGGTGGTTGCTGTGCCGGTGCTCGGCGTCGTGGTGCTGGCGATGGCTGCGCTGTGGTGGCGGCTGATGAGCGGCCCGATCGCGATCGACATCGCGACGCCGTGGATCACCGCGGCGATCGCCGAGAATTTCGGCGGCGAGCATCGCGTCGAGATCGGCGGCACCCAGCTCGAACGCGACGAAAATGGCCGGCCGCGGCTGCGCATTCTCGACATCGTGGTGCGCGATGCGGACGGCACCGTGGTGGCCAGCGCGCCAAAGGCCGAAGTGGCGGTGTCCGGGACCAGCCTGCTGACCAGCCGCATCCGCGCCGAACGTCTCAGCCTGGTCGGTGCCGAGATGGCAGTGCGGATCGAGACCGACGGTCAGGTCACGGTGTTCGCCGGCGCCGACAAGACGCGGCCGATCGCGACCGCATCTGCGGATTCGGTACGACGCGGTGGGCCGGCTCTGGCGGCCTTGCCGCCAGCCACGGCCGAAGTGCCGGGAGCGCCGGCGGGATCGACGCCCGCTGCTAGCCCGATTGCCGCGCCGATGGGACGCAATGCGATCCCGAACGTCACCGCGATGCTCAGTTGGATCGACGGCCTCGGCGCCAGCGGGCTCGACGGTCACGACCTGTCCGAGCTCGGTCTCAAGAATGGCAGCCTGGTGGTGGACGATCGCCGCACCGGCAAGCAATGGAATTTCGAGAAGATCGATCTCAGCCTGACGCGCGCGAAGAATGGCGGCCTCGGATTTTCGGTCAGTTCCGACGACCGCAGCAATCCATGGCGGCTCAAGATCGGGTTCACGCCGGCGCCGAACGGCAATCGCATGCTGGCCATCGAGGCCGAGAAGGTATCGCTCAAAGATATCCTGCTCGCGCTTCGAATTGGCGAAGGGCAATACGAAGCCAATATTCCGCTCAATGCGCGCATCCTGGCGGAGATCGGGTCGGACGGCGTTCCGGTTGCGATCGAGGGCCGGATCATTTCCGAGAATGGCGGCGGTTCGATTTCACACCTTGCCGGAATCCAGCAGCCGGTCGCGATCGACGCGTTCGAAACCACGATCAGTTGGGATCGCGCGCGCGGCAGCATGATCGCGCCATTCCAGATCGTCTCGGGTGGCAACCGCATCACGCTCTACGCGCAAATCGACGTCCCCGCCGACGGCAACAGCGCCTGGATCGCGCGACTGACCGGCGGCACGGTGGTGCTCGCGTCGCTGGCGAGCAATCCGCAAGAGTCTCAAAGCGCGGCTCAGGACCAGATCGTGTTCAACCGCTTCCTGCTGCGGCTGCGCATCGATCCGGACAAGCGCCGCGTCGACGTCGAGCAGGGCGAGGTCGGAAATACCGAGTTCGGCATCGCGCTGTCCGGCAGCGTCGATTATTCCGAAGCCAGCCCGCGCATCGCGCTTGGCGTTGCCGGCAATCGCATGCCGTTCGGCACCATGAAGCGACTCTGGCCCGCATTCCTCAATCCGGGCCTGCGCGACTGGGTGATCGATCATGTGCGTGGCGCGACGGTGGACCGCGTGGTGATTGCGACCAATGCTTCGATGCAGAGCCTGGCCGGCGATCCGAATTTTCCGATGACCGCGGATGGGTTGTCGGTCGAGGTGGGCGGCACCAACGCGACGCTCGCGCCGGTGGACGGGCTGCCGCAGATCCGCGAGGCCGACTTCGAGGTGCGCGCCACCGGCCGCACCGCGTCGCTGGCCGTCAAGCGCGGCGTCATCGAGATGTCCGCCGGCCGCAAGCTGACACTGACCGATGGCATGTTCGAGGTCCCGAATACCTGGATGCTGTCGCCGCCGGCGCGGCTGCGCTTCAAGATGGATGGGCCGGTCGCCGCCGCGGCCGAATTGCTGGCGCTGCCAGCGATGCAGGACGCGTCGGGCGGCATTCCGCTCGATCCCGCCACCAGCCGCGGCAATATCAACGGTCAGGTCAACATCGGCGTGACGCTCAACTCCGATCCGGCCAAGACGCCGATGACCTATGCGATCGCCGTCGACCTCACGAATTTCGCGGCCGACCGTGTGCTGCTCGGCCAGAAGCTCGAAGCCGCGTCGTTGCGCGTGAATGCGACGCAGACCGGCTATCAGGCCAAGGGCGACGTCAAGCTGGGCGGCATCCCGGTCACGATCGATTACAAGAAGCAGCGCAGCGATGCGGAAGCGGAAATCCGGATCCAGGGAAATCTCGACGAGGCCGCGCGCAATCGCCTCGGTTTCCAGGTCGGAACCGCGATCGTCGGCGCGGTGCCGGTCAGGATGACCGGACGCATCCCGGCCAACGAGCAGGAGAGCCGTTTCGCCGTCGATGCGGATCTCGGTCCGGTGAAAATCGAAAACCTGCTGCCGGGATGGCAGAAGGCCGCGGGCAAACCGGCGCGCGCGACATTCAATCTGTATAAATTTGCGCAGTCGTCGCGCTTCGAGGATATCTCGGTCGACGGCTCGGGCGCGCTGGTGCGCGGCAGCGTCGAGGTCGATGCCGGCGGCGACGTGCTCTCGGCGAATTTTCCGGTGTTCAGCCTGTCCGACGGCGACAAGACCGCGCTCAAGGTCGACCGTGCGACCGACGGCACATTGCGTGTGACGATGCGCGGCGACATCTATGACGGGCGCGCCTTCGTCAAGGGCATGGTGGCAGGCTCGTCCAACGAGAAGAACGCGCAGCCGGCCAAGGATGTCGATCTCGATATCAAGATCGGCACGGTGGCCGGTCATCACGGCGAGACGATGCGCGGCCTCGATCTCAAGATGTCGCGCCGCAATGGCGTGATCCGCAACTTCGCCTTGAGTGGCAAACTCGGCCGTGACGCGGCCTTGCTCGGCGACCTGCGCGGGCGTCCGGTCAGCCGGCAGGTGTTGTATATCGAGACCGCCGACGCCGGCGCGCTGTTCCGCTTCACCGACACTTACGCGCGCATCCAGGGCGGCGACCTGCAAGTCTCAATGGACCCGCCGGGCGCGAACCAGGCGCCGCTGGACGGCATCCTCACGGTGCGCAATTTCGCGGTGCGCGGCGAAGCGGCGCTCGACAGCGTCGCATCGAGCGGCACGTCCGGCCGCAACGGTGTCGAGTTCTCGAGCATGCGCGTCGACTTCACCAAGACGCCCGGCAAGTTCACGGTGCGCGACGGCGTGGTGCGCGGGCCGGTGATCGGCGCGACCATCGACGGCGTGCTCGATTATCAGACCAACGAAGTGCACATGCGCGGCACCTTCGTGCCGCTCTACAGCTTGAACAACATGTTCGGGCAGATCCCGATCGTCGGGCTGATCCTCGGCGGCGGCACCAATGAGGGGCTGGTCGGCATCACCTATGAAGTCGTGGGCACGCCGACTGCGCCGATCCTGCGCGTCAACCCGATCTCGGCGATCGCGCCGGGATTGCTGCGCAAATTCTTCGAGTTCCCGACCTCGGCGCCGCAGAGCTACGCCGATCCGGTTCGGCCGTAACCGCGCGTTGATTAAACCGACTTCAGCAACACATGGCGCTTGCGGCCGAGCGACAGCTTGATCGCGCCATCGATCAGCGCCGACGCGTCGAGCGTCATGCGCTCGTCGCTCACCGCCGCATCATTCACACGCAATCCGCCGCCCTTCACCTGACGGCGCGCATCGCTGGTCGATGCGACGAGGCCGGCGCGCTGGAACGCGACCAGCACGCCGATGCCGGCGGCGAGTTCGGCGCTTGGAATCTCGATCGTCGGCAAGGTTGCCGCGGCGGCGCCTTCCTCGAAGGTCTGGCGTGCGGTCTCGGCTGCGCGGTCGGCGGTGTCGCGGCCATGCACCATCGCGGTCGCTTCGGTGGCGAGCACCTTCTTCGCCTCGTTGATGTCCTGGCCTTTCAGGCTGCCGAGCCGCTCGATCTCGGCGAGCGGCAGGATCGTGAACAGCTTGAGGAAGCGCACCACGTCGCCATCCTCGGTGTTGCGCCAGAACTGCCAGTATTCGTAGGGGCTGACGAGATTGGCATCGAGCCACACCGCGCCTGCGGCGGTCTTGCCCATCTTGGCGCCCGAGGCGGTGGTGATCAGCGGCGCGGTCAGCGCGAAGAGTTGCGCATTCTCCATGCGGCGGCCGAGATCGATGCCGTTGACGATGTTGCCCCATTGATCGGAGCCGCCCATCTGGAGATCGCAGGCATAGCGCTTGTGCAACTCGACGAAGTCATAGGCCTGCAGGATCATGTAGTTGAATTCCAGGAACGACAATTCATGCTGGCGCTCAAGCCGCATCTTCACCGAGTCGAAGCTCAGCATCCGGTTGACCGAAAAATGCCGGCCGACGTCGCGCAGGAAGTCGATGTAGTTCAGGCCATTCAGCCAGTCGGCGTTATTCGCCATGATGGCGCTGCCGCCGGCATCCTCGAACTTCAGGAATTTCGAGAACACGGCGCGGATGCCAGTGAGGTTCTGGTTGATCTGCTCGTCGGTGAGAATCTTGCGGCTCTCGTCTTTGCCGGACGGATCGCCGACCCGCGTGGTGCCGCCGCCCATCAGCGCGATCGGCCGGTGGCCGGTCTGCTGCATCCAGTAGAGCATCATGATCGGCAGCAGCGAGCCGATATGCAGCGACGCCGCGGTGCAGTCGAATCCGATATAGGCCGTGATCGGCCGGCTTGCGGCCAATTGGTCGAGCTGGTCGGGTTCGGAAACCTGATGGATGAAGCCGCGTTCGGCGAGCACCTTCAGGAAGTCGGATTTGTAGGTGCTCATGACCGGCCCGGCTCGGGATTGCTTGGCGACAAGGATTCCTTGGGAGGCGGTGGTGTAACAGGTTCGGCGTTGGATTCAACCAAATGGAACCAGCCAATGGAACCCGCATGAGCCGGATTTCCGCCATAGGCCTGATGAGCGGCACCTCGCTCGACGGCGTCGATGTCGCGCTGATCAATACCGACGGCAGCGAGATCGGCCGCTTCGGGCCGACCGGCTACCGGGCCTATTCCGATGCGGAACGCGCCCTGTTGCGGCAGGCGCTCGCGGCGGCCGTGCACCTCACCGCGCGCACCGAACGGTCCGAGATCCTGACCGAGGCCGAGGCGCTGGTAACCCGCGCGCATGCCGAGGCGGTCGAGGCGTTTCTCAAGGCCAATGGCGTCGCGGCGGCTGATATCGGCGTGGTCGGGTTTCACGGCCAGACCGTGCTGCACCGGCCCGAACGCGGTGTCACAGTGCAACTCGGTGACGGACATGAACTCGCCAAGCGGCTCGGCATTCCGGTGGCATTCGATTTTCGCGCCGCCGACGTCGCGGCCGGCGGCGAAGGCGCGCCGCTGGTGCCGGTGTTCCACCGTGCGCTCGCCGCGATGATCGACCGGCCGCACCCTGTCGCGGTGATCAATCTCGGCGGCGTCGCCAATGTCACCTTCATCGACGGCGACACGCTGGTCGCCTGCGACACCGGTCCGGGCAATGCGCTGATCGACGATTTCCTGCGGCTGCGCTCCGGCGCCGCCGTCGATCTCGACGGCAAGGCCGCCGCCGCCGGGCAGGTCGATGAAGCCGCGGTGAACCGCATCCTCGCACATCCGTATTTCGCAAAGGCGCCGCCGAAGTCGCTCGATCGCAATGATTTCCGCGGCTGGGTCGCGGAACAGGGCGGTCTCGCGGAGAAAAGCCTGGAGGATGGCGCGGCGACGCTCACCGCGGTCACCGCCGCATCGCTGGCACGCATCATCGACGTGCTGCCGCGTCGGCCGGCGAGCTGGGTCGTCGCCGGCGGCGGCGCGCGCAATCCTACGCTGATGCGGATGCTGGCGCATCGCCTGAGATCGAACCAGGTCGAGACCGCGGATGCGGTCGGATGGTCAGTGGACGGCCTCGAAGCGCAGGCCTTCGCTTATCTCGCGGTGCGCACGATGCGTGGGTTGCCGATCACGTTTCCAGGCACGACCGGTGCGCCGGGGCCGCTAACTGGCGGCGTGATTGCTTGGCCGTAACCAGCAACACGCCGTCATGGCCGGGACAAGCCCGGCCACGACGGCTGAGAGAGCGAACACTACAATGACCGCTGAGAGCGCGCGCTCTATTCCGCCGCTGGCGCGGCCGCTGCCTTGCGGTCCGGCGGCTTGAGCCGCTTGTCGAGATAGGTGGTGACGGCCTGCATCAGCGTGTCGACCTTGGCGTCGAAGAAGTGGTTCGCGCCGGGGATCACCTTCTGCTCGATGATGATGCCCTTCTGGGTCTTCAGCTTGTCGACCAGCGTGGTCACGTCCTTGTAGGGCACGACCGCGTCCTTATCGCCATGGACGATCAGGCCCGAGGACGGGCAGGGCGCCAGGAACGAGAAGTCGTAGAGATTGGCCGGCGGAGCGATGGTGATGAAGCCCTCGATCTCGGGGCGGCGCATCAGCAATTGCATACCGATCCAGGAGCCGAACGAGAAGCCGGCGATCCAGCAGCTGCGCGCTTCCGGGTTGATGGTCTGGGCCCAGTCGAGCGCCGAGGCTGCATCCGACAATTCGCCCGAGCCGTGGTCGAACGCACCTTGGCTGCGGCCGACGCCGCGGAAATTGAACCGCAGCACCGAGAAGCCGCGCTGCACGAAGGCGTAATAGACCTGATAGACGATCTGGTGGTTCATCGTGCCGCCGAATTGCGGGTGCGGATGAAGCACGATCGCGATCGGCGAATTCTTCTGCCGCGCCGGATGGTAGCGGCCTTCGAGGCGACCGGCAGGACCGGTGAAGATGACTTCAGGCATTCGACCCCTCGGGCAACGGGCGCGCGCTTGACGGGAGCGGCGGCTCCGGGCTAAGTATTTAGAACCATTCTAGATTTCGGCAGGCCATGGCGCCCTATGGCGGTGTGGCCGATGGCGCGGCAAGGGCCGTTGGAAGCCTTCTAACACAAGCCGGGGGGCGGAAATCAAGCTTTTCCGGTGTTCGCGGCTTGGTCGTTCGGGTTCCCGGAGCTAAGGCTATTTCGGTTTCAGGTTCGGTTCGGTGGAATGACGGCAAGATTGTATCTCGATTGGAATGCCACGGCGCCGTTGCGCCCGGAAGCGCGTGCGGCGATGGCCGCAGCGCTGGATGGCAATCCATCGTCGATTCATGCCGAGGGCCGCGCCGCCCGGAAGCTGGTCGAGGAGGCTCGTGCGTCGGTCGCGGCTCTGGTCGGGGCCGATCCGCGCGACGTGGTGTTCACCTCCGGCGGCACCGAAGCCAACATGCTGGCGCTGTCGCCGGCGCTCGGCACCCGGCTGTTCGTTTCGGCGGTGGAACATCCGTCCGTCATCAGCGGCGGCCGCTTCGCTCCCGATCAGGTCGAACAGGTTCAAGTGAACGCGCAGGGTCAGCTCGACCTCGACGCGCTGCGCCGTCGGATCGCCGGCGTGGCGCGGCCGCTCGTATCGGTGATGCTCGCCAATAACGAGACCGGCGTGGTTCAACCGATCGCGCAGGCCGCTGCC
The DNA here is from genome assembly GCA_947481635.1 of Bradyrhizobiaceae bacterium. Classification (GTDB taxonomy): domain Bacteria; phylum Pseudomonadota; class Alphaproteobacteria; order Rhizobiales; family Xanthobacteraceae; genus CANKHJ01. Next base: position 44,874 of record CANKHJ010000001.1, read on the forward strand.
ATCGTACATGAGGCCGGCGGTCTGCTGCATGTCGACGCGGTTCAGGCGGCGGGCAAGATTGTCCTCGATATCAATGCCTTGGGAGCGGATCTTCTCACCATCACGGCGCACAAGATCGGCGGCCCAAAGGGCATCGGCGCGCTGATCCGGCGCAACGATACCATCCCATTCGACCCGCTGGTGCGCGGCGGCGGGCAGGAGCGCGGGTTCCGCGGCGGCACCGAGAATGTGCCTGGAATTGCCGGCTTCGGTTCGGCGGCGCAGGCCGCGCGGGCGGCGCTCGGCAGCGAGCAGACGCGGCTTGCGGCGTTGCGCGACCGGCTCGAAGCCGGGCTGGTTGCGGCCTCGGCCAATACTGTCATTTTCGGGGCGGGCGTCGACCGGCTCCCCAATACCACCCTGTTTGCGGTTCCTGGCGCCAAGGCCGAGACCGCGGTGATCGCGCTCGATCTCGATGGCGTCGCGGTGTCGTCAGGTGCCGCATGTTCCTCGGGCAAGGTAGCCGCCTCGCATGTGCTGGTCGCCATGGGCGTCGCGCCCGATCTGGCGCGCGGCGAGGTGCGCGTGAGTCTCGGTCGCGATACCACCGAATCCGACGTGGAACGCTTCATTCAGGCTTGGAACAAGGTGCTCCAGTCACTACGTAAGGCGCAGCAAAAGTTTGTCGCACAAGGGGTTGCCGCATGAGCGGCATTCCGGAGGGTGATTTGCACAGATAGGATCTGCACCAGCAGAACGAACGACCATAACCGACTGATACCCGACCGGCGGTCCTTGAAACCGCACGTGGAGGAATGAATGCCGGCAGTACAAGAGACCGTCGAACAGGTCCGTCGCATCGACGTTGACCAATACAAATACGGTTTCGTCACGGACGTGGAATCCGACAAGGCCCCGAAGGGCCTGTCGGAGGATACTGTCCGTTTCATCTCGGCCAAGAAGGAAGAGCCGGATTGGGTTCTGGCCTGGCGGCTCGACGCCTATAAGCGCTGGCTGACGATGCGCGAGCCGACCTGGGCGCGGGTCGATTATCCGAAGATCGACTATCAGGACATCTATTATTACTCGGCGCCGAAGAAGGGCACCGGGCCGAAGTCGCTCGACGAGATCGATCCGGCGATCCTCGAGACCTACAAGAAGCTCGGCATTCCGCTGCGCGAGCAGGAATTGCTCGCCGGCGTAGTGCGCCCGGAAGGCGAGCGCCGCGTTGCGGTCGATGCCGTATTCGACAGCGTCTCAGTCGCGACCACGTTCCAGGAAGAACTGAAGAAGGCCGGCGTGATCTTCATGCCGATCTCGCAGGCGCTCAAAGAGCATCCCGATCTGGTGAAGCAATATCTCGGCACCGTGGTGCCGGTGACCGACAATTTCTTCGCGACGCTCAACTCGGCGGTGTTCACCGATGGCTCGTTCGTCTATGTGCCGCCCGGCGTGCGCTGCCCGATGGAGCTCTCGACCTATTTCCGGATCAACGAGAAGAATACCGGCCAGTTCGAACGCACGCTGATTATCGCCGACAAGGGCTCCTATGTGAGCTACCTTGAAGGCTGTACCGCGCCGATGCGCGACGAGAACCAGCTTCACGCTGCGGTGGTCGAGCTGGTCGCGCTCGAGGACGCCGAGATCAAGTACTCGACAGTGCAGAACTGGTATCCGGGCGACGCCAACGGCAAGGGCGGCATCTTCAACTTCGTGACCAAGCGCGGCGATTGCCGCGGCGCGCGCTCGAAAATCTCCTGGACCCAGGTCGAGACCGGTTCGGCGATCACCTGGAAATATCCAAGCTGCATCCTGCGCGGCGACGATTCACGCGGCGAGTTTTACTCGATCGCGATCTCAAATGGCCGCCAGCAGGTCGACAGCGGCACCAAGATGACGCATCTCGGCAAGAACACCACCAGCCGCATTATCTCCAAGGGCGTCGCAGCCGGCCGCTCCAACAACACCTATCGCGGCCTCGTGACCGCGCATCGCAAGGCCAGCAAGGCGCGCAACTTCACGCAATGCGACTCGCTGCTGATTGGCGACAAGGCCGGCGCGCATACCGTGCCCTATATCGAGGCGAAGAATTCCTCGACCGTGTTCGAACACGAAGCGACCACCTCGAAGATTTCCGAGGAGATGCTGTTCTATTGCCAGCAGCGCGGGCTTTCCCAGGAGGAAGCGGTGGCGCTGGTGGTGAACGGCTTCGTCAAGGACGTGCTGCAGCAACTCCCGATGGAATTCGCGGTCGAGGCGCAGAAGCTGATTTCGATCTCTCTGGAGGGAAGTGTCGGCTGAAGGTGCGGAGCCGTCATCCTGAGGCGCGAACGAAGCGAGCCTCGAAGGATGAGCGGCCACGCTGCAGCCGTCACCCTTCGAGGCTCGGCGAAGATGCCGAGCACCCCCGGGGTGATGGATTGAAGATTGGACGCCGGGTTAAGATTAAGAACTGGATCGATTGAATGTCGTTGCTTGAGATCAAGAACCTGCATGTCGAGGTCGGAGGCCGCAAAATCCTCAACGGCCTGAATCTGTCCGTCGAGAAGGGGCAGGTCGCCGCGATCATGGGCCCGAATGGATCGGGCAAATCGACGCTGTCTTATGTGCTTGCGGGCAAGCCGGGCTACACCGTGCTGGAGGGCGAGGCGCTCTATAACGGCGAAAGCCTGCTGACCATGCCGCCCGACGAGCGCGCCGCGAAGGGCGTGTTCCTGGCATTCCAATATCCGCTGGAAATTCCCGGCGTCGCCTCGATGACCTTCCTGCGCACCGCGCTCAACGCACAGAAGAAGACGCGCGGCGAGCCGGAATTGTCGACGCCGGAATTCCTCAAGCGCGTGCGCGAGGTCGCGGGCAAACTCGGCATCGAGCCGGAAATGCTGCGCCGCTCGGTCAATGTCGGATTTTCCGGCGGCGAGAAGAAGCGCAACGAAGTGCTGCAGATGGCGATGCTGGAGCCGCGGCTTTGTATTCTCGACGAGACCGATTCTGGCCTCGATATCGACGCGCTGCGCATTGTCTCAGAAGGCGTCAATAATCTGCGTTCGTCCGATCGCGCGATGGTGGTAATCACGCATTACCAGCGCCTGCTCGACTACATCGTGCCCGACGTGGTGCATGTGCTGTCGAAGGGCCGCATCGTGAAGACCGGCGGCAAGGAATTGGCGCATGAGCTCGAAGCGCATGGCTATGCGCAATTCGCGGGTGAGGCGGCGTGATGAATGCCGAACTGCGCCAAGTGAAGACGGCGGCCGAGCAGGGCCTGGCGGATGCGTTCGCCGCGGCGCGCGGCTCGCTGCCCGGCGCGGCAGCGGTCGCGGCACTGCGTGAGGCCGCGTTCGGGCGCTTCGTGGCCAAGGGCCTGCCGCATCGGCGTGTCGAGGAATGGAAATACACCGACCTGCGCGCGCTGATGCGCGAGGCGAAGCCGATCGCGGCGCCGCCCGGCGTGCCGGAGAAGGCGCAGGCGAAAGATGCCGGCGGGATGCTCGGTTCGCTCGAAGCGCGGCGGCTGATTTTCGTTGACGGCGCGTTCGTCGCGGAAATGTCTGATCTCACGGCGTTGGAGCCCGGCCTGACCATCGGTTCGATGGCAGACGCGCTGGCGGCGGGCGAGCCGCTGGTGCTGGAGCAATTGTCGCGCCCGGCCGATGACATGGCGCTGGCGCTCAACACCGCCTTCATGGGCGATGGCGCGGTGATCGCGGTGCGCGAGGGCGTAGCGCTGGCGCGCCCGATCCACCTGGTATTCCTGCATGCCGGCAAGCCGGCCGCGATCTATCCGCGCTCGATGGTCGATGTCGGCCGGGCCTCGCGGCTCGCTCTGATTGAGAGCCATGAGAGCGCGGATGGTCGCGACGATCAGGTCAACGCCGCGATCGATCTCGTGGTCGCCGACGATGCGCATGTCGACTACGTCAAGATCGGCGCCGAGAGTTCCAAGGCTTTGCATATCGCGAGCCTGACGGCGCTGATCGGCGCCAACGCGCGCTTCAATGCCTTCGTGTTCACGACCGGCGGCGCGGTGACGCGCAACCAGTTTTTCATCCGCTGCGGCGGCGACAATTCGACCATCCGGCTGGGCGGCGTGAGCCTGCTCAAGGGCCGCCAGCATGCCGACACCACGGTGGTGCTCGATCACGCGACGGTGGGCTGCCAGAGCCGCGAAGTGTTCAAGGCGGTGCTCGATGGCGCAAGCCGCGGCGTGTTCCAGGGCCGGATCATCGTGCAGCCCAAGGCGCAGAAGACCGACGCGCGCATGATGAGCCAGGCGCTGCTGATGTCGGAGGATGCCGAGGCCGACAACAAGCCGGAACTGGAAATCTATGCCGACGACGTGCAATGCGGCCACGGTGCGACCGCCGGCGCGCTCGACGAGAACCTGAAATTCTATCTGATGGCGCGCGGCCTGCCGGAGCGCGATGCCGAGGCTTTGCTGATCCAGGCCTTCATCGGCGAAGCGGTGGAAGGCATCGAGCATGCCGGCCTGCGCGACGCGCTGATGGACGAGGCAGTGCGCTGGCTCGGAGCGCGGGTGTGATGGCCCATCCCGCCGTGGCCAATGGCAGCTACGACGTCGCGCGGGTGCGCGAGGATTTCCCCGCGCTGGCGCTGGAGGTCTACGGCAAGCCGTTGGTGTATCTCGACAACGCCGCCTCGGCGCAGAAGCCCAAGCTGGTGCTCGACCGCATCCAGCAGGCCTACACCACCGAATATGCCAACGTGCATCGCGGGCTGCATTACCTCGCCAATGCCGCGACCGAGGCCTACGAGGGCGCGCGCGCAAAAGTGCGCGACTTCCTCAATGCCGAACGCCTGGAAGAGATCGTGTTCACGCGCAATGCGACCGAGGCGATCAACCTGGTGGCTGCGACCTTCGGGCGCGAGCGCATCCAGCCGGACGATGAGATCGTGCTCTCGATCATGGAGCATCACTCCAACATCGTGCCGTGGCATTTCCTGCGCGAGCGTTATGGCGCGGTGATCAAGTGGGCGCCCGTCGATGAGGATGGCAATTTCCTGATCGACGAATTCGAGAAGCTGTTGTCGCCGCGTACCAAGATGGTGGCGATGACGCAGATGTCCAATGCGCTTGGCACCATCGTACCGATCAAGGAAGTCGTGAAGCGGACCAAGGCACGCGGCATTCCGGTGCTGGTCGACGGCAGCCAGGCGGCGGTGCATCTCGACGTCGATGTGCGCGACATCGGCTGCGACTTCTACATCATCACCGGGCACAAGCTTTACGGCCCGACCGGCATCGGCGCGCTTTACGGCCGCTATGACCTGCTCGCGGCCATGCCGCCGTTCAATGGCGGCGGCGAGATGATCCGCGAAGTGTTCGAGGACCGGGTCACTTACGGCGAGCCGCCGCATCGCTTCGAGGCCGGTACACCGCCGATCGTACAGGCGATCGGCCTGGGCGCGGCAATCGACTACATCAACTCGATCGGCAAGGCGCGGATCCGGGCGCACGAAGAGGATCTGGTCCGCTACGCCCACGAGAAGCTGTCGGCGATCAACTCGCTGCGCATCATCGGCAATGCCAAGGAGAAGGGCGCGATCGTCTCCTTCGAGGTGAAGAATGCGCATCCGCACGACATCGCGACCATCATCGACCGTTCGGGCGTGGCGGTGCGCGCCGGAACCCATTGCACCATGCCGCTGCTGGCGCGCTTCGGCGTGACCGCGACCTGCCGTGCCTCGTTCGGGCTCTACAACACCCGCGCCGAGGTCGACCGCCTTGCGGAGGCCCTGATCAAAGCGCAGGCTTTCTTTGCATAGAGATTGAATGACATGACCGAAGACCAGACCAAAGCCGCAGCGGCGGAACAGACCGACGGCGCCTCAGCCGAAGCGCCGGCTCCCGCCTCGGCGTTGCCGGCCGAGGAGGTCGCGCGCCTGTCCGACGAGATCGTGTCGGCGCTGAAGACGGTCTACGACCCGGAAATCCCGGCGGACATCTACGAACTCGGCCTGATCTACAAGGTCGATATCGAGGACGACCGTGCGGTGAAGATCGACATGACGCTGACCACGCCGAACTGCCCGTCCGCCCAGGAACTGCCGATCATGGTGGAGAACGCCGTGGCCAGTGTCGCTGGCGTCGGTGCGGTGAAGGTGAGTGTCATCTGGGACCCGCCATGGGATCCGAGCCGGATGACCGACGAGGCGCGTTCCGTGCTGAATATGTGGTGATTGCGGGTCTGCGTCGCGAACACCATATATAGACAAGCGACAACCGATCAGTCACGTTTGTCTGCTCAATATGCCGCCGATTGGAAAGGTTCTGGAATGGCCACCGCGCGTCCAAGACCCCAGGTGATGCGTCTCACCGAGGCAGCTGCCGAGCGTATCAAGTCCGTGATGGCGAATGCCGAACGGCCGATCGCCGGCGTGCGCGTCGGCGTCAAGAATGGCGGCTGTGCCGGCATGGCGTACACGATGGAATACGCCGATGCCGTGAACCCGTCCGACGAGGTGGTTGAGGACAAGGGTGTGCGCGTACTGATCGATCCGAAGGCGGTACTGTTTCTGCTCGGCACCGAGATGGACTACAAGATCGAGAAGCTGTCGGCGCAGTTCGTGTTCAACAACCCGAACCAGACCTCGGCCTGCGGCTGCGGCGAGTCGGTGCAACTCACGCCTGCCAGCGAGCACGCTTAAACCTTATCCCTCCGATGGACGCTGACGACATCACCGAACTGTTCCGGGACTTCGGCCCGGTGACAGTGCGGCGCATGTTCAGCGGTGCCGGTGTTCATGCCGAGGGGATGAACTTTGCGTTCGTCGTCGATGGCATGATCTATCTCAAAACAGACGCTGAAACGGCAGCGGATTTCGACCGCGAGAAACTCGCGGCGTTCACGTTCAGGCGCAAAGGCGGCAAGGAGATCGTTACCTCCTACCGGCGCATGCCGGACCGCTGCTACGACGAGCCGGAAGAGGCCGCGCATTGGGCGCGGGGCGCACTTGGTGTCGCGCGACGGGCTCAGATGCGCAAGCGGCCGGCGGCCAAGCGAAGTGCGAAGAAGGTTGCGCCAAACAAGCGGCCGGTCGTGAAAGCGCGGACTTCGAAGACTTCGAAAAAGAAAACATCAGCGAAGATGAAATCGGGGGCGAAAAGAAAAAGCCGGCTGCGAAGCCGGCTTTGAAACGTTGAAGAAGAAGCAGAAGGGGCGCTAAGCGACCTGGGTCTGTGTCGCCGGAGATACTTCCGGATCGGTCTCGCAGATCACTCGGTTTCGGCCGCTGCGCTTGGCGGCATAGAGGCAATTGTCGGCGCGCTCGATCAGCGTCTGCACGGTGTCGCCCTTGCGCAATTGCGCGACGCCGATGGAGATCGTGACCCGGCCGAGATGCTCGCCGGTGGAGCGCTTCATCAATTCCTTCATCATCACCGCGCGGCGGATGTGATCCGCCACGGTGAGCGCGGAGCGCAGCACGGTATTCGGCAGCACCACCGCGAATTCCTCGCCGCCGTAACGCGCGGCGATATCCTGGCCCTTGACGTTCTGCTTCAGCGACATGGCGACGAGGCGCAGCACCTGGTCGCCGGTGAGATGGCCGAAGGTGTCGTTGAACTTCTTGAAGTGATCGACGTCGGTCATCATCAGCGAGAGCGGCTCGTGCTTGGTGAACGAGTCCTCGATCGCCTTGGCAAGCGAATCGTCAAAATATTTGCGGTTGGCGAGCTGGGTCAGCGGATCGGTGAGGCTTTCGTTGCGCACCGTCTCAAGATGCTCCTGGAGTTGCGTGATCTCGCTCTTCGAGGCGGTCAACCGCGCTTCCAGCGCCTTGTTGTTCTTTTCCATCTCCTTGGCGGCCTGGACCAGGCCTTCGACGATCGAGCGCAGGCCGTCATTATCCTTGGTGTGACCGAGCTTCTGGGTCACGTCAGCAAGGCTTTCGGTGTAGCTGTTGGCACTGCCAGCGGCAGCGCCGATCATCGCCATCACCTGCTCGATTTCGCCCATCACCTGGGTGCCGACCTGATCGATCCGGTCGGTGAAGCGGTTGGCCGAGATGTAAGTCTCGTAGATTTCGTCGATGTCAGCATCGCTCAACGTGCCGTTGCGCGCGACAGTCTCATTGATCATCTGATTGAGCGATGGGTTGTATCCGGTCGCGTAGGCGTACCAGACTTCATAATGACGCGGAGAGGCTGGCTGACGCAGCGCCTTGATCTGACCTAGTGCAATACCAGCGAACGCCATGGTGCGCTCGTGCTCGTCGGCCTGATTGGTCATCAATACGCGCTCCGCCCACAGAGCTGGACTCTGCGGCCTACCCCAGTTCCACAAATGCGGGTCGGTGTAGTGCCCCCCGACGGTAAAAACCGTATTCCACAGCGGTGAATCGCAGGTAAACGGATGGGGTTATAAGGGAGAAATATATGTGATGATAAATCACGGACAGAAATATGGCCCCCCTGTTAGCCGGACTTACCAGTGCGGGGTTTTATGGACCGTCAGTCGGCCAAAACAAATTGAGCCCCGATAGGGGCTCAATTTTTCAATCGATGAGGATGATGCCTACGCCTTGATGCGCACCGGGCGCAGCAGGAAGGCGGGCAGGTGGCTGCCGTCGAAATCATCGGCGGCCGCTGGGGCGGGTGCGGCGGGAGCCGGGCGATCACGGCGCTGACGCACGTCATCGAGCCGCGCGACCGGGGCAGCAGGCTGGGCCGCAGGCTGCCGCGACTCGGGACGCTGTTCGGCGTGGACCTCAGGACGCGCTTCGGGAGCGCGACCCTCGGGACGGCTTTCCGAGCCACGACCATTGCGGCTGCGACCGCCACGACTGCGCGGCGGACGCGCGCCGGAGCGTGCGGGACGGGCATCGGAGGACTCGGTCGGCTCGTCGGAGCTTGAAGAGCTGCGCGGCGGTTCGCCCATCCACTCGATCGACTTGCCGATCAGGCTTTCGATCGCGGTGATGCCCTTCTGCTCGGAAGGAGCAACAATGGTGATGGCGGTGCCGAGGCGCCCGGCGCGGCCGGTGCGGCCGATGCGATGGACGTAGTCGTCCGCGTGATGCGGCACGTCGAAATTGAATACGTGGCTGACCGCCGGAATGTCGAGGCCGCGCGCGGCGACGTCGGAGGCGACCAGCAGCGTGACTTCGTTCTTGCGGAAGGCATCGAGCGCCGCGGTGCGCGCGCTCTGGTCCATGTCGCCATGCAGCGCGACGGCGGAGAAGCCGTGGCGTGCGAGCGACTTGTGCAGCAGCGCGACTTCGCGTTTGCGATTGCAGAAGATGATGCCGTTGGTGAGGCCTTCAGCGGCGCGGATCAGCGAGCGCAGCGTGTCGCGCTTGTCATGCGGCTCACGACCGGTCTTCACTAGGCGCTGGGTGATGTTGTCCACAGTGCTGGCCGGCTTGGAGACTTCGACGCGCACCGGGTTATGCAGGAATTGCTCGGTAATGCGCTGGATTTCGGGGGGCATGGTCGCGGTGAAGAACAAGGTCTGCCGCGTGAAGGGCACCAGTTTGCAGATGCGCTCGATGTCCGGAATGAAGCCCATGTCGAGCATGCGGTCGGCTTCGTCGATCACGAGAAGCTCAACGCCGCTCATCAGCAGACGGCCGCGCTCGAAATGATCGAGCAGCCGTCCGGGCGTTGCGATCAGCACGTCGACGCCACGCGTCAGCTTGGCGTCCTGCTCGTCAAATGAGACGCCGCCGATGATCAGCGCGACGTTGAGTTTCTGCTTGATGCTGTAGCGGGTGAAGCTTTCCTCGACCTGCGCGGCGAGTTCGCGCGTCGGCTCGAGGATCAGCGTGCGCGGCATGCGCGCCCGCGCGCGGCCGTTTTCCAGCATGGTCATCATCGGCAGCACGAAGGCCGCCGTCTTGCCGGTGCCGGTCTGGGCGATGCCGAGCACATCGCGCCTTGCGAGCACGTGCGGGATCGCCTGTTCCTGAATCGGGGTGGGGGTGGTGTAACCGGAGGCCTCGACGGCGGCCAAAACCTTGTCGGACAAGCCGAGCGTGCTGAAAGACATGAATCCTCGAAAGACCGTCCGGTCACTCCGCGCTGGAGATGTAACGACTCGAACTTGCGCGGGATCGGCGGCCGATTGCTTATGATCGAACCGTTGGGCGGAACATAGGCGCAACCCGCCGAAAGTCAATCCTGTTGCGCTGCAACAATTCCAATTAATCCTTAAATTTCCGGTGGTTTGCGTCACAGCAGCGTCACGGCACCGGGTCCCGCGGGTGGCCGCATTGCCATTATGAGCCGCTCCGGCGATACCTGAGCGATGGCCTCGGTGCTTGATCTCATTGGCGAAACGCCGCTCGTCGAGGTGACGCGGATCGACCGCGGGCCGTGCCGGCTGTTCCTTAAGCTTGAAAGCGCAAATCCCTCCGGCTCGATCAAGGACCGCCCAGCGCGCGCCATGATCGAGGCCGCCGAGGCCGCCGGCTGGCTCAAGCCGGGCGGCACCATCGTCGAGGCGACTGCCGGAAATACCGGGCTCGGCCTCGCTTTGGTCGGGGGCCGCAAGGGCTACAGCACCCTGCTGGTGGTGCCGGACAAGATGGCGCGCGAGAAGATCCTGCATGCCCGTGCGCTCGGCGCCGAGGTGGTGCTGACGCGCTCCGATGTCGGCAAAGGCCACCCGGACTATTACCAGGATCTCGCAGAACGGCTGGCGCGCGAAACCTCCGGCGGTTTTTTCGTCAACCAATTCGCCAATCCCGCCAATCCGGCGGCGCATGAGGCGACCACCGGCCCCGAAATCCTGCGCCAGATGGACGGCGACGTGGATGCCGTGGTGGTCGGCGTCGGCTCGGGCGGAACGCTGACCGGCATCGGCCGCTTCATGCGGCGGACGTCGCCAAAGACCGCGATGATTCTCGCCGATCCGGCGGGCTCAATTCTCGCGCCGCTGGTCGAAACCGGGCAGATGGTTCAGGCCGGAAGCTGGGCGGTCGAAGGGATCGGCGAGGACTTCGTCCCGCCGAATGCCGATCTCGCGCTGGTGTCGCAGGCCTATGAGATTCCCGATCCGGAAAGTTTCGCGGCCGCGCGCGAGCTCTTGCGCACCGAAGGGATCTTCGCCGGCTCATCGTCGGGCACGCTGCTCGCCGCCGCGCTGAAATATTGCCGCGCGCAGGACACGCCGAAGCGGGTGGTGAGCCTGGTCTGCGATTCCGGCGCGAAATATCTCTCCAAGGTGTTCAACGATGCCTTCCTGGCGCAGGAAGGCTGGACCGGCGGCGAGAAGCACGGGACCGTCGGCGACGTCGTGGTCAATCGGGTCAGCGAAGGCACCGCGGTGATGGTGCGGCCGCAGGATAACCTGCGCACCGTATTCGCGCGGATGCGCTCTGCCGATATCTCGCAATTGCCGGTGGTCGATGACGCCGGACATGTCGTCGGCCTGATCGATGAAAGCGATGTGCTGGCGGCGCTCCTCACCGACGAGCAGGGATTCGAGCGGCCGGTCAGCGACGTGATGACGACGCGGCTGGAAACGATTCCGGCGCATGCGCCGATCGCCGATCTGGTGCCGCTGTTCCGCAAGGACTACATCGCGATCGTGATGGACCGCGGTGAATTCCTCGGCATCGCGACCCGGCTCGACCTGATCAATTATTTCCGCATCATGCGCCGGTGAATGCGGGCGCCATCAAAGCAATGGAATTTCCATGACCGAATCCAGACAACTCGCCAATCAGCCCGGCTTCGCGACGCGCTGCATTCATGCGGGGCAGGAGCCCGATCCGACCACCGGCGCGGTGATGGTGCCGATCTATGCCACCTCGACCTATGTCCAGCAGAGCCCCGGCGTGCATAAAGGCTATGAATATGCCCGCACCCAGAACCCGACGCGGATGGCGTTCGAGCGCTGCATCGCGGATCTCGAAAGCGGCAGCGCCGGTTTCGCTTTTGCCTCCGGCATGGCGGCGATTTCGACCACGCTCGAATTGCTCGACAGTGGCGCGCATGTGATCGCGAGCGACGATCTCTATGGTGGCACGCGGCGGCTGTTGACGCGGGTGCGCAATGTGTCAGCCGCGATGAACATGAGCCAGGTCGATCTTGCTGATATCGCTGCGGTGGAGGCGGCGATCACGCCGCAGACCAAGATGATCTGGGTCGAGACGCCGACCAATCCGACGCTCAAGCTCGCCGATCTCGACGCGATTGCGGCGCTGGCGCGCAAACGCGGGCTGATCGCGGTGGCGGACAATACTTTCGCGACGCCGTTCATCCAGCGCCCGCTGGAGCATGGCTTCGACATCGTGGTGCATTCGACCACCAAATATCTCAACGGCCATTCCGACATGGTCGGCGGCGTTGCGGTGGTCGGCAGCAATGCAGCCCTGGGGGAGAAACTGAAGTTCCTGCAGAACGCGGTCGGCGCGATCCAGGGCCCGTTCGATTCATTCCTCGCGTTGCGCGGCATCAAGACGCTGGCGCTGCGTCTGGAGCGCCAATGCGCCTCCGCGTTGGCGATCGCGCAATGGCTCGAAGCGCATCCCAAGGTGAAGCGTGTGCTTTACCCGGGGCTGGCAAGCCATCCGCAGCATGCGCTGGCCAAGACGCAGATGCGCGGCTTCGGCGGGATGATCTCGGTCGAACTGAAGGGTGACCTCGAAGGTTCGCGCCGCTTCCTCGAACAATGCCGGTTATTCGCGCTGGCGGAGAGCCTCGGCGCGGTTGAGAGCCTGATCGAGCATCCGGCGCTGATGACTCATGGCTCGGTGCCGCCGGAGGTGCGCGCGGGCCTCGGGATCGGCGATACCCTGGTACGCCTCTCGGTCGGCATCGAGGATGTCGAGGATCTGATTGCCGATCTCGACAATGCGCTCGGCGCGGTGAGCCTCGGTTAAGTTCTCGAGCGCATACCGCATCACCGCATCTCGACCGGCGTCCCCTTGGTGACCAGCTTCGCCAATGCGAGCGCATCCCAGTTGGTGAGGCGGATGCACCCGTGCGAAGCCGTCTTGCTCACCAGATCGGGGCTCGACGTCCCGTGAATGCCGTAGGTCTTGGCCGAGAGGCCGATCCATACCGCGCCGACCGGGCCGTTGGGGCCTGGGGCGATTTCGATCGGCTGCTTTGACTTCTGACCTTTGAATTTGAAATCTGGATTGTAGCGATAGGTCGGATTTTGCGCGACGTTGCGCACCTGGAAGTTTCCGGTTGGCGCCGGCTTTTCCGTGCTGCCGACCGAAGCTGGAAAATAGGCGATCAGTGTACCATCGGCTGCGAGCGCCTCCAGCGATCCTTCGGTCTTGTCGATGACGATCTTCGCGAGCTTGCGCGGCTGGTCGCCCGGCTTGGGCCCGACGCTGGCCACCAGAATGCTGGCGCCTTCGGTATCAAATGACACGGCGGGATTGAGCGCCGCGAGCAGGTCTTCGTCCATGTGGAATTTTTCGGAGAGCGCTTCGCGCGGGCCGCGGTATCCGAGGTGTTTCAGCTCCGCCATCTTGGCATAATCCTTGGGAATCTCTTTGACGAAGGGGCCGGTAAGGTCGGCGGCGGTGATCGCGTAGCTGGCGACGACCGCATCACGCGCGTTCTCCGTCAGCCGCTGCCACGTCGCTTCGTCGAGCTTTCCGGTCGCCGTCAAATCACGGGCCTTCTGATAAGCCAGCACTGCCTTGGAAAAATTCTCGCCGCCGCGCGCGTCGATCACGCCCTGTGAGAAGCCCTCCCGATCGAGCAGCACCTGTGCCTTGAGCACGCCCGCATTGAGCTCCTGGCCCTTCACCTCGGACATCTGGGCGGCGTTGATCGTCTCCGCGGTGAAGATTTCCTGCTTCTGCGCGTGCCCGACGCTCGTGCCGAGGCTGATCCCGAGGATGAGGCCGAGAGGCAGGGCGAAGGATCGCAACAACATGAGAAGGGACCGCTTTGGAAGGACGTGCATGTAACCAGCGGCGACCCCGGTGGTTCCTCTTTCGTGCGCCGTAATACTGCTTGTGGCGCGATTAAACGAACGCTTGGAGGCGACCAGCGTTCTGTCTGATTGAAGCCGGAGAGCGCAATGTCAGAGACGGTGAAGGCCAGCACGGCGAAATTGGCGGAGAGTGCGAAGACGCTCGAAAAGAGCACGGCCCGTGTGGAAGACAGCGCGGACCGCCGGACTGAGCTTGCAGGCGACCGCACCGCGTTCGCGGCCGAGCGCACTTATGGTGCCTGGGTGAGGACCGGCTTGTTTGCACTTGCAAGCGGCGTGGGTGCAAAGGCAGCGTTGCACGGTGTGGTGCCGGAATGGCTGATCCTGGCAAACGGCAGCGCGCTCGTTCTGTTTAGCGCCTTCTGTTTCATCGTCGCGGTCTGGCCCCCGCTGATACCCGCGCAAACGCTGCCTTGGCATGTCCGCCGCGTCCCCCCGCTGATGCTGATGACAGTCAATGCGCTTCTGACCCTGACCGCGCTGGCGGCGTTGCTCGGAATCTGGTTTGGCCGGACGGGTGGCCATCCGCCTGGGATCTGACCGCACCTTGGAATAATTTGTCGCAGTCGTTGGGGTTGCGATGGAACTTTGACCGCGCTTGCGGGTTGCCGCTTTGGGATCAACCGATCCAATGGGTTCAAAGTTTCCGTCCGTCACCCAGCACCTCACATTATTTTAGGGGCATTCACATGCGCGTTTCATCCAGCCTGCGTGCCGGTCTTGTCGCACTCACTGCCATTGCCGGCGCTACTCTCTCGTCAACCGCCTATGCTGATAGCGGCACCGTCCGCATTTCGGTGATTAAGGGCGGCTGGTTCATCGGCGCGTCGGGCGGCAGCGGCACGCTGACCTTCAAGGGCCGGCGTTATCCGCTGTCGATCGGCGGGTTGAGCGCTGGCCTGGTGTTTGGCGCATCGCAGACCGACCTGGTCGGCCGCGTCAACAACATCCGCCGTCCGTCTGACGTGGCGGGCGTGTATGGCGCCGCTGGTGCTGGCATTGCCGCTGGTGCTGGGGTGCGGTTCATCACGCTGCGCAACGAGAAGGGCGCCGTCCTGGCGCTCGAAGGCCGGCAGGTCGGCTTGATGGCCAATGCCGACCTCAGCGGGTTAGCGATCGGCCTCAAGTAAGGCCAAACAGCGCCGCGTTTTCGGACGCGCTGCTGAAGAATAACGACGATGCGCGTGGGCCGAGGCAAGCCCGCGCGCATTGTCATGTTTGTTGCAGAGATGGGCGGGGAGGCGGCGTCGATTTTCTGGGCGTTAACGTCGCCGTGCCCTGCCCACATAAGGTCGAAGTGGCTGCGTAATAGCAGATGGCCTGCCTTGCCGTTCAGCGGGGCGCTCAAACCCATCGATCCATGGCCTTGATCCGACCGACACCGACCGCAGCAATCCTGATCGCCACGGGCGTCGTCGCCGTCGGCGTATCGGCTTGGGCCTGGACCTGGTCGCGTGCCGAGCGGCCAGCCGACATCGTGGCGCTGCGCTTTTTCGTCGGCGAGCCGTAGCCGCCGTCATCGGGACTGCAGCCTTATATCGCGCGGATCCTGGCGAGCGCGGCGCTGCATTTCGATCCCGCTTTTGTCTCCGCCCCGCAAGCGCTCCCCGCGCTGACCTCCGTCGACCTGACCACGGCCGAGGCGCTGGAGCTTGCGCTCAGCCTTCCCGCGCCCCGGCCGGCGTCGTCTGCCGCGTTGACTCCACCGGCCGAACAAGTGCCGCTTCCGCTGCCGCGCCCGCGGCGCTGGAGCCGCTTCATTCCGGACGACCATGTGTTCAATGAGGCGCAGATCGTCAGCTTCGAGCAGCGACTCAAACTCACCGGAGAACAGCAGCGGCTTTGGGAGATCGTGGAATTGGAGCTTCGCGCCTTGTCATGGCGGCGTGCTCCCGCCGGAAGCAGCGCCCGCCCCACCTTGGACATCAGCGCACTCCAGAGGTTGAAATTCGCATTCGACCGATTGGTGCAGGAATTGCGGGATGAGCAAAAGCGCGAAGTGCGGCAATTGATGGGAATCGTCGGCCTGTGAACGCGACCGGTCCGCGCGGAGAATCGGATAGAATGACAGCCGAGGAGCCGGCAATGGCAGAAACTGACAATCCCGGTGTGATCGCGCCGCCACCGCTGATCGCGGGCGCGACGGTCTTGCTCGGGCTCATCCTCGACTGGGTGCTGCCGGCCTATATCCTCATCATTGTGCTGCCGCTTGAGGCGCGCATCGTCGTCGGGGTGTTACTGATCGGCGGCGGCGCATGGCTAGCCATCATGGCCGAACGCGCGTTCAAGGCCGTCGACACCAACGTGCCGCCGTGGAAGCCCTCGCTCAATCTCGCTGCGTCCGGTCCGTATCATTATATGCGCAACCCGATGTATGTCGGCACCGCGCTGACTATCGCCGGCATCGGCGTTGCATTGGCGTCGGATTGGACGCTGGTGCTGCTGGTCCCCGCGGGACTGCTGCTGCATTACGGCGTGGTGTTGCGCGAGGAGCGCTATCTGGAAGCGAAGTTCGGCGACGATTATCGCCGCTTCAAGGCCGCCGTGCCGCGCTATGGCTGGCCGGTGTAGTCACGCCTTCATTCCGGGGCGCGCGCGACGCGCCAACCCGGAATGACACGGGCTAAACGTCCAGCATTTCTTCGCTGGCGAATTCCGCGCGTTCCTGGATGAATTCGAAGCGCGACTCGGCCTTGGTGCCCATCAGCCGTTCGACCGAATCCGCCGTGCCTTCGCGGTCCGCGTCGGCGAGTTGCACCCGCAGCAGCATGCGCTTGCGCGGGTCCATGGTGGTCTCCTTGAGCTGCGCCGCCATCATCTCGCCCAGCCCCTTGAAGCGGCCTATCTCGACGTTGGCGTTGGCGTGGAATTCCTTCTTGAGCAGTTGCTCCTTGTGCGCATCGTCGCGCGCATAGAACACCTTGCCGCCATGCGAGAGTCGATAGAGCGGCGGCACCGCGAGATAAAGGTGCCCGTCGTCGATCAGCTTCGGCATCTGCCGGTAGAAGAACGTGATCAGCAGCGAGGCGATATGCGCGCCGTCAACATCGGCGTCGGTCATGATGATGACCTTCTCGTAGCGCAGTCCGTCCTCACGATAATGATTGCCGGTGCCGCAGCCGAGCGCCTGGGTGAGATCGGCGAGTTGCTGGTTCTGCGCGAACTTGTCCTTGCCGGCGGAGGCCACGTTGAGGATTTTTCCGCGTAGCGGCAGGATCGCCTGCGATGCGCGATCGCGTGCCTGCTTGGCGCTGCCGCCGGCGCTGTCGCCTTCGACGATGAAGATTTCCGAACCCTGCGACGCGGAATTGGTGCAGTCGGCGAGCTTGCCGGGGAGGCGCAGCTTGCGCACCGCGCTCTTGCGCGCGATGTCCTTTTCCTGGCGGCGGCGGATGCGTTCGTCGGCGCGTTCCACCACCCAGTCGAGCAGCTTGTTGGCCTGGATCTGGTTGCCGGCGAGCCAGTGATCGAACGGGTCACGCACCGCCTGTTCGACGATCTTGGTGGCCTTCTCGGTGGCGAGGCGGTCCTTGGTCTGGCCCTGGAATTCCGGCTCGCGGATGAACACCGACACCATGCAGCCGGCGCCGGTCATGACGTCTTCGGCGGTGATACCGGCCGCGCGCTTGCCTTGCCCGGTGCGCTCGGCGTGATCCTTCAGCCCGCGCAGCAGCGCGCTGCGAAAGCCGGACTCATGCGTGCCGCCATCGGCGGTTGGCACGGTGTTGCAATAGGAGGAAAGGAAGCCGTCGGCATCGACGGTCCACACTGCGGCCCATTCGACCGCGCCATTCGAACCCGGCTTGCCGGACTTGCCGGTAAAAATGTCGGGATGGACCAGCGTATTTCCTTCGACTTGGGCGGCGACGTAATCCTTCAGGCCGTCGGGGAAGTGGAAGGTGCTTTCGGCCGGAACGCCTTCGATGCCGGTCAGCAATTCCGGAGCGCAATGCCAGCGGATCTCGACGCCGCCGAACAGATAGGCCTTGGCGCGCGCCATCTTGAACACGCGCTGCGGGTTGAAGCGGGCGCCCTCGCGGAAGATCTGCGCGTCGGGCTTGAACCGCACCTTGGTGCCGCGCCGGTTCGCAACCTTGCCGAGCTCCTCCAGCTTGCCCTTCGGCACGCCGCGCTCGAACACCATGCGATAGAGTTGGCCGCCGCGCGCGACCTCGACTTCGGTCCGCTCGGACAGCGCATTCACCACCGACACGCCGACGCCGTGCAGGCCGCCGGAGGTCTCGTAGACCTTGGACTCGAATTTGCCGCCCGCGTGCAGCGTGCACATGATCACTTCGAGCGCGGACTTTTTCGGGAATTTCGGATGCGGATCGACCGGCATGCCGCGGCCATTGTCAGTGACGGTGATGTAGCCGTCGGCGCCGAGCTCGACCTCGATGAACGTGGCGTGGCCGGCCAGCGCCTCGTCCATCGAATTGTCGATGGTCTCGGCGAACAGATGATGCAGCGCCTTCTCGTCGGTGCCGCCGATATACATGCCGGGCCGGCGCCGCACCGGCTCCAGACCCTCGAGCACCTCGATGTCACGGGCGGTGTAGTCGGAATCCCCGGAACCTGAGGAACGCGGCGCTTTGGCGGGGGTTGGGCGGCGGGCGGGGGCTTGCGCGAACAGGTCTTCGGGAGCGGGGGCCTTTTTTGCGGCTGCTTTTATTGCGTTCTTGGCCATATTGTCATCGGTAAGAGGGACGAATCGAGCACGGATTATGCCACGCCCGTGGCTAGAACATGACCGCCAGATCGTGACCGCCTGAAGGGATCGCCATGTTTGCCAGTATCGAAGCCTATGGTCACCTGATCATCGAATTCGTGCGTACCCATCAAGCCTGGGCCGCGCCGATCATGTTCCTGCTCGCATTTGGCGAGTCTCTGGCCTTCATTTCGTTGCTGATCCCGGCATGGGCGGCTCTGGTCGGGATCGGGGCGATGATCGGCCCGAGCGGTCTCAATTTCTGGCCGCTCTGGGTTGCAGGCGCGGTCGGCGCGGCGCTGGGGGATTGGCTGTCCTACTGGGTCGGACAGAAGCTTGAGCACGCCGTGTTTAATGTCTGGCCGCTGTCGCGCCACCCGGAACTGCTTCCGAAGGGGGAGGCCTTCGTCAAGAAATGGGGCGTGCTCGCGATCTATATCGGGCGCTTTTCCGGGCCGCTGCGCGCCTCGGTGCCGCTGATCGCCGGTATTTTCCAGATGCCGTATTGGAGTTTTCAGGTCGCGAATTTCACCTCGGCGTTCATCTGGGCCGGGGTGCTGCTGCTGTTCGGGGACGTGATCACCAAGGTTTTCGCCTGGATCTGGGGCTGAACCGCTAGCCCTTCCTGCGTCAATTGGGCCGCGGAATAATCGGTCCGTTCGGCGGTTCTGTCTGGGGAATCGCGCGGTCGCGGGACGGCCGGCGATACAACAGGGAGGACGTTATGACCGAACTCACGCGCCGTTCGCTGTTGGCCGGCACCGCCGCTGCCGCCGCTCTGCCACTGGCTGGAATTGTGCCAACTGACGCCGCTGCGCCACTGTCTGGAAAACAAGCGCCGGGATTCTATCGCTATAAAGTTGGGACAATGGAGGTCACCGCGGTCACGGATGGACTCACCATTGGGCCGCTCTCTGATACTTACGTGGCGAATGCTTCCAAAGACGCCGTCAATGCAGCTCTGGAAGCCGGTTTCATGGCGCGGGACCGGGCCACACAACCCTACACGCCGGTGGTTGTGAACACCGGCGGCAAACTCGTCGTGATCGACACCGGCTTAGGACCGGCCATGCTCCAGCAGAGCAAGGGGACAGCCGGTCAATTCCAGACGAACCTGGCTGCCGCTGGCATCGACCGCATGGCGGTGGATGCTGTGGTGATCTCGCATTTCCACGGCGACCATATCAATGGATTGATCGGCCCCGACGGCGGCGCGGCCTATCCGAACGCGGAAGTCATGGTGCCGGCGGCGGAATACAAATTCTGGATGGACGACGGGAACATGAGCCGCGCTGCTGATGCGGCGAAGCCTGCATTCCAGAACGCACGCCGCGTCTTCGGTGTGGTCGGTAGCAAAGTGACGCAATACGATCCAGGCAAGGACGTCGCTCCTGGGATCACGTCGGTCTCGTCGCCTGGGCATACCGTCGGTCATTGCTCCTACATCGTGGCTGCCGGGTCCGACCGGGTCCTGGTTCAGGTCGACATCACCGCCGGCATGGCTCAGCTCTTCGTGCGCAACCCCGAGTGGCAATTCGGCTTCGACATGGACAAGCAACTGGCGGTGCAGACGCGCCGCAAGCTGTATGACATGGCGGTCGCGGAGAAAATGCTTGTGCAAGGATTCCACTTCCCGTTCCCAGGGATCGCCAATATCGAAAAGGACGGAAACGGCTACCGCCTCGTACCGATATTTTGGAATCCGACGATTTGAGTCGTTTCGAAACGGAAGGCCGTCCCGGTCGGATGGCCTTCTCATTGACGCGTCGCGTGCGCCCGACTATATGCGCGGCCATGACGACGATC
Organism: Bradyrhizobiaceae bacterium; assembly: GCA_947481635.1. Classification (GTDB taxonomy): domain Bacteria; phylum Pseudomonadota; class Alphaproteobacteria; order Rhizobiales; family Xanthobacteraceae; genus CANKHJ01. The sequence continues at coordinate 65,292 of CANKHJ010000001.1, forward strand.
CGCACCCAACGCCGCGCCCGCCACCGCCGTATCTCGGCGGCATTGGTGCGTGGTCGTGCGTGATCACCTGCCGTGCCGCCGGAGACTGCTCCGCGGCCTCGTCTTTCCCTAAAATCCGCGGTGTATCCTCAGTCTCTCCCTAGAGTCTGCCAGGAGATTCGCCCGTGTATGTTCCTCCGCTGTTTCGCACCGACCGCGCCGCCTGCCTCGCCTTCGCGGCGACGCGCGGCTTCGGCCTCGTTGTCGCGATCGACCGCGGGCGGCCGGTCGCATCGTCGTTGCCGTTTTACTTGAGCTATCTCGACGATGGCACTCCGTGCGCGGCGTTTCACGTGGCGCGCGGCAATCCCCTGGTCGCGCTCGCGGCAGAGGGTGGCAGTTGGCTGATCGCGGTCAACGGCGCCGACGCCTACGTGTCGCCGGACTGGTATCAAAGTCCGGATCAGGTGCCGACGTGGCTCTATGAGACCGTGCATCTGTCGGGTCCGGCGCGGCTGATGCGGCCGGAGGGGCTGCGCGAGCATCTCGACCAATTGAGCGAAACCTTCGAGCGCCAGCTCGCGCCGAAGCCGATCTGGTCGGCGGACAAGGTCGCGCCGGCACGCCGCGAGGCCTTGATGAAAGCGATCGTCGGCATCGAGGTCGATATCGAAACGGTCGAGGGCAGCGCCAAGCTCAATCAGAACAAATCCGATGCGGACTTTGCCTCGGTGGTCACGCAGTTGCGCTGCAACGACCGCGCGATGAATCACGAAATCGCCACGCGCATGGTCGCTTTGCGCCCGCAACTGACATACGAATAGCACTCAAGGAAAACGGTCATGGCCATCAAAGCGAAAGTCGGCATCCTCGGCGCCTCCGGCTATACCGGCGCGGAGCTGGTGCGCCTGCTCATCAATCATCCGAATGTCGAGATCGTGCTGCTCACTGCCGACCGGCGCGCCGGGCAGGAGATGCGCCAGGTGTTTCCGCAATTCACGCCGGTGAAGCTCCCGACCCTGGTCTCGATCGACGCGGTCGATTGGGCCAAGGCCGATATCGACCTGATCTTCTGCGCGCTGCCGCATGCGACGACACAGAAGGTGATCAAGGACCTGCTCGGCAAGGCGCCGAAGATCAAGGTGGTCGATCTCTCGGCCGACTTCCGGCTGCATGATCCGGCGGCGTATCAGCGCTGGTATAAGCACGAGCATTCCGCGCTCGAATTGCAGAAGGAGGCGATCTACGGCCTGGTTGAGGTCTATCGCGACAAGATCAAGAGCGCGCGGCTGGTCGCCAATCCGGGCTGCTACACCACCTGCGCGCAATTGCCGTTGCTGCCGCTGATCAAGGCGCAGGCGATCGATCTCGACAATATCGTGGTCGATGCGAAATCCGGCATGACCGGCGCGGGGCGTTCGGCCAAGGAAGAGATGCTGTTCTCTGAAGTCTCCGAGGGCTTCCACGCCTATGGCGTCGGCCATCACCGCCACATGGCCGAGCTGGATCAGGAATTCTCACTGGCTGCCGGACGCGAGGTGATCGTGAGCTTCACGCCGCACCTCTTGCCGATGAATCGCGGCATCCTCTCGACCATCTATGTGCAGAGTAAGAATAAATCCGCCGAGGACATGCACGCGATCCTGTCGAAGGCCTACGCGAACGAACCATTCGTGCATGTGCTGCCGTTCGGTGAAATGCCCCAGACGCGTCACGTGCGCGGCTCCAACATGACCTTCATCGGCGTGCAGAAGGACCGCATCGCAGGCCGCGCGATTATCTGCTCGGTGCTCGACAACCTCACCAAGGGCGCGTCGGGCCAGGCGATCCAGAACATGAACCTGATGCTGGGTTATCCCGAGACGACCGGGATAGAGCAGGTCGGGCTGTTTCCGTAGGGAGAGATCAAACGCGAGCATCCTGGCGTTCGAGGGGGTGTCGCCATCGCAATAGTGTCTGATCAGCGGTCACCAGCTTGGCGTTGTTCGCGATAGCAGTCGCCATGATGAATCGGTCGGCCGGATCGCCGGGTAAATCTTTTAGGTCGACGGAGAGCAAGGCGGTCACGCCATCGATCGGCAACTCTTTCGCCCCGGCAGCGAGAAAGTCCCGCCGCAAGATCTGAGGCGTGTCGCTGAGTTTGAGCCGCTCTTTTGCGAAGAGCAGGGCGACTTCCCAAAATGTAATTGCGCTGACTACGAGACTGCCGTCGGCTCGCGCCGCCGCGATTATTGAGCGGCTTGTCGGTCCAAGGGCCGTGTCATTATTTGCGGACCAAATGACGACGTGAGTGTCGACAAGGATCACTTCATCGCGTCCCATTCGACATCAAGCGGAGAAATGATGTCGCCGATGATCGTCACTCGATCTTTCCAAACGCCGAACAATTCCGGCTTCTTGGCGGGCTTATGCGGTACGAGGTCCGCGACAGGTTCGCCATTCTTTGTGACCACGATTGTTTCACCTGTGGCCGCGACTTCGTCCATCAGCGCGAGGCATTTGGCCTTGAACTCTGATGCTTTGATGGTTTTGCTCATTTCGGCTTCTGACCATAGTCAATGACCATGGTCATATAGGCCAAAATCACTGTGTTTTCAATCCCGTACCCGCACGTACCGCCCCGGCGCATCCTCGATCGGGGTGACCTTGCCACCACCGGGGATGCGCGCCTTAACCTGTGCCGCGTCCTGCTTCTTCAGCCAGGCGAACCAGTGCGGCCACCACGAGCCGGGATGTTCCTTGGCCTTGTTGAGCCAGGATTCGATGTCGTCGCCCTTCGGCTTGGCCCCGGTCCAGTATTGATACTTGTTCTTGCTGACCGGATTGACCACGCCGGCGATGTGGCCGGAGCCGGTCACGACGAAGGTCACCGGCCCGCCGAAGGATTGCGAGCCGAGCATCACCGATTTCGCGGGCGCGATATGGTCCTCGCGGGTGGCGAGATTGTAGATCGGGATCGTCACCTTCTTGAGATCGATCGGCTTGCCGGCGATTTGCATTTCGCCCTTGGATAGCCGGTTATCGAGATAGCAGTTGCGCAGATAGAACGAATGGTTCGCGGCCGGCATCCGCGTCGCGTCGGAATTCCAGTAGAGCAGGTCGAACGGCAGCGGCTCGCGCCCCTTGAGATAATTGTTGATCACATAAGGCCAGACCAGGTCGTTCGAGCGCAGCATGTTGAAAGCATTCGCCATCTTGCTGCCTTCGAGATAGCCGCGCTCGCGCATGTCGCCTTCGAGCGAGGCGATCTGCTCTTCGTCGACGAACACCTTGAGGTCGCCGGCATGGGTGAAGTCGACCTGGGTCGCGAACAACGTAGCGGATGCAATCCGGGTGCTGCGCTTGGCCGCGAGGTGCCCCAGCGTGATCGAGAGCAAGGTACCGCCGACGCAGTAACCGGCGGCATGGACCTTGGTCTCGCCGGTGACCTGCTTGATGACGTCAAGCGCCGCCAGCGGGCCCTCGCGCATGTAATCCTCGAAGCTCTTCTCGGCGAGCTTCGCGTCCGGATTGACCCAGGAGATCACGAACACCGTGAGGCACTGGTCGACGCACCACTTGATCAGCGACTTCTCAGGCGTGAGATCGAGCACATAGAATTTGTTGATCCAGGGCGGCACGATCAGCAGCGGCCGCTTCAGCACCGTCTTGGTCGACGGCGCATATTGAATGAGCTGCATCAGCGCATTCTCGTAGATCACCTTGCCGGGCGAGAGCGCGAGGTTGCGCCCGACCTCGAAGGCGGTCGCCGACGATTGCCGGATGCGCAGGTTGCCGCGGCCGCGCTCGATGTCTTCGGCCAGCATGCGCATGCCGCGCACCAGATTGTCGCCGTTCGAACCCAGAGTCTCGCGCAGGATCTCCGGATTGGTCAGTACAAAATTCGACGGCGCGATCGCGTTGGCGATCTGGCGCACATAGAAATCGGCCTTCTGGCGGGTATGCGGGTCGAGATCCTTGGCGTCCTGAACCAGATGGTTCGCCCATTGCGCGGTGAGCAGATAGGCCTGCTTGACGAAATCGAAGAACTGGTTCGACGACCATTCCGGATCGTTGAAGCGCTTGTCGCGCGGATCGGCTTGCGCGGCCGGCGGCATCTCCTGGCCGGCGAGGCGTTTCACCGCGTTGCCCCACAGGTCGAGATAGGCGCGCCCGAGACTCGACTGCAACTCGACCGCGCGCTGCGGATCCGAGAGCCAGTATTCGGCGACCTGGCCGAGCGTCTTGACTACGTCGGTCATCTCATTGCTCGGCTTGGCCTCCGGCTGCCCTTCCTCGCGGGGCTTCAGATAGGCCGCCATGGCCTTGCCACCCTCCTCGAACAGGCGGGCTAGGTTGCTGGCGAACTCCTCGTAATCGGAGCCGGCTCTGGTCGGTTCTGTCGGGGCTCTCACTCGCCTCGGTCCTTGGACATGTCGCACTTGTTTCCGTTCAGTGCCGGCCCTGACATGGCCAGCGCCGCAACAGGAAGCAAGACGCGTTCCTCCCTGGCTTGGCCTTAACGCTTTGACCCGACAGGATCACGACGCTGGCCACTCCTTCGTTCCGTCATATTATCGGATTAGGGCTCGCCGCATGCAATTCGTGGCGTTCAGCCTGGTTACCGGCCGATTTCGGCCGCAACTTAAGGCATTTCGGGGGTGTAATGACGGCAAAGCCCGCAACGAGGCCAATCGGGGTTCTGGTGGCGCTTTCAGCGGCGTTGCTGCTCGCTGGCTGTTCGATGGGCAGTGTGATCGCGGACGTCCTCCCGGCGTCCGCCGGAGGATTGCCCGCCAGCGCGCCGGCTCGGCTCGACCAGCCGGCCGAATACCCGGCGGTTCATGACATGCCTCCGAAGCGGGATGAAAAGATGCTCTCCGGCACCGAGCAGCTTCGCCTGGAAAAGGACCTTGAGGACCAGCGCATGCGGGTCACCGGGGAGAAGGCGCCGCCAAAGGCGGCGCCGGCCAAAGCAGGTGGGGCGACCAGCGCCAAGGCCGCGGGCAGTTCCAAAACCGGCACGCCCCTGGCGATCACCGGCGGCCCCTCGGGGACTGGCGGCAGCCGCAACCCATGATACAAGCTCAGCCTCGCCCTTGAGCCCGGATTCGGTTTGAGGCGGTCTATCTAGCATTCGCGCGCGATCTAGGCGGCTGACGATTCCGAGCTGCCGATTGCGCGCAAGAAGCGCGTCAGGAGCTGCGGCCATGGAAGAATTCTACCGGATCCGGCGACTGCCCCCCTATGTTTTCGAGCAGGTGAACCGCGTCAAGGCGCAGGCCCGCAACGCCGGCGCGGACATCATCGACCTTGGGATGGGCAATCCGGATTTGCCGGCCCCGGCGCATGTGATCGAGAAGCTCAAGGAGACGATCGGAAAGACCCGGACCGACCGCTATTCCTCGTCCAAGGGCATTGTCGGCCTGCGCAAGGCGCAAGCGGGCTATTACGAGCGCCGCTTCGGCGTGAAGCTCAATCCCGACACCCAGATCGTCGCGACGCTCGGCTCGAAGGAAGGTTTTGCCAACGTCGCCCAGGCGATCACCGCGCCCGGCGATGTCATCCTGGTACCGAACCCTACCTATCCGATCCACGCCTTCGGCTTCCTGATGGCCGGCGGCGTGATCCGACCGGTGCCCTCGGAGCCGACGCCGTCGTTCTTCCACACGCTGGAGCGCGCGATCCAGCATTCGATCCCGAAGCCGATCGCGGTGGTGGTGTGTTATCCGGCCAACCCGACAGCCTATGTCGCCGACCTCGATTTCTACAAGGACCTGATCCCGTTCGCGAAGAAGCACGACCTGATCGTGCTTTCGGATCTCGCCTATGCAGAGGTCTATTTCGACGACAATCCGCCGCCCTCGATGCTGCAAGTGCCGGGCGCGAATGACTGCACCGTCGAATTCACCTCGATGTCCAAGACCTATTCGATGCCCGGCTGGCGCATGGGCTTCGCGGTCGGCAACGAGCGCATCATCTCGGCGCTGTCGCGGGTGAAGTCCTATCTCGATTATGGCGCCTTCACGCCGATCCAGGTTGCCGCCACCGCCGCACTCAACGGCCCTGACGATTGCATCATCGAGATGCGCGAGATCTATCGCCGCCGCCGCGATGTGATGGTGGACTCGTTCGGCCGCGCCGGGTGGGAGGTGCCGTCCCCGAAAGCCTCGATGTTCGCCTGGGCGCCGATTCCGGAGCCGTTCCGCGAGATCGGCAGCGTGGAATTCGCCTCGCTGCTGATCGAGAAGGCCGAGGTCGCGGTGTCGCCCGGCGTCGGTTTCGGCGAGAATGGCGAGGGCTATGTGCGCATCGCACTTGTGGAAAACGAGCAGCGGATTCGTCAGGCGGCGCGGAATATCCGCCGTTTCCTTGAAACCGGCCCGGAACGGCTGCACAACGTGGTTCCGCTGACCCAACGGCGCTAACCGGCGCCGATATCCCTTTTCTCGTTCATTTATGTATCTGGTGTAATGGCTGCTCCGCTGAAACTAGGTCTCGCCGGTCTCGGCACCGTCGGCGCATCGGTGGTGCGTCTGCTGGCCGAGCAGCGCGCGCTGCTGACGCAGCGCTGCGGCCGCCCGATCGAAGTGGTCGCCGTGACGGCGCGCTCACGCAACAAGAAGCGCGACGTCAACCTGCGCAAGATGCGCTGGCTGCGCGATCCGATGGCGCTCGCGATCGATCCGGAAATCGATGTCTTCGTTGAGTTGATCGGTGGTGAGGGCGATCCCGCCAGCACCGCGGTCGAGGTGGCGTTGCGCGCCGGCAAATCGGTGGTCACGGCCAACAAGGCGTTGATCGCGAAACGCGGCGTCGAGCTTGCGGCGATCGCCGAGAAACAGGGCGTCTCGCTGAATTTCGAGGCCGCAGTGGCGGGCGCGATCCCGATCGTCAAGGCGTTGCGCGAGGGCCTCTCCGGCAACAGCGTCGCGCGTGTCTATGGCATCCTCAACGGCACCTGCAATTACATCCTGACGCGGATGGAAGAGGCCGGGCTGCCCTTCGCCGACGCGCTCAAGGAGGCGCAGGCGCTGGGCTATGCCGAGGCCGACCCGACTTTCGACGTCGAGGGCTATGATACCGCGCAAAAGCTCGCGATCCTGGCGAGCCTCACCTTCGGCACCAAGGCCTCAGTGGCTTCGGTCTATGTCGAGGGCATCTCCTCGATCGCGCCGGCCGATCTCGCCGCCGCCGAGGAACTCGGCTATCGCGTCAAGCTGCTCGGCGTTGCGGTGAAGACCGAGACCGGCATCGAACAGCGCGTCCATCCGACCATGGTGCCGCGCTCATCCGCAATCGCGCAGGTGATGGGCGTCACCAACGCGGTGACCATCGACGCGCATGGCATCGCGCCGATCACGCTGGTCGGGCCCGGCGCCGGCGGTCTGGCGACGGCATCGTCGGTGATCGCGGATATCGCCGATATCGCGCGTGGCGCACGGGTCGCGCCGTTCGGGCGGCCGGTCGGCCAATTGACCGCCAGCAAGAAGGCGCCGATGCAGCGCCACGAAGGCGGCTATTACATCCGCCTCGATGCGCGCGACCGGCCGGGCACCGCGGCGACCATCGCGACGCGGCTCGCCGAGCAGCAGATTTCGCTGGAGTCGATCGTGCAGCGGCATCGCGACGTCGCGCCGGCCGAGCGCAAAGCAGGCTCGGTGCCGGTCATCATGATCACTTACGCGACCAGCGAGGATGCCGTGCGCAAGGCGCTGGCGGCGGTGCGGGCCGACCGGGTGATTTCCGGAAAGCCGCAGGTCGTGCGCATCGAGAAGAACTGACATTTGCTAAGCTGGGCGGAAAGCCTGGCGGGGGAGAAAACATGTCGTCATCAGTCACCGTTCAGCAGAGCCAGATTCTCGAACGCATTCTCTCGCTTGAGATCGTGCGCGTCACCGAACGCGCGGCGGTGTCGTCGGCGCGGCTGCGCGGGCGCGGCGACGAGAAGGCGGCGGACCAGGCGGCGGTTGATGCGATGCGCCGCGAGCTCAACAAGCTGCCGATTCACGGCACCGTCGTGATCGGCGAGGGCGAGCGCGACGAAGCCCCGATGCTGTTCATCGGCGAAGAGGTCGGAAACCGCAACGGACCGAAGGTCGACATCGCGGTCGATCCGCTCGAAGGCACCACGCTCTGCGCCAAGAACATGCCGGGCTCGATCGCCACGATGGCAATGGCGGAAGGCGGCACGCTGCTGCATGCGCCGGATTCCTACATGGAGAAGATCGCGATCGGTCCGGGCTTTGCCAAAGGCCTGATCGATCTCGACGTGTCGCCGGAGGAGAACATCTACAATCTCGCCAAGGCCAAGGGCGTGAAGCCGCATGAGATCACCGCGCTGATCCTCGACCGCCCGCGCCATGCCGCGATGATCGCCGCGGTGCGCGCCACCGGGGCATCGGTTGCGCTGATCACCGACGGCGACGTCGCTGGCGTGATCCACACCGCGCAGGCGGATCTCACCGGCATCGACATCTACATGGGCATCGGCGGTGCACCGGAAGGCGTGTTGGCGGCCGCGGCATTGCGCTGCATCGGCGGCCAGATGCAGTGCCGGCTGGTGCTCGACACCGAAGAGAAGCGCGCGCGCGCCGCCAAGATGGGCGTGAAGGACCCGCGCAAGAAATACGCGATCGAGGACATGGTGCGCGGCGACTGCCTGTTCGCCGCGACCGGCGTCACCGACGGCAACCTGCTGCGCGGCGTGAAATTCCGCAAGGATGTGATCGAGACCGAGACCGTCGTGATGCGCTCGGTGACCGGTACCGTGCGTGTCATTCGTGCCGAACATCGGGAATTGTCCAAATTCCATCTGGATTGATCGGGGGAGCGCGCGATGCTGAAGACCGAGACGATCGAGTACAAGCAAGGCGACGTGATCTGCGAAGGCCATGCGGTCTATGACGACGCGGGCGGCAAGCGGCCGGGCGTGGTGATCGTGCCGGAATGGGGCGGCGTCGGCGACTACACCAAGAAGCGCGCGCAGATGCTCGCCGAGCTTGGCTATAACGCCTTCGTTGCCGACGTTTACGGCAAGGGGATCCGTCCGACCACGATGGATGCCTGCGCTGCCGAGATGGGCAAATACATGACCAACCGGCCGTTGCTGCGCGCCCGCATGCAGGCGGCGCTCGACCAGTTGCGCAAGCTGCCGAACACCGACACCGGCAAGCTCGCCTCGATGGGCTATTGCTTCGGCGGTTCGGCCTCGCTCGAGCTGGCGCGTCATGGCGCCGACGTGAAGGGTGTCGTCAGCTTCCATGGCGGGTTGGATTCGCCGACGCCGCAGGACGCCAAGAACATCAAGGGAAAGGTGCTGGCGCTGCATGGCGCCGACGATCCGGTGGTGCCGGACGCGCAGGTGCTCGCGTTCCAGAAGGAGATGCGCGACGCCAAGGTGGATTGGCAACTCGTCGCCTATGGCAACGCGGTGCACACCTTCACCAACTGGAACATGCCGGAAGATGTGCCGGGCCCGGCCGCCTACAACAAGAAGGCGGACCAGCGTTCCTGGATCGCGATGCAGAATTTCTTCAAGGAAATCTTCGCCTGATGAGCGAAGGCGCTCCGCGCCGCATCCTCGTCCGTCCCGTGACGGCCGGCGAGCGGGCGGAGTGGGAGCCGCTGTGGAAGGCGTATCAGGCCTTCTACCAGGTCGCATTGTCGGACGAGACCACCGCCAAAGCCTGGGCCCGGTTCCATGATGACGCCGAGCCAATGGGCGTGCTCGGCGCCTATGCCGATGGGCGACTGATCGGTATCGCGCATTACATCTTTCACCGGTCCTGCTGGTCGGTCGGCGATTATTGCTATCTCCAGGACCTCTATGTCGTTGAGGATGCGCGCAAGCTGGGTGCCGGCGGCGCGCTGATCGCCGCGGTGGAGGCGCAGGCGCGCCAGGCGGGCCCGAGCCGTCTTCACTGGCTGACACAGGACGGCAATACCACTGCGCGCAAGCTCTACGACACGCTGGCGGAGCGCTCCGGCTTCATCCAGTATCGCAAGCTCTTCTGAACCAGCGAATCATTCCGTGAGCCGATGGCCATAGCCGCGCTGACGCTGCCGCCGGCGTCGAACACGCCCCGCGCTTTCCTCGGCGTCGAGTATTCGGCGACCGGGCGCATCTGGCGTGACCGGCTGGACGGGCGCGCCGCCGATCGCGCGCTGGCGATGGTGCAGCGACATGGCCTTCCGGAGATGCTCGCCCGGGTGCTCGCCGCGCGCGGCGTCGAGATCGACAAGGTGGAGGAGCATCTCGATCCGACCGTGAAGCGGCTGATGCCGGATCCGGCGGTGTTGCGCGACATGCCGGCGGCCGCCGTGCGCCTTGCGGACGCGGCATCGCGCAATGAGCGCGTCGCGATCTTCGGCGATTACGATGTCGATGGCGCGACCTCGACCGCGGTGCTGGCGACTTTCCTGCGCCATGCCGGACTCGACCCGCTGATCCATATTCCGGATCGCATCTTCGAAGGCTACGGTCCGAATGTCGATGCGATCCGCGCCTTGGCGGCGCGCGGCGCGACCCTGCTGGTCACGGTCGATTGCGGCACCACGTCGCTGGAGCCGCTGACAGAGGCGCGCAAGCTCGGCCTCGACGTGATCGTGATCGATCACCACCAGGCCGATGAGACGCTGCCGCCGGCGCATGCGATCGTCAATCCGAACCGGCTCGACGATCTGTCGCAGCTTGGTCATCTCGCCGCTGTCGGGCTGGTATTCCTCACCGTGGTCGCGGCCAATCGTGAATTGCGCGGGCGCGGTTTCTGGAATGCGGCGCGGCCGGCACCCGACCTGCTGGGCTTCCTCGACATGGTCGCGCTCGGCACCGTTGCCGACGTGGTGCCGCTCACCGGCCTCAACCGCGCCTATGTGTCGAAGGGCCTGATCGCGCTGCGCCGGCGCGACAATGTCGGATTGACCGCGCTGATGGATGCCGCGCGTCTCAGCGGACCGCCGGAAGCGTGGCATCTCGGCTTCCTGCTTGGGCCGCGCATCAATGCCGGCGGGCGCATCGGCCAGGCCGATCTCGGCGCGCATCTCCTGATGCAGCATGATCCGGTCGAGGCGGCACGCATCGCCGCCGAACTCGATCGCCTGAATAAAGAACGGCAGTTGATCGAGCAGCACACGCTCGCCCAGGCGGAAGCCGAGGCGCTGGCCGCGCTCGGGGTTGAGGAGAAGGGCGCGGTGGTCGTGACCGCGGGCGAGGGCTGGCATCCCGGCGTCGTCGGCCTGGTCGCAGCGCGATTGAAGGAGCGCTACGGCCGGCCGGCTTTCGCGATCGCAATCGAGCCGGGCGGCGTCGGCACCGGCTCGGGACGCTCGATCCAGGGCGTCGATCTCGGCCGCGTGGTGCGCAAGGCGGTTGCGGACGGCCTGCTGCAAAAGGGCGGCGGTCACGCCATGGCGGCCGGGGTGACGTTGCGCCGCGACGGGCTCGCTGCGTTTCGCGCCTTCCTCGAACTCGAACTCAGTGAAGCCGTCGCCGTTGCGCGCCGCGATCAGTCGCTCAAGATCGACGGTGCCATGACCGCCGCGGGCGCGACGGTCGAAGCGGTCGCGACCATCGGCCGTGCCGGTCCGTTCGGCGCCGGCAATCCCGAGCCGGTGATCGCGTTTCCGAACCATGTCATCGCCTATGCCGAAGAGGTCGGCGGCGCCCATGTGCGTGTCAGGCTGCGTGCGGCCGATGGCGCAACCCTCAACGCCATCGCGTTCCGCGCGGTCGGGCAGAAGCTCGGCGCGGCGCTGATGGCCAATCGCGGCCGCGCGGTTCATGCCGCCGGTGCGCTTGCGATCGACCGCTGGCAGGGCGAGGAGCGGGTGCAATTCCGGCTGCTGGATGTCGCGCCGGCTGAGACGTTTGGCTGAATATCCGAGCCAACGTCTCCGCGCTCACTCAGCAATTGGACATTCTCCCGCGCAACGCGCTATTTATTTCCAAATTTGCTGGGGGAAGTGTCTGTATGTCCAAGCTCAATCTCTCCGTCGCCATCGGACCGTATGACCGTAACCGTCCGCTGATCGACGGCGCGGTCCAGATCGATGGTGTCGATCCGACCTTCATGATGCTGTCGCCGGAGGAGATCTTCTTCCGTGCGTTACGGACCTATGATTTCGACATCTGCGAATTGTCGCTGTCGTCCTTCTCGGTGAAGACCGCATCCGGCGATTGTCCCTATGTCGGCATCCCGGCGTTCCTGTCGCGCGCGTTCCGCCACACCTCGATCTACGTGCGCACCGATCGCATCAAGGAGCCGAAGGACCTGATCGGCAAAAAGGTCGGCGTTCCGGAATATCAGCTCACCGCGAATGTCTGGGCGCGCGCGATCCTGGAAGAGGATTACGGTGTGAAGCCGTCCGACATCCACTGGATCCGCGCCGGCATCGAGCAGGCGCACCGGCCGGAGAAAATCAGCATCAAGCTGCCGCCGGGCGTGCGCATGGATAACGGTCCGGATGGCAAGACCATCTCGCAACTGCTGGAATCCGGCGAGATCGATGGCTTCATCGCGCCGCGTCCGCCGAAACTCGTCGGCAGCAATCCGAACATCGGCTGGCTGTTCCCTGACCCGGTGGCGACCGCGAAGGATTACTACAAGCGCACAGGCATCTTCCCGATCATGCATCTGGTCGGGGTGCGGCGCACGATCGTGGAGAAGCATCCGTGGCTGCCGGCCGCGGTGCTCAAGGCGTTCGAGCAGTCGAAGGCGCTGGCGGTGGAGGCGTTGAGCGACACCTCGGCGACCAAGGTGACGCTGCCATTCATCGAGGAACGGATCAAAGAGACGCGTGAGTTGATGGGCGAGGATTACTGGTCCTACGGCATGGAGCCGAACCGCAAGACGCTCGAAGCGTTCCTGCGGCAGCATCACGCGCAGGGGCTGTCGTCGCGCCTGCTCAAGGTCGAGGAGCTGTTCCACCCCTCGACCTATGAGAGCTTCTCGATCTAGCTTGCTTCTCGATCCAAGAGCGTCTCGTGGTCGATGCTGTTGGATCAGACGCTCCGCGGCTCAGTTCACCGCCTGCGGTTCAATACCTGCGGCCTTGGTGATGTCGCGGTAGACCTGCACGTCCTTTTTCAGGCGGGTGACGGTCTGAGCGCCGGTCTCGACCATCGGGATATTGCCGGTTTCTTCAAAGAACTTCCGGGTGTCGTCGCCGGCCATGACCTTGTTGACCCAGCCTTCCAGCTTCTTGATGACGTCGGCCGGCGTCTTTGCCGGGACATAAAATCCGAACCACGGCGCGAAGACGTAGCCCTTGAAGCCTGACTCATCGACGGTCGGCACGTCCGGCAGGACCTTGAAGCGTTCGGTGGTCGTGACCGCGAGCGCGCGGACGCGTCCCTGTCGCGCAATGCCGAGAGTGTTGGGGATGTCGGTCGCGGCAAAGTCCAACGCTCCGGACATGACATCCGGGAAAATATCCGATGCGGTCTTGTATGCCACTTGAGCGGCAGAAACCTTGGCGAGCGATTTGAGATATTCGGCCGCGATCAGACCGGTCGTCGTCGAGTATCCGAATTTCGCATTCGGCTTGGTCTTCAGATGCGCAGCCAGATCGGCGATGCTCTTGATCGGGGAATCCGCCCCGACGACGAACACGAACGGCGTCGTCACGAAGGCCGCGATCGGGGTCAGGTCGTTCAGCGAGTCGTAAGATAATCCTTTATAGAGCGAGTCATTGGCCGCGATCAGCGAACTCGATGCCGACAGGATGTTGTAGCCATCCGGCCGTGCCTTCGCGATCAGCGAGGCCGACAGGCTTCCCAGCGCGCCCGGCTTATTCTCGACGAGAAAAGTCTGATTGGTGATCTGGCTGAGCTTGTCCGCGACGTGACGCGCCTGAAGATCGGCGCCGGTGCCCGGCACGAATCCGACCGAGAACCTGACCGGTCGGTTGGGATAATCCTGTGCCTGTGACGGCGTCGCACCGGCAAGGCCGAACACCACGCCGAGCAGCGCGACCTGCGCCAAATTTTTAAACGTCAGGCTTCCTCTGGTCATGCGACAGGCCTTTTTGAAAGTGGAGCGGGATGCAAATGGCGAACAGATCGACGTCGTCGGGCATGTTGCACTGACGTCATCGCTGGCTTCTTCAATGATGGCACCGAAGTGTAAGTCAGAATTTCCAAATTTCAAATGCGTTCTTTTTCACGCATATCAGCGTGTTGATGCGACAGCGCCAAGTTTTCCACAGGGGGCCGCCGGCTGAAGCGCACACCTGTCCCGCGGAACAAATGGCTTGAAATTTGGAAATTTTTGACCTGCTATCCGACATCCCGCCTCACCCCGCGAATGCAGTCCGATTGCGCGGACCATTCGAACGGAGAATGTCGTGACTGAGCCCCGTGACAAAGAAGTCCTCCTCACCGATGCGCGCGTCATCAGCATGGGGGCGGCGGGCATCATCGACAACGGCTACCTCAAGCTTTCCGGAAACCTGATCAGCAAACTCGGGCCGATGAGCGAACTCACGGCCGAGGAAAAGGCCTCGGGGGATTCGATGCGCGGGCACACGGTGATGCCCGGGCTGATCAACAGCCACATGCATCTGCACATGCTGCGGCCGAAATTCAAATACGATCCGAAGGACTCCGGCGCGCTCGATACGATGCGCAGCATGCGGTCGGTGTTCAACTGTTTCCGTGAAGGCGTCACGACGATCCGCGACATGGGGCATCACGACGGCGTGCGCCTCGAGTTGAAGCAACTGTTCCACAGCGGCGTCCTGCTTGGACCGCGCATGGTGATGTCCGGCGACGCATTGTCGATGAGCTTCGGTCACGCCTGGTGGCTGGTCGACATGGGCATCAAGACCACCGAGGAGTTGACGCATCAGGTCCGCAAGCAGGTCGCCGAAGGCGCGGATTTCATCAAGATCATCGCCAGCAACGAAGACCTGAAAAAGCCCGGCTGGGACGGCCTGGTGGTCCCCTGGATGAGCCAGGAAGCCTTGAACGCGACCGTCGAGATGTCTCACGATTGCGGCATGTTCGTTGCTGTGCACGCCAATGCCTACGAAACCTTGCGCCGCTGCATCGTCGCCAAGGTCGACAGCATCGAACACGGGCGCGGGCTCACCCGCGAGCAATGCGTCGAGATGCGTGACATGGGGATGTGGCTGGTGCCGACGCTGTCGCAGCAGAAGCGCGGCGCGGATCCATCATCCGGCCGTCCCTGGCAGCCACGCATGGCGGCGATGTATCCACTCGGACAGCAATCGGCGCGTGACGCGGTCGAAGTCGGTGTCCGAATGGCGGGAGGCACCGACGTCCAGGGGACCATGGCGGAAGAGGTCCAGTTGTTCCGGGACGCCGGCATGGGCGCCGAAGACTCGCTGCGCACCGTGACGATCAATGGCGCCGAAATGCTGAAACTCGATGCCGAGATCGGCAGCCTCGATCCGGGCAAGCGCGCCGACGTCGCGGTGTTCGAAGGCAACCCGCTGGCGGATGCAAGCGCGCTGGAGAACCTGAAGCGCGTCTATCGCGACGGCAAGCGCCTTGATCGCGAGTTTCTCGATCAGTTCGTCCCGCCTCGGCCGGACTGGAGCGTGGGATCCTAGCGCCTGTGCAAAGAGGCATGAGGAGTCCACAGGCGTGATGCGGCTGCAAGGCCGCGCATGCCGGAACGCTGAGTGGGTGTAAGTTTCAGGCGCAGCCGGGTGCGACATCACCGGATATCGTGCAACGGATCAGCGCCATGCTGCGACTTTCCATCAAGAGCGCCCAGGACTTCGCCGCGGGCCTGATCTTCGTTGTCACCGGGCTCGCAGGCCTGTGGTTCGGTTGGAATTATGCGGTCGGGACCATCATCAGGATGGGCCCGGGCTATATGCCGCGCGCGCTGCATGTCATTCTGATCGGCATCGGATTATTCCTGATCGCGCAATCCCTCGTGGTGCCGGGGGAGGCGATCCGGCGCGGCCGGTTGCGTCCGCATGTCTTCATCCTGGCGGCGATCATCCTGTTCGGCCTGATGATCGAACGGTTCGGCCTGATCCCGTCGATCTTTTTCACGACCATTGTCGCCTCGCTGGCCAGCTCCGACGCCAGATGGGTCGAGGCCGTCGCCCTGGCCGCGGCGCTCGCCGTTGCATCGGCGCTGCTATTCGTGAAGCTGCTCGGTCAGCCGATCGAATTATTCAGCTGGAATTTCTAGCATGGAGATCTTTCAGAACCTGGCGATGGGATTCGGCGTCGCCTTCACGCCGATCAATCTGCTGCTCTGTCTGTTCGGCTGCCTGATCGGGACCCTGATTGGCGTGTTGCCCGGGATTGGCCCGCTGGCGACGATCGCGATCCTGCTGCCGGTGACCTTCGGTCTGTCGCCGGCGGGGGCGCTGATCATGCTCTCCGGCATTTATTACGGGGCGCAATATGGCGGCTCGACCACGGCGATCCTGCTGCGACTGCCCGGCGAGTCGTCGTCGATCGTGACCTGTATCGACGGCTACCAGATGGCGCTGAAAGGTCGCGCGGGCTCGGCGCTGGCGATCGCCGCCTTCGGGTCGCTGTTTGCCGGTTGCGTCGGCACCATCCTGATCGGAGTGTTCGGTCCGGCACTGGCAAAATTCTCGGAAGGATTTCGTTCGCCGGAATACTTCGCGCTGATGGTGTTCGGGCTTACGGCCGCCGTCATCCTCGCCAACGGGTCGCCGGTCAAGGCGATCGGCATGATCGTGTTCGGCCTCGCACTCGGATTGGTCGGCACCGAGGCGCAGAGCGGAACGGTGCGCTACGCGTTCGGCATTCCGGAATTGTTCGACGGCATCGACTTCGTTCCGCTGGCGATGGGATTGTTCGGTTTCGCCGAGATGATGAACAATCTCGACAACACCGAACAGGCGCCGGTGAAAACCGCCAATATCGGCGGCATGACGCCGAACCGCGAGGAAGTGCGTCGCGCCATTCCCGCGGTGCTGCGCGGCACGGCGGTCGGCAGCCTGCTCGGCATTCTGCCGGGGGGAGGGGCGGTGCTGTCCTCGTTCGCGTCCTACACCCTGGAAAAGCGCATTACCAAATATCCGCACCAATTCGGTGCCGGCGCTGTGGAAGGCGTCGCGGGACCTGAATCCGCCAACAATGCCGGCGCGCAGACCTCGTTCATTCCGCTGCTGACGCTCGGGATCCCATCGACGCCGATCATGGCGGTGATGATGGGCGCGATGACGATGCAGGGCATTGCGCCCGGCACCGCGATCATCACCGATCGGCCAGAATTATTCTGGGGCATCATCGCCAGCATGTGGATCGGCAACCTGATGCTGGTGATCATCAATCTTCCGCTGATCGGCATCTGGATCAAATTGCTGCATGTGCCGTATCGGCTGCTGTTTCCGTGCATCCTGGTGCTGTGCTGCGTCGGCGCCTATTGCATCAGTTCCAGCACCTTCATCGTGTTCCTGATGGCTGGATTTGCGCTGATTGGATATCTGTTCTCCAAGCTCGGATGCGAAGCCGCGCCGATGACATTGGGCTTCATCCTGGGGCCGCTGATGGAAGAGCATTTCCGGCGCGCGATGATCTTAGCCGATGGCGACGTAACGATTCTGGTCAGGAGACCCATCTCAGCGGTGCTGATCGTCGCGGCGCTTGGCGTCGTGTTCCTGATCGTCTCACCGAGTTTCCGCAAGACCCGCGAGGTCGCGTTCCGCGAGTGATGCCGCGTGGCGGCGCGCCGGGGTAGTTTCAACGGTTGCGGAGCAGTCGCTGTTCCAGGACCGCGCTCAGCAGAAAGAAAGTGACAGAAATCACGGTCGCGGAAAGGCTTGCTGCCAGCGCCCGCTGCATCTGCAAATCGGATCGCGCGCCTTCCAGCACATGTCCCAGCCCGCTCGTGCCCATCAGGAATTCCGCGACAATGGCGGCGAGAACCGCATGCGGCGCCGCGATCCGGAAGCCGGTCAGCCACGACGGCAGCGAGGCAGGCAGCGCCAGCCAGGCCAGATGCTGCCGCTTGGTGGCGCCGAGGGTCTGAAACAGATCACTGGCCCCGGGAGGCAGAGCCTTGAGGCCCTTTAGCGTGAATACGAACAGCGGAAAGAAGGAAATCAGGATGACGATTGCGAGTTCGGTCCTGACGTCATAGCCAAGAATGCGAGCGATCACCGGAATGAGCGCGACGATAGGTACCGATGAGAAGATCAGTCCCAATGGAGTGAGGATGCCCTCGAACAGTCGCGAGGACCATGCCACGACTGCGACCGTGGTTCCGAGCAGTGTGCCGAGGGCCAATCCGGCGAGAGCCAGGGCGAGGGTGTGAAGACCGTTCCAGAAATAGACGGCGGGTTCATTGAGCAGTTGCAATACCACGCTCATCGGACCGGGAAGCACGATCGTGTTCAGCCCCCGTGCCGCGACCCAGAACTGCCATAGGACGATCAGTCCGACGATTCCGGAGATTTGTACCAGCAGCAGCTTTGCGGTCCGCAATCCCGTCAGCAATTCAAGGCATCCTTGCTATTGGAACCGTGCGTGGATGAGGCGTTCGATCAGACCGAAGAGTCCGTAGGCGATGGCCGATATCGCGGTCGCCAGAACGATCGTGCTCCAGAGCAGCGGAATTTGAAAATTCTGCATGGCGCTGACAATCAGCAGGCCTAGACCACGCGGCGCGCCGAACCATTCGCCGATGATCGCGCCAATCACCGACGCCGGTGCGGCCAGCCGCAGCCCAGTGATGATGCTCGGTAACGCGTTGGGGAGCTGCAGGCGGTAGAGCTGTTGAGTCTTCGACGCGCCGAGGACACGAAAGACATCCCGATGCGCCGGGGTGGCCGCCGCCAGTCCCGCCGAGGTCGACACATACATGATGAAGAAGACGTTCAACGCCGAGAGCGCGGACGGTGCCGTCGAGGTGCCGAGCAGAATGATGAAGAGGGGCGCAATGGCGATGGCCGGAATGGCGTGAACGACCGCGCTCGTCGTGTCGAGCATCGGCCGCAACCGATCGAACATGGAAGCTGCGACCGCGATCGTAAAGCCGCAGGCGCCGCCGACGGCATACCCGAAGCCCATCGCCCATAACGTCGCCTCGAGCGCGCGGGAAAACAGCCCCCACCGCGAAGGCTCGATGAGATAGCTGATGACGGTCGTGAAGGGTGGCCAGGTCAACCCGGCGAGTTGATAGGCGCCGATCAATTGCCAGCCGCCGATAAAGAGGGCGACGCCGAGGAAGCCGTAAGCAACCGAGGCGCTGCGCGACGCGGAAGCCATCTCAGGGCTCCTCGCTGCCGACATAGCCTTCGAGCGATTCTGTCAGGTCATCCGCGAGTTGATGAAACAGCGGGTCCCGCATCACCGACGGCGAGCGTGGACGGCCGAACGGCACCGGGAGCACTTTGACGACCCGGCCCGGACGTCCACTGAGGACCACCACCCGGTCCGATAGAAACAGCGCTTCGTCCACCGAGTGGGTGATCAGGATTGTCGTGATCGCGTTACGCGCCCAGATGTTTTGAAGCTCGATGTTCAGATGCCGGCGCGTAACCTGGTCGAGCGCTCCGAACGGCTCATCCAACAGCAAGACATCCGGTTGCAGGATCAACGCCCGAGCGATCGATGCTCTCTGGCGCATGCCCCCGGAGAGCTGCTTTGGGCGGGCGCGATCGAATTCGGAGAGGCCGACGAGGTTGAGCAATTGATCGATCTGCTGGTCATTCACCGGGCGGCTGGCGATCCGAAACGGCAGTTCGACATTCTTGCGGACAGTCAGCCATGGCAGCAGCGCGTGGTCCTGGAAGGCGACACCGAGGCGATGATGTTGCGCCATTTCCGATGGCGGCAGGTCACCGATCGTGACCTGTCCGGCGGTCGGCGCCTCAAGCGCCGCAACCATCCGAAGAATGGTACTCTTGCCGCATCCGCTCGGCCCGATGAATGAGACGAATTCGCCGGCTTCGATCGTCAGGTCAACGGCATCGACCGCTGCGACGGTCTTTCTTCCAATCGAAAAGGATTTGCTGACGTGATTGAGCCTGATCGAAGTGCCCGCACGCTGCATGAGATTAGAGTTTCGCGTGCGCTTCGTCGACGACGGTCAAGTCCGCGATTGAGTTCGCATCCGGAAGGTCCTTGCGGCCGGTTGCGCGAGCCGCGGCATACATCGGGCCGGACATCTCATTGAGATCGAGTGCGAGGAACTTCCGATTGTCGTTGGCCTTGGTCAGGGGAATATGCCGCTCGTTCATCAGCCGCTCTTGTGCGAGGTCCAGGCCGTAGTCGCGCCCGAAACGTTCGACCGCCAGGCGGGCTCCTTGCTCGGGCTGTTCGTCGTTCTTGCGCCAGCCCCGGATAAGCCCCCGGACATATCCAACAACCGCGGGCCGGTTATTGGTCAGGAAGGTCCGCGTGCAGAACAGCACGGCGCCATAGCTGCGATATCCGAGGTCATCGAAGCTCACAAAGAAGAAGTCTTTTCCGAGCTTCAGGCCCATTTTCTCAACAGCCACGACCTCGTTGGTGCTGAAGCCGGTATATCCGTCGCCTTGTCCGGCCACGAGCGGCTCCGGTGAGAACCCGGCCGGCACGGCGGTATAGTCGTTGGGCAATCCATTGAGGGTCAAGGTCGCTTCGACTGCGGCCTTTTGGTTGGCGCCCTGGATGAGAATCTTGCTCTTCAGGAGATCGGCCGGCTTGAGGATCGGCTTGCGTGCGAGGGACAGAATGCCGAGCGGAGACTTCGGCTCCGCTGCGGCGATTGCGACCATCTGGTTCCCTTGCGTCAGGGCGTCGAGGAACGGGAACCAGCCAGAATAGCCGATGTCGCTCGATCCGCCGGCGACTGCAACGACGGCTTGGGGCGTGTTCGGGCCACCGGCGTCAAACGTGACGTCCAGTCCTTCCTTTTCAAAGTACCCCTGGTCGGCGGCGAGCCATTCCCCTGCGTATTGAGAATTCTTGATCCAGTTGAGCTTCACACGCAGTTTCGCGCGCGCCGTCTGCGCATGGGCCGCATAGGAGGGCAGGAGGGTCGCAGCTCCGACCAGTCCAAGAAAATGTCGCCGATTGGTGTTCATGGTTTCTCTCAGCAAAGGTGAGCGGTCATTGGGGAAACGAAAAGGCCTGCGCGCGACGTCAGTAGGGGACTTCCCCCCGAACCGACGTGCGCCAGATATGCCGTCGGTAGCGATCCCGGTCATAGTCGGTCGCGGTGTGCATGGTTCCCCGGTTGTCCCAGATCACGACATCGCGCGGCTGCCATTTGTGGCTATAGACGAAATCATTGTTGAGCGTGTGAGCAACGAGTTTATCGATTAGCGCACGGGCTTCGGTCTCTTCGAGGCCTTCGATGCTCGCGAGACTGTCGCCGCCAAGATACAGGCTTGCACGACCATTCGTCGGGTTGGTCCTCACCAGGGGGTGCGTCACGTCGGGCACGCGGTCGCGCTGGTCTTGACGGAGCTCGGTGGTGACCGCGTTGTTCTTGCGATACGCGCTATTTCCTTCGCGCATATAGAGGTAGCTCTGAATGGTCCGGAGCCCACGAAGCGACTGACGGAATTCAGCTTGAAGTCGTTCATAAGCGCCTTGGGTGCTGACGAACAAAGTGTCCGCGCCCTCCGCCGGTGTTTCTACCCCGTAAAGCAGGGTATAGGCCGTGGGTTTTGCGAGATACGCCTGGTCGGTATGCCAGCCGAACCCGTCTTTCGGGTTGCCGATCGGCTTGCCGTTCTCGACAATGTTCGAAATGACGTAGATCTCGGGCTGATCTTTCATCCTGTATTGATCGAGCACGTGCCACTCAAGCTCGCCCATGAGCCGGGCCAGTTCGACGAATTCAGATGCGGTAAGCGTCTGATCGCGGATGACGACGACCGAATGAGCCGCGAGGGCATCAAGCAGCGACGTGCAATCGCCCTGTTTGATGAGGTCTCTCAGATCGGTGCCGATCACCTCAGCACCAAGGACACCTGACAATGGCTGCGTCGGCAGCGGCTTGCTCGGGCGCTGTGTTGCGGGCTGCATCATGGCACTCCTCTTCCGTGTTGGAATTGAAAGTCAGTTCATGCCTTGCAGGGAAGTCTGCCGATTCATCGCTGCAGGACCGCAGCGACCGTCCAGGAGGTGCCTCATTCGTGCACGCGCTTCGCACTCGACCGAGGCGCCAAATCAACTCAGGTGCGCTTCAGTCAACGCGCCCGACGCTGGTATTCATCGCCGCGTTTGGAGCGCAGGAGGCAAAGGGTATCGTTTGGAATGACTCGGTCAAGATCAATTAATCTAGAGCCTGTCGTCATTTAGGGGATTCGCAAATCAGTCGAAGC
>CANKHJ010000002.1 GCA_947481635.1 Bradyrhizobiaceae bacterium
CCGGGCGGCGCCGCGGCTCCGACCGGCGGACAACCGCCGCTGGTCAATTAAAGGCTGCGCGGGCTCGACGATCTGCGCGGCCAGCGCCGCGAACAGCAGCAAGGCAACCGGACTGTGATCCAGGAGCCGGGCCGCATCATCATCCAGGAGGGCGGACGCAATATCGTGCGCTCCAACGAGGCCGATCGCTTCCGCGTCGGCATCGCGCCGCAGAACGTGCGCACCGAACGGCGCGGCCGCGACACCCAGACCGTCGTGTTGCGTCCGGGTGGCGAGCAGATCATCACCGTGGTCGGGGAAGATGGCCGGCTGATCCGCCGCTCACGTCGTGGTGCGAATGGCCGCGAGGTCGTCATCATCGACAACCGCGCGCGCGGGCCGCGTGGCGCCAGCTTCTTCGTCCGGCTGCCGCCACCGATGATCCGCATCCCGCGCGAACGCTACATCTACGAGATCGACGATCGCGGGCCGCCGGAGGAAATCTACCAGGTGCTGATGGCGCCTCCGATCGAGCGTCTGCCGCGTGCCTATTCGCTCGACGAAATCCGCCAGAGCCCTGACGTGCGCGCCCGCATGCAGCGGGTCGATCTCAATACCATCGCGTTCCCGACGGGATCGTGGGAGATCGCGCCCGACCAAGTGCAGCAGCTCGCGGGTATCGCCGATTCGATCCTGCGCGCGGTGCAGCAGAACCCGAACGAGGTGTTCCTGATTGAAGGACACACCGACGCGGTCGGCTCGGACGTCGACAACCTGTCGCTGTCGGACCGTCGCGCGGAGTCGGTCGCGCTTGCGCTCACCGATCAGTTCCGGGTGCCGCCCGAGAACCTGACGACGCAGGGCTATGGCGAGGAGCAGTTGAAGGAACAGACCGACGGCCCGAGCGCCATCAATCGGCGCGTCACCGTGCTGCGCGTCACCCCACTACTGAGCGGCGCGGCCCAGTAAACACGCGCCAAAACACAAACGAAAATGGCCGGGATGAAAGTCCCGGCCATTTCTATTTCCACCCAGACGAAAGCGAGCCGCGCTACAGCCCCAGCTTCTTCTTCCGTTGCCCGAGCGTGCGCAGACGCAGTGCGTTGAGCTTGATGAAGCCGGCGGCGTCGCGGTGATCATAGGCTACCGCGCCTTCCTCGAAGGTCACGAGGTCCTGATCATACAGCGAGTACGGGCTCTCACGCCCGATCATGATGACGCTGCCCTTGTAGAGCTTGAGCCGCACCCGGCCGGTGACGAATTGCTGGCTCTTGTCGATCGCGGCCTGGAGCATTTCGCGCTCCGGCGTGAACCAGAAGCCGTTATAGATCAGCTCGGCGTATTTCGGCATCAGCTCGTCCTTGAGATGCGCCGCGCCGCGATCCAGCGTGATCGACTCGATGCCGCGATGCGCCGCAAGCAGGATGGTGCCGCCCGGCGTCTCATACATGCCGCGTGATTTCATGCCGACGAAGCGGTTCTCGACCAGGTCGAGCCGGCCGATGCCATTCACTTTGCCCAGCGCGTTGAGCTTGGTGAGCAACGTCGCCGGCGACATTTTCACGCCGTCGATCGCGGTCGCATCGCCCTGCTCGAAATCCACGCTGATCACAGTCGGCTGATCCGGCGCGGTCATCGGATCGTCGGTGCGCGAATAAACGTAGTCCGGCACTTCCTGGGCCGGATCTTCCAGCACCTTTCCTTCCGAGGAAGCGTGCAGCAGATTCGCGTCGACCGAGAACGGCGCTTCGCCGCGCTTATCCTTGGCGATCGGAATCTGGTTCCGCTCGGCAAAAGCGAGAAGCTGCTCGCGCGACCGCATCTCCCACTCGCGCCACGGCGCGATCACGGTCACGTCGGGCTTGAGCGCATAATAGGTGAGCTCGAAACGCACCTGATCGTTGCCCTTGCCGGTGGCGCCGTGACAGACCGCGTCGGCGCCGACCCGCTCCGCGATCTCGATCTGCTTCTTACCGATCAGCGGGCGCGCGATCGAGGTGCCGAGCAGATACTGCCCCTCATAGACCGTGTTGGCGCGGAACATCGGGAACACGTAGTCGCGCACGAATTCCTCGCGCAGATCCTCGATGAAGATGTTTTCCGGCTTGATGCCGAGCAGCAGCGCCTTGGAGCGCGCCGGCTCCAGTTCCTCGCCCTGGCCGAGATCGGCGGTGAAGGTGACGACCTCACAGCGATAGGTGGTCTGCAGCCACTTCAGGATGATCGAGGTATCGAGGCCGCCGGAATAGGCGAGCACGACTTTCTTGACGGACTTCTGGGACATCGTCGGCCTTGTCTGGAGAGGGCTGCTGACCGCCGTTATAGGCACCGGGAACCGGTGTGCAAGCAGGCCCGGTCGCCGCGGGGCAGTCAGACCTTGCTCCGGCCGGTGCCGTTCACTGCGGCAGACCGCCTGACGGGCCGAATGGTCGACTCCGCCGCATCGACTCCCATCCGGACAAGGCGCAAGGTCACGGCGACCGAAACGCCCGCGCAAAGCGGCCGGCCCTCCACCCCAACTTTCGACCGGAATCCGTTCGGGTGTCCGTTGCCCTCGCGCCGACGCATGTCGGTCGAAAGGAAAATTCGTGAAATTACCCGCAATTCTACAGGGCGAATCGGTGACGCGCCTGCTCCAGGGCGCCGCCGGCGGCGCACTGATCGCCATCGTGGTCGGTTTCAACTGGGGCGGATGGACGCTCGGCAGCACCGTCGACAAGAAGATGGTCGAAGCCGAGCAGAAGGCCATCGTGCGCGTCTTGGCGCCGATCTGCGTCGACAAGTTCCAGCAATCCGTCGACGCCAAGCCCAATCTTGAAGCCCTCGTCAAAGCCGATTCCTGGCGCCGCAACGAGATGGTCGAAAAGGCCGGCTGGACCAAGTTTCCCGGTTCGGAGCCCGACCGGCGCGTGGCCGAAGCTTGTGTGAATCTGCTGAGCCCGTCGAAGTAAAGCTACGCATCAAGCCGGACGCGGCGGCTTCAGAGGCTGCCCGCGCCGGGTTCACCCGGCCCCACACGCTGCGTCGACACGGCGGGCAGGTTTGATATAGATCGCATTAGAAAATCCGCTGGCGCGGGGGGTGCGCGGCGGGTCATTCGAATCGCGCCGCCAAGCCGGGGCGCGACAACAAAGTAACCGAGTGAACGCGCCCCTTGAGTGAAGACCATTCCGCCGACATCGCCGCGATTTCACGGATCGCAGCGGTTCCCACCATCCTCGAAGTCGTCTGCCGCACCACCGGCATGGGCTTCGCCGCGGTCGCGCGCGTCACCGAGGATCGCTGGATCGCCTGTTCGGTGAAGGATGACATCGCTTTCGGCCTCAAGCCGGGCGGCGAGCTGAAGATCGAAACCACGATCTGCAACGAGATCCGCTCCAGCCGGGAGCCGGTGATCATCGACCATGTCGCCGAGGACGCGGCATTCTGCAGCCATCACACGCCGGCGATGTATGGCTTCCAGAGCTACATCTCGATGCCGATCATCCTGCCGAACGGCGATTTCTTCGGCACGCTCTGCGCTATCGATCCGCGACCGGCAGCTCTTAAAAATCCGGCGACCATCGGCATGTTCAAGCTGTTCGCCGAATTGATTGCATTCCACCTCGACGCGCATCAGCGGATCGCCGCAAGCGAAGCGACGCTGCTGGGCGAACGCGAGGTCTCCGAGTTGCGCGAGCAATTCATCGCGGTGCTCGGCCACGACCTGCGCAACCCGCTGGCGTCCGTGGATGCAGGCGCGCGGCTGCTGCT
Organism: Bradyrhizobiaceae bacterium; assembly: GCA_947481635.1. Taxonomy (GTDB): domain Bacteria; phylum Pseudomonadota; class Alphaproteobacteria; order Rhizobiales; family Xanthobacteraceae; genus CANKHJ01. Next base: position 3,733 of record CANKHJ010000002.1, read on the forward strand.
GAAACGTCAACTGGACGACAAGTCGCGCGAGATGATCGGCATGATGCAGATGAGCATCACGCGCATGGCGCGGCTGATCGACAATGTGCTCGACTTAGCGCGCGGACGCCTGGGCGGCGGGCTGCTGCTGCGCCGCCGCCCCGAAGAGCCGCTGACGCCGGTGCTGGAACACGTGATCGCCGAACTACGCTCAGCTAATCCCGATCGCATTTTCGAAACTAAGCTCACGATCAACGCGCCGATCGCCAGCGACCCAATCCGCATCGGACAGATGCTGTCGAATCTCCTGGCCAACGCCGTGAGCCATGGCGCGGAAGGCCAGCCGATCCGCGTCGATGCGACGACCTTGGACGGAGTGTTCACCTTATCGGTCGCGAATGCCGGCGACCCAATCCCTGCGGCAACGCGCGAACGACTATTCCAACCATTCTTTCGCGCGTCGGCGCGGCCGCATCAGGAAGGGCTGGGCCTCGGTCTATTCATTTCGAACGAGATCGCACGCGCTCATGGCGGAACGCTGGATGTTTCGTCCACCGCTGACGAGACACGCTTCACCTTCCGCATGCCCCTGGCGTAGCTGCGGCCTATGATGGCTTGCGTTCGCCACGGCTGAATAAACGGCCGGTCACATCACGGAGCCATCGGGCGACGCGCTCGACCGCGCGCTCGACGCCGTCATCGGTGATGCGCGTGCGCGGCCAACGGAAGATCAGGCCATGCGCGGTCCAGACGATCAGGAACGTGAACACGCCGGCAAACACGCAATCGGAAAAGAAATGGCCGCCGGCGGCCATGCGCATCACGCTCACCACGCTGCCAAACACCAACGCCGCACCATAGGCGGGCACTCGCCATGGCGGCGGCGCGAGCGCGGCCGGCGCCAACGTCCAGAATGCGCCTGCTGGCTCGCCGCCGATGAAGGAGCAATTGGTCGGACAGACGCCGCGCGGGTCCCACCAGGCGACGAAGGGATCGGTGCCCTTGAACTCGGTGACGTCGATTGGACGCGGACGGCCCCAATGCTCCTTGAGCAGGCCGTTGGCGACGACGCCCGGCGCGAGCAGGATGGTGACCAGGAGAAACAGCACCGCGCGGCCCGAGACCAGCATCGGCCGGTCCGGACGAATGAGCTTCACCACCAGCGCAATGCCGGCCGGGAGCACCAGCAGCGCGATCATCCACGCCGAGAGGTCGCGCCACACCACCATCCAGCGCTGCCACGCGAAATGAAAGCCTTGCAGCTCCGGATAGTAGAAAATCCGCGCGATCGCGAGATCGAGCCGCGACCAGACGCCGAACACGACGCCGACGACGACGGCAATGGCGAGCGCGATCAGGAGGCCGGTACGGGTCATGCCGGGATCGTCTAACCCACGCGGCGGGTCTTGGAAAGCTAGCGGAATTGCGGCTGTGGCGGCGCGCGGTTGGCGCCGGCACCGCGCCCCGCGATCAGCCAATAGACGAGCCCGGCAGCGGCGCCTGCCACGACGATGAAGCGCGGATCGCCATAGATCGGATAGGCATCGTTGAGGCGCGGCGCGGCATACCAGCCGATCCAGGCCGACAACATTCCATTCGAGACGTGAAACATCCAGGAGCGGATCGAGAACGCCTCGGCGATCAGCACGCCGATGGCGGCCGGCAGCAGGATCAGCACACCTGAACTCACCAGCAGAAAGAAGATCACCGGCGCGAACGCCACCGCGGCAAAGAACTGGTCCTGCGTCAGGTCGGGCGCGTCGAGCGCGCGCGAGAACACATTCCAGTGCGCCAGCACCAGGACGATCACCGATGCGCAGATCGCGAATAATGCACCGAGCGGCACGACCACCAGACGGAGGATGAAGCGGCCGAGAGTCATGAGGTCGACCGCATCATTCGTCGTCGTCGGTCATCGCCATGGCGCGCAACGCGATGCGCTCGCGCGCGGATAGCTTTTCGGTCGCGCTCTTGAGCTGGCCGCAGGCGGCGAGGATGTCGCGGCCGCGCGGCGTGCGAACCGGCGAGGCATAGCCGGCGTTGAACACGACCTCAGAGAATTTCTCGATCTGGTCCCAGTCCGAACATTCGTATTTGGTGCCGGGCCAAGGATTGAACGGGATCAGATTGATCTTGGCCGGAATCCCCTTCAGTAGGCGTACCAGCGCCTTTGCGTCGGCGATCGAATCGTTGACGCCCTTGAGCATCACGTATTCGAACGTGATGCGGCGCGCATTCGACGCGCCGGGATAATTGCGGCAGGCCTCGAGCAATTGGGCGATTGGATATTTGCGGTTGAGCGGCACCAGCTCATTGCGCAATTCATCGCGCACCGCATGCAGCGAGATCGCGAGCATCACGCCGATCTCGGCGCCGGCCCGCTCGATCATCGGCACCACACCCGAGGTGGACAGCGTGATGCGGCGGCGCGAAATGCCGATGCCGTCGCCATCCTGCACGATCAACAACGCGTCGCGCACCGCATCGAGATTATAGAGCGGCTCGCCCATGCCCATCATGACGATGTTGGTGACGGCGCGGTCGCCATCGGGGACGACGCCGTCGGTCGGCTTCACCCCGCCCGGCCAATCGCCCAGCCTGTCGCGCGCCACCATCACCTGCCCGACAATTTCGCCGGCGGTGAGATTGCGCACCAGGCGCTGCGTGCCGGTGTGGCAGAACGAGCAGGTGAGCGTGCAGCCGACCTGGCTCGACACGCATAATGTCGCGCGTGACGTATCGGGGATGTAGACGCACTCGACCTCGTGCGGACGTTCGCCGGGATTTTCGCTCGGGAGGCGCAGCAGCCATTTGCGCGTGCCGTCGGCCGAGACCTGCTCGGCGACCACTTCCGGCCGCGCCAGCGTGAAGCTTTGTTCGAGCACCACGCGCAGCTCTTTCGACACGCTGGTCATGTCGTCGAAATTCTGCGTGCCGCGCACATAGAGCCAGTGCCAGAGCTGCTGCACGCGCATGCGGCGCTGTTTCTCGGGCACGCCGATGGTGCCAAGCGCGTCAGCGAGCTCGGCGCGTGTCATGCCGACCAGCGAAGGTTTCGCTGGGGCGACATAAAGCTCCAGCGGCGTCTTCTCGACGAAGCCGGGCTGCACGTCGGCGGTCAGCAATTCGACGGTCATTTGTCCTTCAGTATCTCCAGCATCGCCATCGCGGCGGCGGGATTGCGCACCTTGGCGCCGGAAATCATGAACACGAAGACGTCGCGCTTCTGCTTCACCGGAGACTTGCCGGCGACGCGCGGAACATCGTCCGGCTCGTCGCCTCTTTCCCAGATGCGCGCCCAATCCACAACCGCGGAAAGCGCGGCTGGCGGGTAGCCGGCCGGCACGTCGTCTTTGGTGTTCTGCAGCCGCAGATATAGGAAGTCTGCGGTCGCGTCGCCAATCGCCGGATATTCCTCGGATTCGGCGAACACGATCGCCACGCCATGCGCGCGCGCCAGATCGATGAATTCCGGCACGCAGAAGCTCGGATGACGCGCCTCGATCACATGGCGCAGCACCCGCCCCTCATGCTCACGCGGCATCAGCTTGAGAAAGGCCGCGATATCGGCCGGATCGAATTTCTTGGTCCCGGCAAGCTGCCAGAGGATCGGCCCAAGCTTCGGACCCAGTTCGCCGACGCCGCTGTTGAAGAAATGCTTGATCGAGTCGCCGGCCTCGGCCAGCACGCGGCGGTTCACCGCGAAGCGCGGCGCCTTGAGCGAGAACATGAAATCATCCGGCGTCTCGTCATGCCATTTGCGGAAGCTGGCCGGCTTCATGGTGCCGTAGAAAGTGCCATTGACCTCGATCGCGGTCACGGCGCGGCTGGCATGGGAGAGCTCGCGCGCTTGCGGCAGCTTCTCCGGATAGAACACGCCGCGCCAGGGCTCGTAAGTCCAGCCGCCGATGCCGACGCGGATCATGGTGGTAACTCCGTATGACAAACGCGGGCATTTCCGGGCGCGCGCGCCCGGAACCCATCGTGCGGGACGCACCGGAATGACGAAGCTAGACTATTTGCACTCTTCGCCGGCGCGGTCGAGCGCCTGGGGCAGGCCCTTCAGCGAGAAGGTGTCGGCGCTCTTGGTGCCGCGGCCGGATTCGCCCTTCACGACCACGTCGTTGCCCTTGCGCATGGCGTCGAGCATCTTGCCTTCGTCGGCCACGTTCTTGATCCAGGCGCCGTCATTCTGCGTGTACATCGCATAGGCGCTGCTGCCGATCTCGGCCATCGCCTCGGATGACGGCTTGAACGGATAACCGATGATCACCGATACCTCGGCGCGCACATTCTCGCTCGGGCGGCTGGCGACAAAGAAGAAGGCCGGGTCGCGGGCGCGCCCAGTCGGCGTGGTCTGCGAGGATTTCGCCTTGGCCAGCGCGAAACAAAGCTTTTTGCCGTTGGGCGTAGCCGTGTAGGCGCCCCAATCGCCGAACTGGCCGAGCAAGGTCGGCTGGACGACTTCGGCCGGCGGGGCCGCCTTGGCCGGAGCTGCGGCGGTTTTCGGAGCCGCCTTGGCGGGCGCCGGCCCTTTGGCGCTGGCGGGAGCGGCTTTTGCCGGAGCGGCGGCCCTTTCAGGTGCAGCCTTTTCAGGTGCAGCCTTGGCCGGCGCGGGGGCCGCGGCCTTAGCCGAGGCTGGCGCGGCAGCCTTGGGCGCCGTTTTGGCCTTTTCAGCTGGTGCGGTCTGGGCGCCCGCGGCGACCACAAAACCAAGCGATCCCATGATCAGGGCGAAAGCGGCAATTCGAGAGAATGGCGCGAGGCTCATTACGCTCATCCGTTACTGACAGGACAGGGACCGACGGAATCTCCCCACCGGAGACCATCATGGTTAGCGCTGAATAATTGAGAAAATCGGGCAATGTGAAGGCGGTGAACGGCCCCTCCGGCCATGGTCACGGTTGCGGCGGGCTATTTTCCGCCGAACCGCCAAATGCCTGCCGCGCCGCCGCGCGATGCTTGGGCAGGATGTGCGAGGAGACCAGCTTGATCGCGCCGATCAGCACCGCCGCGTCGTCGGTATAACCGAGCCCGACCACGACATCCGGGATGGCGTCGAACGGCAGTACGAAATAGGCGAGTGCACCAATCAGCCCGGCGCGCACATGCGTCGGCGTCTCGCGGTCGAACGCACAATAATAGGCGGCAGCGAGGTCCTCGGCGAAAGGCAGCCGCGTGGCGACCCGCGCCGCCTTGCGCCAGAAGCCGCGGCGGACCTCCGCTTCGTTGCGCGCGGCGTGCTCCCAGGATGTCGAATGCTCAGACATGGCTTCTCCCTCGGGCGTTAGATGGGAGCCGAAAATGGCGGACACAAGACGGGCGCGTGTGCCCCAGAGCTACCCCGCGATCTTGTCCATCGCCTCGGCGAGTTTCACGTCCATCTCGGTCACCCCGCCGGCGTTGTGGGTCGAGAGCGTCACGTCGACGGTCTTGTAGACATTCGTCCATTCGGGATGATGGTCCATCTTCTCGGCCGCCAATGCGACGCGTGTCATGAAGCCGAACGCCTCGCTGAAATCCTTGAAGGTGAATGTCTTCTCGATCGCGTCGCGGCCGGAAAACTCGCTCCAACCTTTAAGTTTGCTGAGTGCGGTCTTACGCGCATCGCCGGATAATTTTTGGGCCATGTCATGCTCCATACCTGTTCAACCGCGAGGATAGCACGCCTGGTCCGCGGAGTTGGGCAATGATGGGCGCCGTCAATCCACCTTCGCGCCGGACGCCTCGACCACCGGCTTCCACTTCGCGATCTCGGCCTTGATATAGGCCGCGAACTCCTCCGGCGTGTTGGTCTCGATATCAAGACCGGATGCAGCAAAGCGCGTCATGGTCTCGGGATTGGCGAGGATTTTACGGATCGCCGCATTGTATTTGTTGACGATCGCCATCGGCGTGCCCTTCGGCGCGGCCACGCCGAACCACGCGGTGACGTCGAAATCCGGATAGCCCTGCTCCGCGATCGGCGCGACCTCCGGCAGCGAAGCGCCACGCGCTTTCGACGTCACGCCGAGCGCACGCAGCGCGCCGCTGCGGATGTGGTTGGTGGCTTCAGGAATGCTGACGAACATCACCTGGATCTGCCCGGCGATCAGATCGGGCATCGCCTGCGCCGCGCCGCGATACGGGATGTGGATCATCTTGGTGCCGGTCGCGAGGTTGAACAATTCGCCGCTGAGATGCTGCGAGGTGCCGACACCGGCCGAGCCGAACGACACCTTGTCGGGATTGGCCTTCGCATAGGTGACGAATTCCGCGATCGTCTTGGCCGGGATCGAGGGGTTGATCACCATCACGTTCTTGAGCTGCGCCGCGATCGTGATCGGCACGAAATCATTCACCGCGTCGAACGGCATCTTCGCGCCATAGAGGCTGGTGTTGATGCCATGGGTCGAGACCGTGATCATGCCGAACACCGATCCGTCTGGCGCGCCGCGCGCGATCTCGGCCGCGCCGATATTGCCACCGGCGCCGGTGCGGTTCTCGACCACGATCTGCGCGCCGATATGCTCGGGCAGGCCCAGCGCGATGGTGCGCGCCAGGAGGTCAAGCGACCCGCCGGCCGTGGTGAGCGTGATGAGCCTGACCGGCTGCCCGGCCGGTTGGGCCAACCCAACCGAGGCGGCCGCCAGAACCAGCACCGCCGCTGCCGCGCCGCGCACAATGATACCCTCCTTGGTCATTTGACCTCCCTTTTGCCCTGCGAACGGACTTCGAGGCCAGTTTAAGCGGGGTTTCGCCGCGCGCCACAAGCTCCGCCGAGTTCCAGTTGGGGCAGGCACATTAACGACGCCATGATTCCGCGGTAATCCGGGCCTTTCTGCTGCCGATTATCGTTGCGCCGCTCAGCGTCGTGACTATATTGCGCCGCAGCAAGCCGCGGGTCCTTTCGGACGCCGCGGCCGGCCTTTTTTGGAAACCTCGAATGAACCTGCGCAACGTCGCCATCATCGCCCACGTCGATCACGGCAAGACCACACTGGTCGATCGGCTGCTGCAGCAGTCCGGCACCTACCGCGACAACCAGCGTCAGGTCGAGCGCGCGATGGATTCGAACGACCTCGAACGCGAGCGCGGCATCACCATTCTCGCCAAGGCGACCTCAGTGCTGTGGGGCGATACGCGGGTCAACATCGTCGACACGCCGGGCCATGCCGATTTCGGCGGCGAGGTCGAGCGCATCCTGAACATGGTGGACGGCGCGCTGGTGCTGGTCGATGCGGCCGAAGGTCCGCTGCCGCAAACCAAGTTCGTTGTGTCCAAGGCGTTGAAGATGGGCCTGAAGCCGATCGTCGTGATCAACAAGGTCGACCGGCCCGACGCGCGGCCGACCGAAGTCGTGAACGAGGTGTTCGACCTGTTCGCTGCGCTCGACGCAACCGACGAACAGCTCGACTTCCCGATCCTCTACGGTTCGGCCAAGCAGGGCTGGATGGCGACCAGCCTCGAAGGATCGAAAGAGGACGGCATGAAGCCGCTATTCGATCTGGTGCTCCGCCACGTCAAACCGCCGACGGTCGAAGAAGGCCCGTTCCGCCTGCTCGGCACTATCATGGAAGCCAACCCCTATCTCGGCCGCATCATCACCGGCCGCATCTCGTCCGGCTCGGTGAAACCGAACCAGACGGTGAAGGTGCTCAGCCACGATGGCAAGGTGGTCGAGACCGGCCGCGTGACTAAGGTTCTCTCGTTCCGCGGCCTCGATCGCGTTCCCGTCGAGGAGGCCGAGGCCGGCGATCTCGTCGCGATCGCCGGGCTGCCGAATGCCAGCGTCGCGCACACCATTTGCGATCCGACCGTCGAATTGCCGATCAAGGCGCAGCCGATCGACCCGCCGACATTGGCCATGACATTCCGCGTCAACGATTCGCCGCTCGCCGGGACCGAAGGCGACAAGGTGACCAGCCGCATGATCCGCGACCGCCTGCTGCGCGAAGCGGAAGGCAACGTGGCGCTGCGGGTGCAGGAATCAGACGACAAGGATTCGATGGAGGTCGCGGGACGCGGCGAATTGCAGCTCGGCATCCTGATCGAGACGATGCGCCGCGAAGGCTTCGAGCTTTCGGTGTCGAGACCGAAGGTGCTGCTGCGTCGTAACGAAGCCGGCGACCTGGAAGAGCCGATCGAAGAGGTCGTGATCGACGTCGACGAAGAGCATTCCGGCGTGGTCGTGCAGAAGATGTCCGAGCGCAAGGCCGACATGATCGAGCTGCGGCCTTCGGGCGGCGGACGCGTCCGCCTGGTGTTCTACGCACCGACGCGCGGGTTGATCGGCTACCAGGGCGAATTGCTGACCGACACGCGCGGCACCGCGATCATGAACCGCCTGTTTCACGAATACGCGCCGTTCAAGGGTGAAATCAGCGGACGCCGCAATGGCGTTCTGATCTCCAACGAGCAGGGCGAAGCCGTCGCTTATGCGATGTGGAAGCTCGAGGATCGCGGCCCGATGATGATCGAGCCGGGCTGGAAGGTGTATCGCGGCATGATCGTCGGCGAACACACCCGCGACAACGATCTCGAGATCAACGTGCTCAAGGGCAAGCAGCTCACCAACATCCGCACCACGTCGAAGGACGAAGCGGTACGGCTGACGCCGCCGATCCGCATGAGCCTCGAAAAGGCGCTCGCTTATATCGAGGACGACGAATTGGTCGAGGTGACGCCGAAGTCGATCCGGCTGCGCAAGAAGTGGCTCGACCCGAACGACCGCAAGCGCAACGAGCGCAAGAAGGAAGTCGAGCAGGTCTGATCGCCGGTCGGCCGCTGAGCCGCCGGGCGCGATTCTCTTCCCAACGACGTTGCCCAATAGCCGGCGCGCCTCCAAGCGCTTCGGTTGCAATAAGATTATTCTACTGTCAAAGGTTGCAGTACTGGCACGACCGCATCGCGGTGCTGACCTTCGAACGCACCGCACATGTCCGGTCATTAAAGGCAGGACAACGCGCCGCCCCCCGGGGCGGTACCGGCATGGTGATTCGTCACATCGGGCAAATCGCACGCGTGCGACCTGTCGCGAGAGTCTCAAGAAGCGGCGCGCGCACGGCATCGGCCCGCCCGTCGCAATGCGATTTTTTCGCCGTGGCGCAGCGGGTTTCGAATCCGGCGTGACCAATAATCCACACCGTTAACCGATCGTTAAAGAGAGGGCTTGAAGGCCGCCTATCGGATTGCTTGTATGCGCTCCATGAACACCGTTCTGATCGAGGTTCGGCGCGCGAAGGCGGGCGATGCAGGGGCGATCGCCGCCACGCATGACGAGGCATGGCGCGCGGCCTATCAGGGAGTGATTCCCGGCCGCGAGCTCGAGAAGCTGATCAACCGCCGCGGACCGGACTGGTGGGATTCGGCGATTCGCAAAGGCAGCCGCATCGCGATCCTGGTGTTCGGCGAGACCGTCGCCGGTTATGCCAATTACGGCCGCAACCGCGCGCGCAGCCTGTCCTATGACGGCGAGATCTACGAACTCTACCTGCGGCCGGAATTCCAGGGCCTCGGCTTCGGCCGGCGGCTGTTCACAGCGGCCCGCAAGGACCTCGCCCAGAGCGGCTTGCAGAGCATGGTGATCTGGGCGCTGTCGGACAACGAGCCGGCGGTCGAGTTCTACCGCGCGCTCGGCGGCAAGGCGGTCGCGCGCTCGTCGGAGCGTTTCGGCGACAAGGTGCTGGATAAGGTCGCCTTCTCCTGGCAGCCGTAAGCTTTCGCCTTCACGCTGGCCTAACCGCTAACGTCAATTCGTAACATATTCCGCTTTATCGACCCCGCACTTGAAGCTGCGCGCCTTCTCGTCGGCGAGCTTGCGGGCGACCTCGTTCGGGTTGGCCGTGGTCCGCGCGTCGACATAGCCAACGTGACACACGCCGCCGGGATTGAGGCGCGTCACGACCAGCACGCGACCGCTCGCCTGACGCTCGTCATCGGGCAACATCACGTTCCAGCGCAGGATCGTGGCGAATGGCTTGCCGTCGGCGGTGCGCCATTCGACGGTTCCTTTATAGGCATTGTTGAATGCCGGAAGGGTTTCGCCCGCAGCGACCTCCTTGTTCGCACGCGGCCCGAAGCTCACCTGCATGCGCTGGTCGCCGGCCGACAGCCGCACCGCGATGCCGGCATAACCGGGGCATTGCCACGAGCCATAGTCTTCCTCGACGCGGCTCGGCGTGTGCTTGCAGCCCTTGTCGGCATCGAACTGGGTATACGCGTTGGTCACGTCCTGCGCCGATGCGGACGAGGCAAAGCCTGTCACCAGAACGAGAACCTGCAGCAACCTGGTCATGGCGCGCCTCCCCACCGGCGCTCCGGAGAGCGCAGCAAACTGAACGACTGAACGATAGGTCGCGCGACAGGCCGCCGAGGTTCAAACCGACGGCGCGGGCAATCCAATCGCGGCGCAGGCGGCGCGCACGGTGTTCACCAGCAGGCAGGCGATGGTCATTGGACCGACGCCGCCGGGCACCGGCGTGATCGCGCCCGCAACCTGCAAGGCTTCGTCATAGGCGACATCGCCGACCAGGCGCGTCTTGCCGGCTTCCTTACCAGGGACGCGGTTGATGCCGACATCGATGACGGTGGCGCCGGGCTTCACCCAGTCGCCGCGAATCATCTCTGGACGGCCGACCGCAGCGATCAGCAGATCAGCGCGACGGCACACGCCGGCGAGATCCTTGGTGCGCGAATGCGCGATCGTGACCGTGCAATTCTCGTTCAGCAGGAGCTGCGCCACCGGCTTGCCGACGATGTTGGACCGGCCGACCACCACCGCATCGAGGCCCGACAGGTTCGGGAGCACCGCCTTGGCCAGCATCACGCAGCCAAGCGGCGTACAGGCCGTGAGCGCCGGAAGTCCGGTCGCGAGGCGGCCGGCATTGATCGGATGAAAGCCGTCCACGTCCTTGGCCGGGTCGATGGTGTTGAGCACTTTCTGCGCGTCGATCTGGTCCGGAAGCGGAAGCTGCACCAGGATGCCATGCACCGCCGGATCGGCATTGAGCTGTGCGACCAGCGCCAGCACCTCGGCCTCGCTCGCGGTCTGCGGCAGCTTATGTTCGAACGACTGCATGCCGGCTTCGACGGTCTGCTTGCCCTTGCTGCGGACATAGACCTCGCTTGCCGGATTGCTGCCGACCAGCACCACGGCGAGGCCGGGCGTGAGATGATGATCGCGCTGCAGCCGTGCCACCTCGCCCGCCACCTTGGCGCGCAAGTCAGCTGCGATGGCCTTGCCGTCGATGATGGTCGCAGTCATGTCGGTCCCGCTCGTTGACCCTGAGATGGCGCGTGATCTAGCCGACCGCCGCGCATTTCACCAGCGCGGCGATCAGCACATTGCTGTCGCCGGTCAGCTTCACGCGCTTGATGCGGGCCGTGGCCCCACTGGCCAACGCAACATCGCGCGCCGGAATCCCGAGTGCGTGGGCGAGAAGCTTCAGCAGCGCGTCATTCGCCGCGCCATCGGTCGGCGCTACGCGCACGCGCGCCTTGAGCACAGGCTGGCCATCCGCGCGCGTCTCGATGCCATCGATCGCGTCGCGACCGCCCTTCGGGCTCAGACGCAGCGTGACGGCGACGCCATCCGCGACCGCCTGCCAAGGAACCCTGGCAGGAGCCCCGGGGGACACGCTCAGAACACGTTGGGCAGGATGTAGAGTTCGATGATCCGCTGGATCAGGTAGATCAGCAGGATCAGGACCACCGGCGAGAGATCGATCCCGCCGAGATTGGGCATCATGTTGCGGATCGGCGCCAGCACCGGCTCGGTGATGCGGTAGAGGAATTCGCCGATCGTCGCCACGAACTGGTTGCGCATGTTGACGACGTTGAACGCCACCAGCCACGAGAACACCGCCGAGACGATCAGAATCCAGACGTAGAGATTCAGGGCGAGGAGGACGACTTCGAGGATCGCGCGCATAGCAGCAGTGTTCCAGATCGGTGCGACGCGCAGATGTACCGGGTCGGAGGGGTCGGAACAAGACGGTAAAGCCACCAGGGTAAATGGTGGAGCGGAAGCGGAGTCAGTTCGCTGGCAGCGCCACTAACGGACGCCGGACTCGCTCTGAAAGATGTAGACGTTGCCTTGCCCGCCTACGTTCCTTCGGAACTTCGGCGCGACAGCCTTCGCCCTGCGGCTTCGCTGGTCAAGCCTCCGGCTTGCCCAGCCGAAGCCCGCAGGGCGAAGGCTGGTGGAGCCGAGGGGATTTGAACCCCTGACCTCCGCAGTGCGATTGCGGCGCTCTCCCAACTGAGCTACGGCCCCGCCGAAAGCGCGCAAACAGCGCCATTTCGGGAGTTCGGCCATTTAGGCTGAGGTCCTATGCGTGTCAAGGACGAGGGTTGCTGTGCTATCAGTCGCCCATGAATGAGTCCGATACGGTCCCCCTGACCGTCCTGAAACACCCGCCCTTCCTGTTCTTCTGGACAGCCCGCACCGCCGCCTCCATCGCCTGGCAGATCCAGGCGGTCGCGGTCGGCTGGCAGATGTATGAATTGACCGGCAGCGCGTTCGACCTCGGGCTGGTCGGCTTGGCGGAATTCGTCCCGCTGATCGCCTTCATGCTGGCGGTCGGCCCGCTCGCCGACCGCTACGACCGACGCCGGCTGATGCAGTTGTTCCAGTTGCTCGAAGTGGTGTGCGCGGCCGGTCTCGCCTACGGCACCTATACCGGCATCATCAGCAAGGAATTCATCCTGATTCTGGTGTTCATCCTCGGCACCGGACGGGCCTTCGAGGCGCCGACGTCGAGCACCGTGCTGCCGTCGATCGTGCCGCCGGCGCTGTTTCCGAAGGCGGTCGCCACCAATTCCTCCGCGACCCAGATCGCCACCATTATCGGCCCGGCAATCGGCGGCCTGCTCTACGCATTGAGCCCGACCCTGGTCTACACGGTGTGCGCCTCCTGTTTCCTGCTCAGCATCGTGCTGCTGTCGATGATCCGCATCTCGGTGCGTTCCAAGACGCGGGCGCCGCTGACGCTGGCCTCGATCTTCGCCGGCTTCCACTACATCAGGTTCAACCGCATCGTGCTCGGCGTGATGTCGCTCGATCTGTTCGCCGTGCTGCTCGGTGGAGCGGTCGCGCTGCTGCCGATCTATGCAAGCGACGTGTTCCATGTCGGCGCGGAGGGCCTCGGGCTGCTGCGCGCCGCCCCTGCCGCAGGCGCGCTGATCACGATCACGATCATGTCACGCTGGTCGATCCGCTCCCATGTCGGGAAAGTGCTGCTCGGCTCGGTCGCGGTGTTCGGACTCGCGACCGTGGTATTCGCGATATCGACCTCGTTCTGGCTGACCATGGCGGCGCTCGCGATTACCGGCGCGGCCGACTCAGTCGGCGTGATCCTGCGCATGACGCTGGTTCAACTCGAGACCACAGACGAGATGCGCGGCCGCGTCATGGCGGTGAATTCGCTGTTCATCGGAACCTCTAACGCGCTCGGTGCATTCCGCGCCGGCGCGATGGCGGCGTGGCTCGGTGCGCTGCCCGCCGTGCTGGTCGGCGGCATCGGCTCGATCGCCGTGGCGGTGATCTGGGTGCGCTGGTTCCCGACATTGTATCGGGTGCAGGACTTCCCGCCACAACGAGTCTCGGCGGACACCGCGGAAACCGCGATGAAGGAAGCCAGCGCGTCGGTGTGACGTCCGATTATTTGCTGAGCGCCTCGATCCGTGCCTTCGCCAGCACGGCGAAGTCGCAGGCCGCGAAGCGGGCCAGATGGTCCTGATACACGGCGAGCGCCTTGATCTCCTCGGCGCTTTTCCAGTGCGTTTCCGCCAGGGCGCAACCGGCGGCGGGCGCCGATGCCGGCGCTGCAGCCGCGGCTGGAACAGGAACGAGGACGCCGTAGCGTACGAATTCTTCTGCAATGTTGGCCTGAAGCGCTTTCGCCGCCGTGATGTCTGCATTGCCGCCGGCGGCGTCGCCCTTTTTCAGCCGGACGATGCCGCGGCCATACTGCGAGTTGGCGGACTTCGCATCGAGCTTCAGCGCCGTATCATAGTCGGCAATCGCATCATCGAGCCGTCCAAGCTTCAGATGGACCAGACCGCGACTATCGATGGTCGACGACACATTCGGCGCAAGACGCAGCGACTCGTTGCAATCCTTCAGTGCCGGCTCCAAATCTCCGGCGATGGCCCGCGCCCAGCAGCGTGAATTCCAGGCTTCAGCCGCATCCGGGGTGAGCCGGATGATTTCGTTGTAATCCAGAATCGCGCGGCCATAGTCGGCCTTCGCTTCGAAGGCCGATGCACGGCCCTCGTAAGCTGCCTGGTACTTCGCATCGATCCGGAGCGCCGCGGTGTAGTCCGCGATCGCGCGATCCGGTGCGTTCATGGCGCGATGGACATCGCCACGATTGACGAAGGCCGGGGCGTAATCCGGATCGATCCGCAGCGCCTCGGTGTAATCCGCCAGGGCACGCGGATAATCCTTCTTCAGCTCATACGCGAGACCGCGGTTATTGAACGACCGGACCCGTTTCGAGTCGAGCTGGATGGCCTTGGTGTATTCGGCGATCGCCTGATCCTGCCGGTCGGTCTTCCGGTAGATGTCGCCGCGGTTATGGATCGCGACGGCATCTCGGGGATTGAGCCTGACCGCCTCGCTGTAATCCGCCAGCGCTCGCACGTAATCCTTATTGTCCTCATAGGCGAGGCCACGGTTGTTGAAGGCGGAAGCGTGTTTGGGATCGAGCCGGATGGCGGCGCTGAAATCCGCGATCGCGCGGTCCTGCTGGTCCTTGTTGGCATAGGCCATGCCACGATTGTAGTAGACGTTGGCACGGCCCGGACCGAGCACGAGGGACTGATCGTAGTCCTGGATGGCGCGGTCGTGCTCCCCCTTCTCGTCATAGGCGTTGCCGCGATTCATGTAGGCGACGGCGAGGTTCTGCTTCGATTCCTTGCCGGACTGGATCACCGTGGTGCAGCCCCTGATCTGCTGGTCGTCGGTGATCCGGTCACTCTTGCGCTCGCACCAGGTCCACGCCTGCGATGTCTGCGCCGCGGCCGAACCAGCAAGCCCGGCAAGCGGCGCGAGCGCGAAAGAGCAGATTGCCAAAATCTTCATCGGCCGGAACTGCGCAGAGCAAGACAACATGGAATCCCCCTTCGGCATTCGTTCAAGCTAACCGAAGGTTTGCCGGATGTCAGCGTGTCGCGGTCTCAGCCGGCGGCCGCCGGCTGCTTGTCGCGCGGCTGAACGCCGGCCACCCAGCGGTCCATGAAGGCCGAGAACCACAATTGCCCGGCGGGATCATGCACCGCACGGTCGGTGAAGTGGGTTTCGCGCGGCCGTGCGCCCGGCAGGGCCAACCGCTCCTGCCCGCGCGTAGTCCAGGTGCGCATCATCGCGTGGGTGACGTCAGGATGGAATTGCAGGCCATAGGCTGCGCCGTCGAAACGGAACGCCTGGACTGGAAAGGTGTCGCCTTCGGCGAGCAATTCGGCGCCCGGCGGCAGGTCGAAGCCTTCGCGATGCCATTGATAAACCTGCTCCGGCCACGGATCGAGCAGGGCGCGTCCATGCGCGGTCGGACGGATCGGGTAGTAACCGATCTCGGCGTGACCATCCGCATGGCCCGCGACGGTGCCGCCGAGATGGCGCACCAGCAGCTGCGCACCGAGGCAGATGCCGAGCAACGGCTTGCCTTCCTTCAGCGGGACGCCGATCCAATCGATCTCGCGTTTCAGATAGTCGTCATCGTCGTTGGCGCTCATCGGCCCGCCGAAGATCGCCACGCCGGCATGGTCCTCCAGGGTCTCAGGCAGCGGATCGCGATAGCGCGGGCGGCGCATGTCGAGCGCGAAACCGCGACGCTCCAGCGCCGGCCCGACGCGCCCCGGCGTCGAATGTTCCTGATGCAGAATGACGAGAATCGGCTTGTTCATGGAAGCGAGCAAATCAGCGGGGTAAGGCGAAACTTTGCCTTGAGCGCCCCGGCCGGATCAAGCGCGATTCAATCTACAGTTTGAACAGCTTTTCGGCGTTGCCGTGGAGGATCTTGCGCCGGTCATCCGGGCTGATCCGCAATTCCTCGATCCAGTCCATGCCGGGCTGATTCATCACAAACGGCCAGTCGATCGCGAACAGGATGCGGTCGGCGCCCATCTCGACCATCGCGCAGGTCAGCGCCGGGGTCGAGAAATTGCCGCTGGTGGCGATCCAGAAATGCTCACAGAACACGTCGCCGAACCAGGTCATCGCGTCCGGCCGCTTCGAGGTCGCGCCGACCCGCGACAGCGCCTCGCTGATGCGATGCATGTTGTAGGGAATGGTCTCGCCGAGATGACCGAGGACAAATTTGAGGTTCGGATGCTTGTCGAACACGCCCGACAGCACCATGCGGATCGCCGTGGTCGCGGTCTCGACGGTGAAGCCCCAGACCGGCCCCGCGAAGTTCGGAACTTCGGGCAGGTAATCCTTGAGATAGATGTCGACCAGCGTCGGGTGCGGCGGCGCGGGATGAATATAGATCGGAACATCGAGAGCGGCAGCGCGCTCGAAGATCGGCCAGAATTGCTTGTCGTCGAAGAACACCTGCCCGGCGGCGAGGCCGTAAATCATCGCGCCCTTGAAGCCGAGCTTGTCGACACAGCGTTCGAGCTCGTCCGCCGCGGCCTTCGGGTCCGGCGTCGGCAGCGTCGCCAGCGCCGCGAAACGTTTCGGATTGCTATCCACCCGTTGCTTCAGCCGGTCATTGACGTCGCGCGCCAGCGGCACCGCGACCGCGGCATCGAGCCATTGGGTCGCGGGCGGCGAATGCGACAGGATCTGCATGTCGATGCCGGCCTCATCCATCTCCTTGAGGCGCAGTTCGCCGGGATCGTCGAGCCGCCGGCCCATCTCGCCGCCGACCGGCTTGGCACCGCCGGCGATCATTGCCTTCTTCACTTCCGCGTCGAGGAAATGCTCTTCGATCGCGATCACACGAGTGCCGTTGCGCGTTGTCATAGGCCTTGCCCCAATTCCGTCGCGGCGACTATTGCGCCTCGACTTTCGCTATCTTGGCATAAGTGGCCCAAGCCGCGACTTCCTTCTTCACCAGCGCCTTGGTGGCCTCCGGGTCATTCGGGAACGGCACATTGCCCGAACGGGCGAGGAATTGCTTGGTGTCCTCCATCGCCAGCACGGTGCCGAACCACTTGCCGAGCTGCTCGACGATCGGCTTCGGCGTCCCCTTCGCAACCTGCACCGACCACCAGAACATGATGTCCATGTTCATCACGCCGGCCTCGTGCGAGGTCGGAATGCTCGCGGGAAGCGTCGGGATTCGCTCCGCGGATGTGGTGGCGAGCGCACGGATGCGGCCGGCATTGAGATGGCCCTGCGCCTGCGTCGCATCGAGGTAGGTAAAAGCAACCGCGCCGGTCGCCATCTCGCGCAACGCGGATGGGAAATCGCGGAAGCGGACTTCGACGGTCTCCAGGCTGAATTGCGCCTTGAAGATTTCGCAGCACACGGTCGCCGAGTTTGAAATTCCGCCGAAGCCGACCTTGTCGCCCTTCGCTTTCAAATCCGCGACCAGATCCGCCACGGTCTTGTAAGGACTGTCACTGGAGACGACCAGCAGCAGCGGCGCCTTGGCAAGCGTCGTGACGTGCTCGAAATCCTCGACTGGGTCGAAGTTCAAACTCTTGAAGAAATACGGCGCCGAGGCGAGCACATTTGCGGCCGGGCAAATATAGATGGTGTAACCATCCGGCTTGGAGCGGGCGACGTATTCCGTGCCGATATTTCCAGCAGCGCCGATCTTGTTCTCGACCACCACCGGCTTGCCGCAGACCTCCTGCAGCTTGTTCGAATAAAATCGGACCACGATGTCCGCGCCCGACCCTGGCGTGAACGAACAGATCGAGTGGATCTGCTTGGAGGGATATGCGTCTTGCGCGAATGCGGATGAACGCATCAGCGGTGTCGCGGACGCGGCAAGGAGCGAACCAATGGCGCTGCGGCGGGTGAACATGCTGCCTCCTGATCGCTTGGACAAACTGCGAATGGACGACAACTTTGATAACAGGTTCCAAAAACCCGCGATCACGACAAATAGTTATGAGGCCATAACGAAACGGCGCCCGAAGCGCGCTTTCGTGTACCAGATCGTCGCGCGCTACGGCTTCGGATAGCGCCGGCGCGAGCGTCGTCCGACCAGTTCGGCCGCATAGCCGCGCGGAACAAAGCGCTGCAGAAAAACGATCGCCTTGTTGGCGGCGCCCGGTACGACGACGCGGCGGTTCTGCTTCAGACCGCGATAGCCTTGCTCCGCAACTACTTCGGCCGACACGGTGATCAGCGGCGGATAGGATTCGCGCATGACACCGGCGCGTGCCTGGAATTCGCTCGGCACCGGGCCTGGACACAGCACGGTGACGCGCACCCCATCGGCGGCGAGTTCGGTGTGCAGCGCCTCGCTGAACGAGATCACATAGGCCTTGCTGGCATAATAGACCGACGAGCCCGGGCCGGGCAGGAAGCCCGCCACCGACGCGACATTGAGCAGCCCGCCGCGATGCCGGCGCAAGCTGCCGACCCAGGCGAGCGACAAATCGGTCAACGCACGCACGTTGAGGTCGATCATCTGAAGCTGCTCGGCACGATCGAGGCTGGCGGTCTCTCCGACCAACCCGAAACCGGCATTGTTGACAACGATATCCGGCTCGACGCCGTGCGCGGCCATGCCGTTCTCGATCTGCTGCACGGCATCGCGCGCCATCAGGTCGACCGGCAGCACCAGCGGCCGCGGCAGGCCGGGGCGACCCAGCTCATCGGCGAGCGACAGCAGCCGCTGCTCGCGCCGCGCCACCAGAACCAACTCATGACCGTTGCGCGCGAACACCCGGGCCAACGCGACGCCGATGCCGGCCGACGCTCCGGTGATGAGGGTGACGGGCCGCTTCTCAGCCATGGTCAAACTTTCGAGCGGGCTGACACCGTCAGCCCTGTTGGCGCTTCGCGATCACCCGCTGGCGCAACGCGATCCGGTCACGCGCCGGCACCTGCAGCAGATCCGCCGTGCGCCAGAGCAGATTGTCTTCGAGCTCGCTCACCTCGCCGTCAGCAAAGACGATTTCCCACAGCATCTCGACGATGCGCTCGCGGCCGGCCTGGTCGAGCTCGCGATTGAGCAGGCTGGTGAAACGGTACAGGTCGACGGCCTCGTTCTCGGCGTCGGTCCCCTCGTCGATCAATTCCTGGGTCTGCGTCTCATCGAGGCCGAAGCGCTCATGCAGCAGCCCCCGCAGCCGCGCCTGCTCGGCGGACGAAACCTGGCCGTCGATCGTGGAGGCATGGACCAGGAGCGCCGCCGCGGCGACGCGATAGTCATTTTCCTCAAACCGGGTGGGGTGCCGGTCCCCGCCATTGATCTCTTCGAAGAAGGTTTTGATGGAATCCCACATGCCCGCCTCAGGTAGAATGCAGGCGCGGCGATGTCCAGCCGGCGCGAGTCCGAGGGCGGCGCTACTGAACCGCCTTGCCGCGCCGGGTGCTGTCCTCAAGCAGGTCGAAGTTGGCCTTGACGTGCGGATTGCCCGGCGCCGCCGCACGGGCGGCGAGGAGCTTCTCGCGCGCGCGCTTGTAGTCGCCACGCAGGATCATCGAGAAGCCCTGATTGTTGAGGATCTCGACCCGCGGGCCGGAGATCGCGAGGGCCTGTTCATAGGCCCGGTCGGCGAGATCAAACCGCTTCAGCCGGTCATAGGCGGCGGCGAGTCCAAGCCAGGCTTCGGCATCGCGCGGATGCTGTTCGACGGCGCGTCGGAAATGCTTCTCCGCGGTGCCGAAATCCGCGGCGCGGAAGTGGCGCTTGCCGAGGGTCAGGTCGTCGTTCGGATCGCTGCCGAGCAGCCCCGGTTGCCCGGTCGCGCGCATTCCCGGCATTTCCGGCTGGCTGTCGGGCACTGTCCCGGTCGACGCGGGATCAACCTCCACCACAGCAGTCGACGCCTCGTTCGGCTTGTGCGTCAGCAATTCACCGAGCTTGCCCGAGGTTTCGCAACCCGCAAGCCACACCAGGCACGCGCTTGCGATGAGAACTCGGGAAGCACTGACGCTCATCGATACGCTCCGGGCAGCCCACGGGCTGCCCAATCCTGGCCGGTACCGATGCACGCTAGGGGATCGGGGTTAACATTTCCTCGCCGGCGCCAGCGACGCTGATGGATCAGTAGGCACCGACATAGAGCCGAACGAAAACCGGCAGCAAAATCACCACGAACAGCACCGGAAAGATGCACACCATCATCGGAACGGCGAGCCGCGCCGGAAGCGAATAGGCCTTCTCCTCGGCGCGGGACAGGCGCTTGTGGCGCATGTCGTCGCTATAGACCCGCAGGGCCTCGGTGATGCTGGAGCCCAGTTCGAGCGACTGCTGGATCAGTGTCGCGAACGAGCGCGCCTCGTCCAGGCTGAGCCGGTCCGCCAGATGTTCAAGCGCTTCCGGCAGCGTGCGGCCGGCGCGGATCTCAAGATTGGCCAGGTGGATGTTGGAGCAGAGCGACGGATAGGAATCGCCGAGCTCGCGCCCGACGCGCTCCAGCGCCGCCTCCATGCTGAGCCCTGAATCCGCACAGACCACCAGCAGATCCATGAAATCCGGAAAGCCGGCGCGATGCTCGTCGCGCTTTACCCCGATGACCTTGTCGATATAGAGGCTCGGTGCGACATACCCGGCAATACCGCCAACCATGACGAACAGCCAGAACATCGCCCCGCCCTTCGACGTGATCATCGGCAGCAGGAAGAAAACACCGACGCCGAAGCCGATGGCGCAAGCGGTGCGAGCCAGGAAGAAGTAGGCGACCGCGCGCGGATCGTAGATGCCGGCCTGCACCAGGCGGCGGCGCAACACCTTCATGTCCTTGTTGTCGCCGGCCGAGTAATGCTTGGTGGTGTAGTCGAGGATGCGCGACACCGCCTTGAGGCTGGAATTGCGCAGGCCGTCGCTGTCCCCGTGATAGACCATGTCTTCCGAGGCGAGCACGGCGGTACGCCGCTTCACCGCGCCGCGTACGCGCACCGCGGCCATGAAGCCGAAGGTCAGTGTCGCGGTGGCGAGAAACACCAGGAGCGCAAGCATCACTGTCGCGCTGTCGCCGAACACGCCGGTAATGGTTGCGGCGATGTCCATCATCAGACCTTGAAGTTGACCATTCGGTACATGATGAAGTTGCCGGTCCCCATCCAGGCGGCCGCGACGGCGATGGCTTGCTTGGTGATCGGGTAACCCCAGACGCTCGAGTAGAAGTCGGGCGAGATCAGCTGGATGATCAGAAACATGCCGATCGGCAGCGACGACAGGATCATCGCCGATGCACGGCCTTCCGAGGCCAGCGCACGGATCTTGCGGCGCATCTTGAAGCGCTGCCGGATCACGTCCGACAGGTTTTGCAGGATCTCGCCGAGATTGCCTCCGGTCGAGGTCTGGATCGCAACCGCCGTGACGAATAGCGGCAGGTCGTCTTGTCCGATACGATAATATAGATTGCGCAGCGCGGTTTCGAGTTCCGCGCCATAGGTGATCTCGTCGACGACGATGCCGAATTCCGAACCGATCGGGTCGCGCATCTCGCGCGCCACCATGGTGATCGCGATCGGCACCGGGTGACCCGCGCGCAAACTGCGCACGATGATGTCCAGCGCATCAGGAAACTGAGCGCCGAATGCCTTCTGACGACGGCTGCGCAAGACGCGCAGCACCAGATAGGGCAGCAGCGTGGCCGTGAACAGCGTCGCAAGCCCCGCCTCCAGGTAGGAATTGCGGAACATCAGGGTGACGCCGAACGCGAATAGCGCCCCGATCAGGATGAAGGTGAGCAGCTTGCCGTGGCCGAGCCTGACACCGGATTGCAGGATCAGGCGGCCGAGCGCTTCCAGGCCGAACCGGATGTTTCCGGAATTGCTGAGCCCGCGCTCCTTGCGCAATTGCACCAGGATGTTTTCGCGATCAGGCTGGTCCTTGAGCAGCTTGAGACGCCGATTGACGTTCTTGCGGTACGACGCGCCGGAAAAGAACAACAGGTAGAGGCCTTCGACGAACAGCGCGGCCGAGACCGCGACGAAGGCGTAGACGACATAAGTGGCGTCGATATCGAACCACATGGGATTACAGCGGCTGCGACGGATCGAAATAGCTGCCGGGGATCTTGATCCCCATGGCAAGCAAGTCGGTCAGGAAGCGCGGACGCACGCCGGTGGCCTGGAAATGGCCGATCACGGAGCCGTCGGGCGCCGTACCGGTGCGGACATATTTGAAGATCTCCTGCATCTGGACGATGTCGCCTTCCATGCCGGTGATCTCGGCGATCGAAGTCACGCGGCGCTTGCCGTCCGACATGCGTTGCAACTGCACGATCAACCGGATCGCTGAGGCGATCTGACCGCGGGTGGAAGCGATGGTCATCGGCAAGCCGGCCATGCCGATGAGTTGTTCGAGACGCGAGATCGCCTCACGCGGATTGTTGGCGTGGATGGTCGCCATCGAGCCTTCGTGGCCGGTATTCATGGCCTGAAGCATATCGAAGGCTTCCTCGCCGCGGCACTCGCCGAGGATGATACGCTCCGGGCGCATACGCAGCGCGTTCTTGACCAGTTCGCGCTGCCGGATCTCGCCCTTGCCTTCGAGGTTGGGTGGGCGTGTTTCCATGCGCGCCACATGCGGCTGCTGCAACTGCAACTCGGCCGCGTCCTCGATCGTGATCAGGCGCTCCTTCTCCGAAATGAACGCGGAGAGCGCGTTGAGCATCGTGGTCTTGCCGGAGCCGGTGCCGCCCGAGATGATCGTGGTGATGCGCGCCTTCACCGCCGCCGCGAGCAATTCCGCCATTTGCGGCCGGATCGCCCCGATATCGACCAGCTTGTTGAGGTTGAACGGCTTCTTGGAGAATTTACGAATCGAGACCAGCGGACCATCGACGCCGATCGGGCGCACCGCGACGTTGACGCGCGAGCCGTCCAGCAGGCGGGCGTCGCAGAGCGGATGCGATTCATCGACGCGCCGGCCGACGGCGGCAACGATCTTGTTGATGATGCGCAGCAGATGCTGCTCGTCCTTGAAGCGCACGCCGCACGGCTCAAGCAAGCCGCCGCGCTCAACATAGACGCATTCGTGGCCGTTGATCAGGATATCGGAGATCGACGGATCCTTGAGCAGCGGCTCCAGCGGCCCCAGCCCGGTCATCTCGTCGAGGATTTCCGAGACGAACTCGCCGAGCTCCTTGGCGTTGAGAGCGAGCCGCTCGACCAGGATGTATTGCTGCACCAGCTGCATGATGTGCTGGCGCATCTCGTCTTCGCCGAGCTTTTCCAGCGCCGACAGATTGACTTCTTCGATCAGCCGCCGGTGCAGACGGACCTTGGCGTCGAGCAGCCGGTCGCTGAGCAGCGGGTTGATCGACGACGATTGTGACTGCGACTGAACCGGCTCCGGTGAGGCATCGGGGAAGACGGTCCACGAAACGCCTTCGAGGGCCGGCGACGGCTCCTCGATCGGAGGCAAAGCCTCCGGCGCTGCGCGGCGAGCGGTGAAACGACCGGCCATCCTTATCCTCGAAACCTGTATCCGTACCTACGGCCGCTGTGCCGCACCTTGAATTATCGTGCCCATCCCAGGCTGAATTTCTTTTCGCGCGCAGCCTCGCGCGCCGCGCCTGGCTTGGTGTTGACCTGCGGCAAGACCAGCTTCTTGAGCTGGGTGGTGATCTTGTTGCCGGGCTTCACCTCGTCCAGCGGCACGCCGCGGTCGATCGCCTCGCGCACCAGGCTGTAGTGGTTCGGCAGCGCGGCAGCGAAGCTGTCACCGAGCACCTGTTCGATGTCGCTGCGCCGCAATCCGGACGAGAACATCTTCTGCTCGAAACGATTGATGATCACCTCGGCCTTGGGGGTATCGCCAAGCCGTTCGCGGATCGCATCGACCAGCTGCTTGGCATGGCGCAGGCCAGGCACCGACGTCTCACTGACAATGAACAGCTTGTTCGATCCAAGCAGCACGCTGTCGGTCCAGGAGAACCAGGTGCGCGGCATATCGAACACGACGTAATCGAAATGCGTCGACACCAGGTCGAGCAGCCGCGTCACCACGTCTGGATCGAACGAGCGCATCTCGGCCGGGCGGTTCGGCGCGGCGACGACGGCAAGACCCGAGGGGTGATGCGCGGTCATCACTTCCAGCAACTGACGATCGAGGCGTTCGGGGCGCGGCTCGATCTCGCCGATGTTGAGGCGCGGCTCGAGGTCGAGATAATCGGCGCAGGCGCCATGCTGGAAATCGAGGTCGACCAGGCAGGTCGAGGTCTTGCCGCGCTGGCCCGAATTAAGCAGCAACATCGCGGTCTGGATCGCGAGCGTGGTGACACCGGCGCCACCGATGGCGGGAAGGAAGGTGTAGATCTTGGCCTCGGTCGTCTCCGACGAGGTGGTGGGCGCCGCCACCCGCGCGCAGGTGCGCACCAGTTCGACCGCAGAAACCGGCTTGGTGAGGAAGTCCGACACCCGCATCTGGATCAGGTTGCGCGCGACGGCCGCGTCGAAATTCTGAGCCACGACCACGACCGGCGGCCACCCGCCGGTGCGGGCTATCAGCCGCTCCAGCGCCTGCATCTCGACCGGATCGTTGGCGTCGATATCGGCGACGACCACCGTTGCGCCTGCGGGATCGAATTTATCCTCGAGGGTCTTCAGCGTCCCTTCCGTCAAGCGCAGTTCGATCTGCTGGCTCGCGCCAAAGGTCGCGCGCGCCATCTCCGCGAAGGCGTCGTCGGCCGTCAGCACCGAGACCTGGGTCTTGCTGGGCGTATTACTGGTTCGACCGATTCTCATGGGCTCCACTCACGTTTGACGCATCCCTGTCCCGTCTATGCGGGCTGACACTTTGCTACTTCACCGCGGCCGCGGGTGCGGCGCCGCCCGACTGGGCGGCGGCCGCCTGATCGGCCTGCTTAGCCTGATAATTGCTGGTGCCGAGGCTGACCGGCGGCGTGACCTTGTTGTGGCGATAGCGCTCGATCGCGGTCTGCGCGCGCTCGCCATTGAAGGCGATATTCTTGTTCGCGCTGTAAGGCGGCCAGGGATCCACCATCTGGATCGCCTTGTTGGTCGCGATCGCATCACCGGCCGAGAACGAGATCGATTCACGGCGGTCATAGTAGATGTCCGAGCAGCCGCCGAGGGTCACCGCCAGTGCGAGCCCGGCGCCGAGGATGCGCATGTTAATTGCGGACTGTGAGCACATGCGAGCCTCCCGTGATTGCAGCCTTGGGCATGTCGAGAACATGGCCGACGAAGGGACGATCGGCGCCGAGTTGCAGGCGTGCCGTCGCCGGCGTGACTTCGGCCTTGCCCAGCAGGAAGAGATCCGCGTCGTTGGCCGGCAGTGTCGAGTCGAGCGGCGTCTTGATCGGGTCACCGGGGCGCGTCGGACGCACCAGCCGTGGCGTGACGATGATGGCGAGATCGGTCTCGCGCTTCTGATACGAGGCGCTGCGGAACAGCGCGCCGAGCACCGGCACATCACCGAGCCACGGCAATTGCTCCGTGGTCGTGGTGCCGATGTCCTGCAACAGGCCACCGATGACGAAGCCTTGGCCGTCACGCAGCTCGACCGTGGTGCTGGCGCGGCGCACGATCAGGGCGGGCACCGCAATGCCGTTGCCGATCGCGACCTGTCGGCTCGGATCGAACTGGCTGACTTCCGGTTCGATCTTGATGTTGATCAGCCCGTCGCGCAGCACCGTTGGCGTGAACGACAGGCCGACGCCGTAACGCTTATATTCGATGGCGATCTGGCCCTGCGTACCGGCGACCGGGATCGGATATTCACCGCCCGCGAGGAAGCTCGCGGTATCGCCGGACAATGCCACGAGGTTCGGCTCGGCCAGGCTGCGCGCCATGCCGCGCTCTTCCAGCGCATTGACGATCACGTCGGTGGTGGCGCCGGCCGCAACCATGCGGCCGAGCAGCACGCCAAAGGGCGGCGCCAGCGTGCCGAGCACACCGGCCGCGGGCACGATCGCATTTCCGCTGGCGACCGGGAGCTGGTTGGCGGCAATGCGGTCGCCGACATTCGCGGTCACGTTGTTGGTCGACATATTCCACTGCACGCCGAGCGCGCGGCCGGCGTTGCGCGACACCTCGATGAAGCGGACCTCCATCATCACCTGCTGCGGCGCCGAGACCAGCACCGAGTTGATGACGTCGGGCGCGAATTGGCGCGCCAGCGTGACCGCCCGGTCGAGAGTGACCGCGTCGGGCGAAGTGCCCGAGAGCAGCACACGGCCGTTGACCGACGAGACCTTGATGCCGGCATGCGCGATGCGCGCGATTTCGCTGGAGAGGCGCGACACGTCGTAGGTCACGTCGACGTCGAAAATGCCGACGAGCTTCTTGCCTTCGCCGTAGATGGTGACGCGCGTGGTGCCGACCTTTTTGCCCAGGATCGACAGCGAGCGATCGGTGAGCGGGTTGACATCCGCGACCTCGGGGTCGCCGACTGTGATGTCGACAAAGGCGGTATCGGTTCGGACATCCTCGGTCTTGCCAACCGCCACGTTGAGCAGCACGGTGCGCTTGGCATTGCTCACCTGCAGCAGCCGCTGCGCCTGCGCATCGGCCGCGAGACCAGGCAGCAGCATCGATGCCGCAACCAGGCACGCAGCCACGAACCTGGCTGACAGCCCGCGATAATCCTTTGAATCACTCACTACACACTCCCCACCCATTGGACGCCCATTTCCCCAAACGACGTCCGTGATCTGCTTGACTACTGAACCGATCGCCCCTGTCCCGAGGTTGCCATCGCGTCCTTGCCTGCGCCTTCAACCGGCACGCTGTAGTCTTCTTTTTTCGCAGCGCGTGTCACACCGATGGTCGTGAACTTCGAATCCTGGGCGATCGGTGCGGCGCCCTGGAACAAATCGGTCGTCGTGATGCGGCGCGTCGTATCCGCATTAGCCTCGCCGGCCTTGCGCAGGATCAGCGACAGCGATCCGATCGTGGCGGCAAGCGCCAGCTTCTGCGCGTCGGCGGTTTCGACTTCGAATGTCGCGGAGCGGCCGACCATCGGCTTTTCCGACTTCTCGTCGGCGGTCTGGTCGATCGCCAGCACGCGGACGTTCTGCAACAAGACATCGGTCGAGCCGACGCCCTTTTCGCCCTGGCGCGTCAGCGCGACATCGACGCGATCGCCCGGCAATACGAAGCCGGCGACGCCTTCGACGTCGTTGACGCGCACGGTGACGGCTTTCATACCGTCGCGCAGCAAGGCCGAGAGCGTGGCACGCTGGCCGGGGCCGGTGATCTTGACCGGAAGGATCGGCTCGTTCTGCTCGATCGCGCCGAGCACGACGCGCTTCTCACCCGAGATGAGGTCGGAAATCTTACGGAACGCGCCGGGCGGCACCGCGTCTTCGGGCCACGCCACTTCGCGCAGCGACGTTGCCGAGAGCTCGCTGCCGAACCTCAAGGCGCGGCTCGCGACGACGACAGTTTGAGTTGCGAGCGGCTTCGCCTTGGTCTCGAGGCTGCGCATGCGCTCCTCGGCCTGCTGGTTCAGCCAGGACTGCGCCACGAACACCGCGAGCAAGCCGAACAAGACGGCAAACCCGATCATGACAATGGTGCTGGTACGCACGTGAACATCCTCTCGGAAACGGTTTCGAAGCGACGACCTTCGAACGGCTCTTCGTTTCTTGATCGGATATAAGCAGGCGGGCGGTATGGAATTGGTTTAGCGAAATCGATACCGTGCGCTATGCTGAAGAATGCTTGAATCGATATCGTATATGCGCGTTCACACTCGACGCGACGACTTGAAGTAACCTTTCTGAAAAATCAATTTTGATGCGCTGGCATGGTGCGCGTTATGATGAAGGCCGCGACCAGAGTCGCTGCGCCCAGCAGCAAAAACAGCATCGACGTGGTTAATCCCGCGATCTGCAGCACTGCGACGACCAGCGCGCTGCCGGTCATGAACGCGGCATTAAGCACGTTCACCGCCGCCACCACCCGCGCGCGCCGGTCGGCGCCGGCCCAGGCCTGCACCGCCGCAAAAACCGGCACAATATAAAGACCGCCCGCGATCGCCAGTCCGGCGAGGTCGATCACAACGCGAATTCCGAGCGCCGAGGTCAAGACCGCGGCGACCCCGCCCGGCACCGGGGCTACCGTGACATGCAGGGTAGCCCAGCCCAGATCGATCGCGAACAGGCCGAGTAGCATCGCGCCGAGCAGCGTCGTCCGCAGCACGATCCGGCCGGCCGCGATCCAGGCCGCGATGCCGGACCCGACGCCGATGGCAACAGAAAACAGCGCGAGGCAGGCGGTGACGACATGTTCGTCACCGCCGAGGACGTTCTTCACCAATGGCGGCAGCAGCGACAAGGTGACCGCCCCGGCCAGCCAGAACCAGCTGGTCGTCAGCGCGCCCCACCACAGACGGCGGTCGCTGCGCAGGTGGCGGATCAGCGCCGCTGTCGACGCCGCGATGTTCCAGCGCACCAGCAGGGCCGGCGCCCCCTGGCCGGTCGGCGGAATGAACAGACTCGTTAACCAACATGCCAGCGCGAAGACCAGCATCAGCAGGCTCAGCGACGTGGCGTCGCCGCTCGCAAAGGCCAGCCCACCGACGATGGTGCCGAGCAGGATCGCGATGAAGGTCGCGCCCTCGACCAGCGCGTTGGCCATCGGCAGTTCGGCGCGTTCGAGATGGTCCGGCAGGATGCCGTATTTGATCGGGCCGAACAGCGCGGCCACCACGCCGAACAGGAACAATGCGACGAACAGGACCGGAACCGAATGCAGCGCGAAGCCGGCCACCGCCACCAGGGCGGTGCCGATTTCCGCGAACTTCAGGCGTTTCGCGACCAACGCCTTGTCGTAACGGTCGGCGAGTTCGCCGCCGAGACCGGACAGAAAGAAGAATGGCGAGATGAACACGCCGGCCGCCAGGGTGATCAGCGCGTCCGCGCCGGCCATCCGGAACAGGATCAGAAACACCAGCGCGTTCTTGAGGAAGTTATCGCTGAATGCCGAGAAGAACTGGCACCAGAACAACGGCGCGAAGCGGCGTGAACTGAGCAGCGCGAACACGCGGCCTCAGCTATTCGCGCCGAGACGCCATGCACCCGGATGCCGCGTCTCGGCGGCTGCGACGTCCGCAACCGAGACCGCGCCGAGATGCGAGAATTCGCCGCGCAATTCGTCGAAGAACATGTCGACGACATAGCGCGCGCCCTCGCCGCCAAGCGCGGCGAGCCCATAGAGCAGCGGGCGGCCGACGAAGGCGCATTTCGCGCCGAGCGCGACCGCGCGCACCACATCAAGGCCGGAACGCACGCCGCTGTCGAACAGCACGGTCATGCGCGTGCCGACCGCCGCCGACACCGCCGGCAACAGGTCGATGGTCGCCGGCGCGCCGTCGAAGTTGCGGCCGCCATGGTTCGACACCACGACGCCATCGACGCCGAGCGAGGCGGCACGCTCCGCATCGCGCGGATGCATGATGCCCTTGAGCACCAGCGGCTTCTTCCAGCGATCGCGCATGCGCGCGATCTCGTCCCAGCGATGGCTGCCGCCATTCTCATTCGCCATCACCTTGGCGATCGAATGCCGGTCCTTCGCGGTCGCATAGGGCGCGATGTTGTCGAGCTGCGGAATGCCCTTCTTCCACACTTCCATCAGCCAGGCCGGCGAAGTCGCGACCTGATAGATCTCGTTCGGGCCGGTACGGAACGGCGCGCGGATGCTGATGCCGTTGCGGATGTCGCGCGGCCGCTTCAGGCCGAGCGGCGTGTCCACCGTCATCACCAGCACATGAGCGCCTGCGCGATCGGCGCGGTTCACCAGATCGTCGGTTATGGCATGGTTGTTACGCGGGAACCGGTAGAGCTGGAACCAGAGCACGTCGGGCGCGATCTTGGCGATCTCCTCGACGGTCGCATTGGTCGGCGTCGCGATCACATAGGGAATGCGGCGGCGCTGTGCTTCGGCCGCGAGGTAGTGTTCGGCGCCCGGCCAGATCGCGCCGGGCGAGCCCATCGGCGCGATGCCGAAGGGCGCGGCATAGCGCCGGCCGAACAGCTCGATCTCATAGGAAATCTTGTCGACATTCACCGAATAGCGCGGCAGCAATTCGATCTTCTGCAGTGCGCTGATGTTGCGGTTGAAGCAGAATTCTTCGTTGGCATTGCCGTCGAGATAGTCGAAGGCGAAGCGCGGGATGCGACGCTTGGCGCCGAGCCGGAGATCCGTCACGGTCGGATAGCGGCGACGGATTTTAGCGGCACGACGCAGTTCGGCGGCGCTCGGCTGAGCCTGGACCGGCGCGGCTGCGATGGTTTGATCGGCCATAGTCACCCCTTCCTTCGCCTCGGTACTTACGCGAGCGGCTTCGGCGCGTCCTTGATCGCCTTCCACAGCCGCGTCGGCGACGCCGGCATGTCGAAGGTGTCGATTCCGAGGGGCCGCAACGCGTCGCAGATCGCGTTCATGATCACCGGCAATCCGCCGACCGCGCCGGCTTCGCCCGCGCCCTTGATGCCCAGCGGATTATTCTTGCACATCACTTCGTTGCTCTTGATGTGGAAGTCCGGAAGATTGTGCGCGCGCGCGATGCCGTAATCCATGAATGAGCCACTCATGTTCTGGCCGCTATCCACGTCATAGGCGACGTCTTCCCACAACACCTGCCCAATGCCCTGGACGATGCCGCCGTGAAGCTGCCCCTTCACGATCATCGGATTCACCATGCGGCCAACGTCGTCCATCACCCAGTAGCCGACGATCTCGACCTGTCCGGTCTCTGGCTCGATCTCTATCTCGCAAACGTGGCAGCCATTCGGGAAGGTGATGCCCGGCGCGACTGCATGGACGCGCTCGATCAGCCCATGCTCGGCCGACGAGCCGGCGCGCGGGATCACGAAGGAAGATTTTGCGACGGTCGCGATATCGACCGACTTGTCGGTGCCGGCGACGGTGAATTTTCCGTCCTTGAATTCAATATCGGCTTCCGCCGCCTCGAGCATGTTGCTGGCGAGCTTCTTGCCGCGCGCGATGATCTTCTTCGAGGCCTCGTAGACCGCGACGCCGCCGACCGCCATGGAACGCGAGCCGAAGGTGCCGCGGCCGAACGACACCGCGTCGGTGTCGCCATAGCGCAGCTTCACGGACTCGGGCGCGACGCCGAGCAATTCGACCGCGAGTTGGCGGAACGTGGTCTCGTGGCCTTGCCCGTGATTCTGCAGGCCGAGCACCAACGTCACCGCGCCGCCGGCGTCGAAACGGATCTCCGCCATTTCATCGGGGATGCCGCCGGCCTGCTCGATGACATGCGCAATGCCGATGCCGCGGACCTTGCCGCGCGCGCGGGCTTCCACACGACGTGCTTCGAAATGTTTCCAGTCGGCCATTTTCAGGACCGCGTCCTGGTTCTTCTCGAACTCGCCGCTGTCATAGGTGAAAACGAACCCGGTATTGTAGGGCATCTTCTCGGCGGGGATGAGATTGCGCCGGCGCAGTTCCGCCGGATCGATCTTCATCCCGGCGGCCGCGATATCGATGATGCGCTCGACGATATAGGCCGCTTCCGGCCGCCCCGCGCCGCGATACGCGCAGGTCGGCGTGGTGTTGGTGAACACGCCGGTCACCTGGGCGAAGATCGCCGGCGTCGCGTAGACGCCCGAGAGCTGGCCGATATGGCCGACGCCGCATTGGATGCCGGTCGCGGCGAGATAGGCGCCAAGGTTGTGCATGTTGCGCACGCGCAGCGCCAGGAACTTGCCTTCGGCATCGAGCGCCAGTTCGACATGGCAGACATTGTCGCGCGCCTGATGATCGGACACGAAGGATTCGCTGCGGTCGCCAATCCATTTGACCGGCCGGCCGGTCTTGCGCGAAGCCCAGGCGACCAACCCGTATTCCGGATGCGGCGAGCCCTTCAAACCGAAGCCGCCGCCGACGTCGTAGGACACCACGCGGAAGCCATTCTCGGGCTCCTTGAACATGGTGCCGGCGATCTGCGTGCGCATGTTGTGCGTCGACTGGAAGCTGCCGTAGATCGTGGTGCGTTCGTCGCGCGCGTCCCAGACGCCGATCGCGCCGCGCGGCTCCATTGTCACCTGTGCGACGCGGTTGATGGTGAGGTCGAGCTTGGCGACATGCGCGGCGCGGGCGAAAGCCTGCTCCACCACCGCCTTGTTGCCGAATTCCGAGACGTAACAGATGTTGTCGGGCTGCTGGTCATAGACCCTCGCGACGCCGGGGTTTGCCGCATCGGCGGTCCGGGTGATCGAAGGCAACGGCTCGTAGTCGATCTCGATCAGTTCCGCGGCGTCCTTGGCCTGGTGCATCGTGTCAGCCACCACCACGGCGACGATGTCGCCGACGTGGCGCGCATGACCGTTTGCGATCAGCCAATACGGAGGCTCGAAGCTCGGCGTGCCATCCGCCCGTGCGCGGCGCTGGCCGGACTGGATCGAGCCGATCCTGTCCTGCTCGACGTCGGCATAGGTGAGCACAATGAGCACGCCGGGCGCGGCCTTGGCTTTGGTCGTGTCCAACTTGCGGATACGGGCATTGGCATGCGGCGAGCGCAGCGCATAGAGCCGCGCCATGTCGGGAAAATCGAGATCGTCGGTGAAGCGCCCCATGCCGCGCAACAGCCGCCAGTCCTCGGTACGCGGCAGCGACTGGCCAACCCCGAACTCACGCATACGTCTCTCTCCCTTTGCGGCGCCATGTTTAGCAAATGTTGCGGCAAAGGAAACCGGCCTACTCCGTTACTAAGGGTGTGAGGACGGCCCGCCCTTCAATCCGTCACCCTGAGGCGCTCGGCACCTTCGCCGAGCCCCGAAGGGCCACGGTCCGACTGGGGCCGCAGCGTGCCCGCTCATCCTTCGAGGCTTCGCCGCAACCGCGGCTCGCACCTCAGGACGACGGATCAGGAAGGGCGCCCGCCAGCTTCATCGCCGGGTTTCGCATTTGCGATTGCGACCGCCCGGGCCAGCTTGGTGATGGTCTCCATCTGGGCGCGCAGCTTGAGATGCAGGTTGAGCAACAGGATCAGGCTGATGCCCACCCAGGTGTAAAGAATGAGATCGACGCCGCGGCCAATGCCGATCCAGGCGGCCAGGGCGGTCGCGTGCGTCGGGAACCAAACGAAATACAGCCCGGCGAACGCCGCCAGCATGGCGAGCAGCCCGACCGCCGGGGATAGCCGGTAGGCAGTCCAGGCATAGAGCAGGACGCCGGCGAGCAGAATGGAGAGCAGCGCTTGCGCGATCATCGGTGCAGCCGCCTGGCGAACAGATCGAGCATGATGCCGAAGCTGTCGCTCAGCTTCTGGCCCTTGGCGAGCGAGTAATCCGAATATTCGATCGTGACCGGCGCCTCGACATAGCGCAATCCGCTGGCTGCGATCTGGTGCAGGATTTCCGAGGCATGCGCCATCCGGTTCTGACGCATCTGGATTGCCTGCGCGCCGCGGCGCGTCATCGCGCGCAGGCCGTTATGCGAATCCGAGACCTGAAGGCCGGTCGTGATGCGCGTGAACAACGTCGCGGCCTGAAGCAACAGGCGGCGGCTCGCCGGCATGTTGACCGCGGTCGCGCCGCGAAACCGGCTGCCGAGCGCGAAGTCGGCATTGTTGGCGGCGAGCGCGTCGAGCAGGCGCGGAATATCGGCGACGCGGTGCTGGCCATCGGCGTCGAAGGTCACGATCGCGGCGGCGCCGCGCAGTAGCGCATATTCGATTCCGGTTTGCAGGCCGGCGCCTTGACCCAGATTGATCGGATGCTGCACGACCGCCGCACCGGCTTCGGCCGCGCGCGCCGGCGTACCGTCCTTCGAGCCGTCATCGACCACGACCACCGGATAGCCCGCGGCGCGCAAGCCGCCGACCACGCTGGCGATCACCGAGGCCTCGTTATAGGCGGCCATCACCACCCAGACATTCGCAGGTGTTTGTTCGGACATCTGCATCACTCGGCCACCACGATCAGTCCGACCACAATGATGCCCAACCCGATCATCAGCCGCAGCGACAAGGCTTCGGCGAAGATCAAACCACCGAGCAGCGGCGTGATCGCGAAGGCGAGTGCGACGAAGGGATAGGCGCGCGACAGCGGCGTGAAGCTGAGAATCCACACCCAGAACACCGACAACGCAAAATAGAGCGCCATCGCTGCGATGAAATAAGGGTTCAAAGCGAGCGAGAGCATGCGCTCGGTCAGTGACGCGCCGCCCGCGAGCCGCAGCGATGCCGCCTTGAACAGAAGCTGTCCGCCCGCCATGCCGATGGCATAGGCACAGAGTAGCCCGATCTGCATCATGGAGAGACTGGCGCTCATGACGGCTTCCGCATCACGACGCGCATCGCGTCAAACAGGTTGACCGGCAGGCCGACATTGCTGCCACCGCTCTGCGCCGACGGTTTGAGGCCGAGCATGCGCTTGAGCTGGTAGGCGATCAGCGACACCGGCACGACCTTCCAGGGATGCGTGAAGGACACCAGCGTCATGCCGAGCCTGTCGGCGAGCCGGCTCATGCTTTCGCGCGTGAAGAACCAGAGATGCTGCGGCGGCGTCATCAGCCGCCAGCCGGACCCGGAGAGTCGCGCATATTGCGAGCCGAAATCTCCGGTGGTCACGACGATGATGCCATCGGGATTGAGATGCCGCTCGAGCAGCGCTAGCGTTTCGCGCGGATCGGGCAGATGCTCGATCACGTCGAGCATCACGATCACATCGAAACTTCCGAGCTTTGCCATGGTGGGCCCATCAGCGACGCCGTCGATCACATTGAGGCCGTTGGCGCGCGCATGGGCGGCGGCCTCCTGCGCAATCTCGATGCCGGCGACCTCGAAATGGGATTTCGCCTCCTGCAGAAAGAAGCCGTAGGCGCAGCCGACATCGAGCAGCCGCCCACCGGTCTTATGCTCGCGCACGAACTCGACCA
Source organism: Bradyrhizobiaceae bacterium (assembly GCA_947481635.1). Classification (GTDB taxonomy): domain Bacteria; phylum Pseudomonadota; class Alphaproteobacteria; order Rhizobiales; family Xanthobacteraceae; genus CANKHJ01. The sequence goes on from CANKHJ010000002.1 coordinate 38,654, forward strand.
CGCGAGCGAATTCCTTGCGCAGCACCGGCTCGGCGCCGCGATAATCGGCGTAGCCGTCATCATGCTGGCCGGAAAAATAATCCTCGGTGTAATAGGCGGCGGGATCGAAATTGGTCGTCTCGGTGCGGCCGATGCCGCATTCGGTGCAGCGCAGGATGTCGCAGCCATTCTTCGCATAGAGGAAGTCCTGCGCCGTGAGACGGCCGCACGCGGGGCAGGCCAGCATCGAAACGCGAGGATCCTGCTTGGGCAATGCGCTCATTGTGAATACACAGTCATGTTGGAATTGCAGCGCGACGGCGCCGCGACAGAAGTAACGCGGCCACGTGACAAATGATCCATGCCGATCCGATCGAAATAGGGCCGATCAGCATCAGATTATAGCGCGGATAGTGATTGGCCGCTGCGGCATGGGCGCCGACGATGACCAGTGCCGGCCCGGCATAGAGCAGAAACACCGGCGCGCGCCGAATGGCCGAGACCAAAGCGGCGGCGAAGAGCGGCAGCAGCAACAGCCCCCAGACCTGAAACACCCACAGCCCGCACCAGGCCATTGGAATGGTGCTCATCAGATAGCCGGCGCCGTTGGTCGACACTTGCTCGCGGAACAGGCCGCCGATCAGGGGATCGAGCTTGCCGTGGGTCTTGACCAAGGCTTCCCGGTGCGCCCGGCCGACCTGGAAGAAGCTGCCCGGCCGGTCCCATTCAAACCGGCTCATCGCGCTCTCACCGAACAGGCCATTCACCAGAGCCGGGCCGACCGCCGGCAGGCAATACGGAAAGGCGAGCCCAAATTCTTTCCCGGTCATGGCATTGAAGGCAAAGCGTTCGATCAGGGTGGCGGAGCCATATTCCTCGGTCAGGGCGGCCTTTCCGATGATCGCCGCGTTGCGGGTCATCCAGGGCGACAGCACGACGATAAAAGCGGCGATGAACGCCAGTGCGGGAGCGCCGAGCGATTGCCGCGATGGGCCGAACCGGCGCCAGACGAGCAGCAGGATCAGCCAGACCGGCACGAGCACCATGAAGGACGGCCGCGCCAGCACCAGCACCCCCAACAGCAGGCCGGCAGCGAAGCTCCAGCGCCAGCTCCGAGCCTTCAGCGCCATCACATAGGCCAGCGCCGCGAAGCTGAATAACGCGATGCTGGTGCTCTCGGTCATGATAAAAGAGAACAGGTCGGCCTCGACCGCCAGTCCGGCCGTCGCCAACCCACCCGCCAAAAATGGGACCGCCATGCCGCCGAAGATCGCCTGGGCGGTCAGGACGATCGCGACCACCGCCAGCGCCAGCAGGCCGGCATGAAGGAGATGCATCGGCCGGGCGTAGAACTCGCAGCTTTCCATCGGACGCTGCTTCTGGTTGGCCTGGACGTTGCAGACCACCGCGCGCTCGAAGCGCGGATCGGCCTTCATCGCGAGATAGACCAGCGTGGGATAGACCGGGACGAAGAACATTCCCGAGGGTGGCCGGGTCACGGTGCTGTCGACGGTGTCGAAGATGCCATTGCTGAACACGCCCCAGCGGGACAGGTCGTGGGCGATGGTCAGATAAAAGGAATGGTCGAAATCGAGCAGCCGTTTTTCGGGGCGGCTGAAGATGGCCGATGCCAGAATGGCAAAGACGGCGAGGCCGAACAGGACGCGCAATGCCACCCGCGCCGCCTTGCTGCGGCGCCCGTCGAACCCGCGCGCTTCCCCCACCTTGGCCTCGGTTCTGAAGTCGTGTCGTTCCGTTTGCCTTCATGCCGGCCGACCATGGCCAAAGCCGGGCGGAGCGAAAACTAGCATGGCTGACGCCGCCGACGCCTGACTCGACACGGCCTGCCGGCTGCGAGTAAATGTCGCGCCAAACTGTGTCATATCAGCGTGTTGGGGGCGTATGGATCTCGGAATCAAGGGCCGCAAGGCGATCGTTTGCGCCTCGTCGCGCGGCCTCGGCAAGGCCAGCGCGATGGCGCTGGCCAAGGAAGGGGTTTCGGTCGTCATCAACGGCCTGACCCAGGAGCGGCTCGACAAGGCCGCCGCGGAGATCCGCTCCGCGACCGAGGTCGCCGTGACCGCGGTCCGGGCTGACATCAACACCGAGGAGGGGCGCAACGCGCTGATCGCGGCCTGCCCGGACGCCGACATCCTGATCAACAACAATGCCGGCCCCGCTCCCGGCCAGCTCGACACCCAGGAGCTTTCGCACTGGATGAAAGCGATCGAGGCCAACATGCTGGCGCCGATCTTCATGATGAAGGCGCTGATCCCGGGGATGCGCCAGCGCAAGTTCGGGCGGATCATCAACATCACCTCGGCCATGGTGATGTCGCCCAAATTCTCCCGCATGGTCACCTCGACCGCGGCGCGGGCCGGCCTGACCGGCGCGGCGAAGTCGGTCGGCCGCGACGCCATCGTCGACAATGTCGTGATCAACAACATGCTGCCCGAGCGCATCGACACCGACCGTCAGGTGTACATGGCGCAGCGCATGGTCAAAGAGGACGGCGTTAAGGATTACGAAGAGGCGCGTCGGTTAATCGTCGAGTCGCTTCCCGCCAAGCGATTCGGGACGCCGGAGGAATTCGGCGCCATGGTCGCATTTTTCTGCAGCGCCCATGTCGGCTTCACGACCGCAATGAATGTCCATCTCGACGGCGGGTCCTACGAAGGACTGCTCTGAGCGACCGCCAATCTCCATTCGCACGATCAACGATAAGGTGACCACATGATCATCGACTGCCATGGCCACTACACCACCGCGCCGAAGCAACTCGAATTATTCCGCAACGCTCAGCTTGCCGGCATCACCGACAAGCCGCGCCGGCCGGCCAGCAACGACCTCGGCATCACCGATGACCAGATCCGCGAAAGCGTCGAGGGCGCGCAGCTCAAGCTGCAGCGCGAGCGCGGCACCGATGTCACGATCTTCTCGCCGCGGGCCGCCGGCATGGCGCACCATATCGGCGACGCCAAGATCAGCGAGCAGTGGACGCGGGTCTGCAACGACCTCGTCCATCGCGTCATCCAGCTATTCCCGAAGAATTTCGTCGGCGTCGCGCAGCTGCCGCAGTCGCCCGGCGTGTCGCCGAAGAACTGCATTCCCGAGCTCGAGCGCTGCGTGAAAGAACTTGGTTTTGTCGGCTGCAACCTGAATCCGGATCCCTCCGGCGGTTACTGGCAAGACCCGCCCTTCACCGACAAATACTGGTACCCGATCTACGAAAAGATGGTCGAGCTCGACGTGCCGGCGATGGTGCATGTCTCGGCGTCGTGCAATCCGGCGGCGCACACCACCGGCGGCCATTACATCAACGGCGACACCACGGCGTTCATGCAGTTCGTCCAGGGCGACCTGTTCAAGGACTTCCCGACGCTGAAATTCATCGTGCCGCATGGCGGCGGCGCCGTTCCGTATCACTGGGGCCGTTACCGTGGCCTGGCGCAGGACATGAAGAAGCCGCCGCTCACCGAGCACCTGATGAAGAACGTGTTCTTCGACACCTGTGTCTATCACCTGCCGGGCATCGAACTGCTCACTAAGGTGATCGACATCGACAACATCCTGTTCGCGTCCGAAATGGTCGGCGCTGTGCGCGGCATCGATCCGAACACCGGCAATTATTTCGACGACACCAAGAAATATATCGACCAGCTCTCGATCAGCGCGGCCGACAAGGCGAAGATCTTCGAGGGCAACGCCTACAAGGTCTATCCGCTGCTGAAGGGTGTGTTGCAGCAGCGCGGCTTGCTGAAGGCGTAACAAGTCGGCGTCATTCCGGGGCGGCCGCAAGGCCGAACCCGGAATCCAGACGCGGATACAGGAATACGTGTCTCTGGATTCCGGGTTCGCGCTGCGCGCGCCCCGGAATGACGGAGAGAGGTTCGGAATCACATTCAGGAGGAAATGACATGGCGGAGCTTCCGCGGCTGAACGGGGTCATTGCGGCATTGGAGAGCGGGAAACACGCCTTCACGGCGTTCTGCCCGGTCGAGACCCAGTCGGCGATCACGTTCGGAACCAGCAAGTATGACGGCATCGTGTTCGAGGGCGAGCATCAGCCGTGGGATGCGCGGCTGTTGCGCGATGCGTTCCAGTATCTGCTCAATCGCAAGGTAATCCTGGACCGCGGCAACCCGTCTCCTGCGGTGACGCCGCTGGTACGGGTGCCGGTGAACGGCGCCGAGAAAAGCCAGTGGCTCGCCAAGCAGGCGCTCGACATCGGCGCGTTCGGCATCGTGTGGCCGCATATCGCGACGGTGGAAGAAGCCTATAACGCGGTCTCCGCCTGCCGCTATCCGCGCATGAAGAACAAGTCGTTCTACGAGCCGCAGGGCATCCGCGGCGACGGCCCGCATAACGCGGTGCGCTACTGGGGCATCTCGCAGCAGGAATATTACGACCGCGCCGACGTGTGGCCGCTCAATCCGAAGGGCGAGATCTTCTGCATCATCCAGATCGAAGACACCGTCGGCATCAAGAACCTCGACGACATGCTCAAGAACGTGCCGGGCATCGGCGCAGTGCTGATCGGCGAAGGCGATCTCTCGCAGGAGCTCGGCTATCCGCGCCAGTATGAGCATCCGGTGGTGCTGGAGCACGTCGCCGAGATCGTCGCGACCTGCAAGAAGAACAACGTCGTGGTCGCGCATCCGCATGTCGAGGCCGGCAATGCCGAGCGTCTGATGAACGAAGGCTTCCGCTTCCTGATGTGCGCGCCGACCTCCGGCTCCGGCAATCTCGACAAGGCGAAGGCGGTCGCCGCGGGAAAGAAGTGATGCCGAGCTATCCGAGCAGCGGGCCGGTCACCCTCAAGGCCAACCTGGGCGACTATCCCGCCTACAAGGCGCTGAAGGACGGCTCGTTCAAGTCGGACCTGGTGTCGTTTCAGTTCGCCGACCTCAAGACGCCGGTCGACGGCTTCAAGCCGATGGTGCGCGACCGCGCCTTCGACTGCGGCGAGATCGCGATCGTCACGTTCCTGCAGGCCAAGACCTACGGCAAGCCGATCGCGCTGCTGCCGGCGACGCTGGTCGGACGCTTCCAGCAGAACTGCGCCTGCTACAACGCAGACCGCGGCGAGGTGAAGCCGTCCGATCTCAACGGCAAGCGCGTCGGTGTCGGCTCCTACACCACGACGACCGGCGTGTGGGTGCGCGGCGTGCTGCAGCATGACTACGGCGTCGATCCGGCCAAGGTGACCTGGGTCGTGACCGGCGACGCGCATCTCGCCGAGTTCAAAGACCCGCCGAACGTCGAGAAAACCACCAAGAAGCTCGACCAGATGCTGCTCGACGGCGAGATCGATGCCTTCGTGACACCGGTGCTGCCGCAGGATCCGCGCGTGAAGCCGCTGATTCCCGACGCGCAGGCCGCCGGCCTCGCCTGGGGCCAGAAGCACAACAGCGTGCAGATCAACCACATGTTCGCGGTCGATACCGGCCTGCTGGCGCAGCGGCCGGACGTGGTGCGCGAGCTGTATCGGCTGCTGTCGGAAGCCCGGAGCGCCGGCGGCCCGGCGACCAGCCCGGTCGACATGATGCCGTATGGCGCCGCGGTCCGGCCCGGCGTGACGCTGATGAACCAATATGCCGAGGAACAGCGGATCATTCCAAAGCGGTTCTCAGTTGACGAACTGCTGGCGGAGACCGCGAAGGCGATTGGGTAACTTCGTGCGCCGCAAATGAAAAACGCCCGCCTTATCGGCGGGCGTTTTCATTTATCAGCAAGCAAAAGTCAGATTAAAGGCCGCAGCCCTTGAGCTTGCTGGCCTTGTTCTCGACCTCGAACGGGCCGAGCTTCTGGCGCGCGTATTCCACGAAGCTGAGGTCCACCAGCCGCTCGATCGGAAATTCCTTGGTGGCGTATTTGTTGGTGACGAACCACTTCTGCATGTCGAGCAGACTCTCGGGCCGCATTGCACCGTAAGGATCGCGCGCCGGCCAGGTGCCGGCGATCATTTCCGGGCGGCGCTCGGTGCCGGTCTTGATCAGAACCTGCTCCATCTCCTGGCGGATCGAGCCGCTGTGATAGGCCTGACAATAGTCACGCACGCCGCGCAACGTCGCGATATAATAGTTACGCGCCACCTCGGGGTTCTTCGCAGCCCAGTCGCGGTTGATGAACTCGACGGAGATGGCGAGCGGGCTCGGCTGCACGGCCACATCCGCGTCGATGAACGGCTTCGCGAAGCCGCCGACCGCAAGCTCGGTCGTCCATGGCGGGATCACCAGACCGGCATCCACGGCCTTGTTGCGGAATGCCAGGCTGTATTGCGTGAACGGGAAGATCTTCACGTCGACATCGTTCAGGGTGAGACCGTGCGGCTCGATCATCTTCGAGATTTCGTAGGTCGAGATCGAACCCGGGCCGTTGGTCGCGATGACGCGGCCCTTGAGATCTTTCGGCGTCTTCACCGTGTCGACGAGATCGGTGCGCAGCATCAGGTTATGGCCGATCGGCGTCGAGGCGCGCGAGATCGTCATCACCACCGGAAGGTCTTTTTCCAGCGCGTTGAAATAGCCGGCCGAGATGCCGCCCATCACCACCTGGAACTGGTTCTGGGCCAACGAGGCCAGCGCGGTCGCCGAGGTGTCGAGATTCTCGTATTCGATATTGATCCCGACCTCTTTGTAATAGCCGCGCTCGATCGCCATCATCGTCGAGCCGGACGTGATGGTGCGCACCATGCCGACCTTCACGGTGGTCATCTGCTGTGCGCTTGCAAGACCCGTCGAGAGGGTCAGCGCCGCGGCGCCGAGCAAAGCCTGACCGAGAACCGCCCGGCGGAGAATAGTCGTCATGAAGTTCCTCCCGATGTGATTGCTGTCGTCTTGTCGATCTTGTTCGGCCGAAGCCGGTCCGCGGTCAAGCCGGGCCGGCGCGCATTTTGTCCCACCTGGGTCGTGCGCTGCCCGGCCTCCCGCGGCGCGCGCGATCCTAGCTTGCCGCGGCGGCCGATGCACCGGCGATGCGGCCGAACACGGCCGCGGACATCAGGCCCGAACCGCCCGGATAGTTGAAATAGAATAGGCCGCCGACCATTTCGCCTGCGGCGTATAGCCCGGCAATCGGCGCACCGTCCACGTCGATCACCTGCCCACCCTTATCGATCTTCACGCCGCCGAAGGTGAAGGTGATGCCACAGGTCACCGCCCAGGCCTCGAATGGCGGCTCATCGAGCACAGTGGCCCAGTTGGATTTCGGCACAATGAGGCCTTTGGTGCCGCGGCCGTCCTTGTTGCCGTGATCGAGCGGCACGTCCTGCTGCACCGCCTTGTTGAAGGCCGCGATGGTTGCGAGCAGCGCGCGACGGTCGATGCCGTCGAGCTTGCCGGCGAGTTCCTCCAGGGTATTGCCGGAAAATTTTGCGGCCTGGCGCACGCGGTATTCGCCATGGATCAGCGGCGCGGCCTTGGCGTCGTAGATCTGCCACGCTACCTGTCCGGGCTGCGCCAGGATCGCACGGCCCATCCTGGCGTAGATCAGCGCGCGGGTGTCCGATCCCTCATCGACGAAGCGCTCGCCGGCCGCGTTGACCATGATGCCGTAGATGAAGTCGTCGCGCTTCCAGACGGTGCCGAATTCCAGCGTGTTCGCGTCGGCCGCGTTGAGGTCCCAGCTCGCGGAATGGCAGCCCGACCAATGCCCGGCCGGCATCGCACCGGCGTCAAGCGCCATGCGCAGGCCGTCGCCGGTGTTGAAGCGCGAGCCGCGCACCTTGGCGAGTTCCCAGCCGGGGCCGAGATAGCGCGTGCGCATCTCCGGATTGGCCTCGAAGCCGCCGGCCGCCAGCACGACGGCCTTGGCCGGCATGTCGATGTCGCGTCCGGCTTGCCGAACCCGCGCGCCGGTCACCGTGCCGCCCTCGGTCAGCAGCGAAAGCGCCTTGGTGTCGTAGACGATCTCGATGCCGGCCTTCTCCGCCGCCCGAAACAGGGCCGCCGAGGCGCCATCGCCGGCGCCGCGGATTTCCACCGCGGAGCCGCCTGAGAAGATGATCTTCCCATCCGGCCGCTTGAACTGCCATTCGTAGAGCGGCAGGAAGCCGACCCCCTGGGACTTCAGCCAGCGCATCGTGTCGGCGCTCTCCTCGACCAGCAATTCGGCCATCACCGGGTCGGTCCGGTACTGCGTCACGCGGCCGAGGTCGTCGTAATATTGCTCGCGGGTATAGCTGCCGAAATCGGCGCGGGCGCGCTCGGCGTCGCCCAGATCGTCGACCAGTTCCGCGACGTCATCGACGCCCGCATAGACCGCCCGCATGGCCCCGTTAGAGAAGCGCGTGTTGCCGCCGCGCTCGGCCTGCGGCGCGCGTTCGATCACCCGCACCGAGGCGCCGCGCTGGCGCGCGGTGAGGCCGGCGGCCAGCCCGGCGAGGCCCGCGCCCACGATCAAGACGTCGACCTTTGTTTTCTCGCCCATCGATTGACGATCCTCTCCCGGGCCAGTATGCCCCCGCCGAGCATCGTATTGGAGAGAGTCATGACGGAACGCAACGTCCCGCCTTTTCGCGCCGACCATGTCGGCAGCTTCATCCGCCCGGAAAACCTGATCAAGGCCCGCGAGGCGGCTGAAAAGGGCGCGATGCCTGACGCCGAGCTGAAGAAGATCCAGCACGACGCGATCAAAGAGGTCGTGAAGATGCAGGAGGATCTCGGCCTCAAGGTCGTGACCGACGGCGAGTTCAATCGCGGCTCCTGGCAGCGCGACTTCCTGGTCGGCTTCGCCAATGTCAGCGTGGTGCCGTCGAAGATCTCGGTGAAATTCCACAACGCGGGCGGCAGCCGCGAGCATGCCCCGCCGACGCTCGCCGTCACTGGCAAGCTGGCGCGCAACAAGCCGATCTTCGTCGACGACTTCAAGTTCCTGAAGTCGATCGCCAAGGGCACGCCGAAGGTGACCTTCCCCTCGCCCACCGTGCTGCATTTCCGCGGCGGCCGTCAGGTGGTGGACGAGAAGGCCTATCCGGACATCCAGGATTTCTACGACGATCTCGCTCGCGTCTATCGCGAGGAGATCGCGGACCTCGCCAGCAATGGCTGCCGCTACATCCAGATCGACGAGGTCAACCTCGCCTATCTGTGCGACCCGGCTCTGCGCGGCCAGGTGCAGGGCTTTGGCGAGGACCCGGACAAGCTGCTCAAGACCTACGCCAAGCTGCTCAACGACGTGGTCAAGGACAAGCCGAAGGACATGGTCGCGGCGATGCATCTCTGCCGCGGCAACTTCGCCGGCGCATGGGTCGCGGAAGGCGGCTACGATCCGATCGCCGAGGTGCTGTTCAACGAGATCAACATCGACGGCTATTTCCTGGAATATGACAGCGACCGCGCCGGCGGCTTCGAGCCGCTGCGCTTCCTGCCGAAGGGCAAGACCGCGGTACTCGGCCTGGTCACGACCAAGAGCCCGAAGATGGAGACCAAGGACGAGCTCAAGCGTCGCATCGACGAAGCCGCGAAATTCGCTCCGCTCGAGCAACTCGCGCTGTCGCCGCAATGCGGCTTCTCCAGCGGCATCGGCGGCAACACGATGGACGTGGCCAACGAGATCGCGAAGCTGAAGCTGGTGGTGGAAGTCGCCCGCGAGGTTTGGGGCGGCCCGTAAGGCGTTCTCTTCTTACTTAAGCACGACCCAATAAATGAGACGTCATGGCCGGGCTTGTCCCGGCCATCCACGTCTTTGGGACATGCAAAGCAAGAAGTGGATGCCCGGGACAAGCCCGGGCATGACGACTGAGAGAGAGTGAGCGCCTCTCTTCCGTTCAACCCCGCCCCATGAATGGCTGCGCGATCGGCAGCATCAGCGTCTCGAACACCATGGTCTGGTCCGGCATGCCCGCAATGGTCGCGATCATGCGCGCGACATTCTCTGCATTCATCGAGTGCTCCGGCCCGCGCGTGCCCATCCCGGGCATCAGCTCGGTGACGGTCCCGCCCGGATGCACGACCGACGCGGTGATGCCGTGCTCGCGGCCGTCGAGCGCGAGCGAATGCGTCATCGCGACGATCGCCGCCTTGGTCGACGCGTAGCCGATGTTGTTCGGCCGTGGAATCTTCGCGGAAACGCTGCCGACGTTGATGATGCGGCCGCGCTTCTGCGGCTTCATGATCTTGAACGCCTCGCGGCTGCATAGGAACATCGACGTCAGGTTGATGTCGAGGATGTCGCGCCAGCGTTGCAACGTCATCTCGTCGGTCGGGGTATGATCGGCGATCCCGGCATTGTTGATCAGCAGATCGACGCGGCCGTACTTTTCGTGCGCGACCTTGAACAGCCGCACTACGTCGTCCTCGGACGTGACGTCGGTCTCCTGCACCAGCGCCTCTCCACCTGCCGCCTTGATCTTGGCCGCGAGTTCATCGAGCCGCGCGCGCCGTCGCGCCGCCAGCACCACGCGGGCGCCCATCGCGGCCAATGCTTCCGCACAGGCCGCGCCGATGCCCGAACTTGCGCCGGTGACGATGGCGACGCGATCCTTCAATTGACCTTCCATGTCGTTATGCTGCCTTCCGTGTTGCGCCGGCCTTGCGGTCGGCCTTGATCATTTCAGCGCCCTTTTCGGCGATCATCATCGTCGGCGCGTTGGTGTTGCCCGACACGACATTCGGCATGATCGAGGCATCGACCACGCGCAAGCCTTCCAAGCCGCGCACGCGTAGCCGCTCGTCGACCACCGCCATGCGGTCGTTGTCGGTGCCCATTTTGCACGAGCAGGATTGGTGGAACACCGTGAGCACGGTCTGGCGGCAATAGGCGAGAACCTCCTCGTCGGTATTGACCTTGGGCCCCGGATAAATCTCCACCGGATTGAAGCGCTTCAGCGCGGGACCGCCATCGACGATCCTGCGGGTGAGGCGGATGGCGTCGATCGCGACGCGTTGCGCTTCAGGTTCCTTGAGAAAATTGTGCAGGATCGAGGGCGCGACGCGCGGATCGGCGCTCTTGATATGGGTATGGCCGATGCTCTGCGGACGCACCACGGCAATGCCGCAGGAGAAGCCGGGATGCGCATGCAGCGGCCCGCCGAAGCGGTCAGAGCTGGCCGGAGACACGTGATATTGCAGGTTCGGCGTATCCTGCCCCGGATCGCTGCGCGTGAAGGCGCAGAGCTGCGGCGGCTGGCTCGCCATCGGCCCCTTGCCTGTCGCGAGATAATAAGCGCCCATCGCATACTTGCGCAGCGGGTTGAGCGCCCATTGGTTCATGGTGACGGTGTTCTCCACCTTGAACGTGTTCCGGATCTGCCAATGGTCCTGCATGTTCTCGCCGACGCCGGGGAGTTCGTGGCGCACCGCAATCCCCTGTTGTTGCAGGATATGCGCCGGACCGACGCCGGACACCTGAAGCAATTGCGGTGAACCGATCGCACCCGCGGCAAGGATCACCTCGCCGGATGCATCGGCACTGCACAGCTCATCGCCCTGCCAGAATTCGACGCCGGTGACGCGCTTGCCTGCGAACACAAGACCCTTGGCCTGCGCGCCGGTGATGACCCGCAGATTCGGCCGCGACATCACCGGATGCAGGAAGGCCTGCGCCGCCGACCAGCGCTTGCCGTTGCGGATCGTGCCCTGGAAATAGGCGACGCCTTCATTCTCACCGCGATTGAAGTCTTCGGTTTCCGGAATGCCGTAGTCGATCGCGGCCTGCTTCCAGGCCTCGATAATCTCCCAGCGGAAGTTATTGTCCGACACGTGCAGCTCGCCGCCCGCGCCATGCGCCTCATGGCTGCCGCCGCGCGGATGATTCTCGATGCGCTTGAAATAGGGCAGCAGGTCATCCCACGACCAGCCGACATTGCCGAGCTGGCGCCAGATGTCGTAGTCGCGACTATGGCCGCGGATGTAGCACATCGCATTGATCGAAGACGACCCGCCGAGCGTTTTGCCGCGTGGCACCGGTGTCACACGGTTATCGGCATAGGGCTCAGGCTCGCTCTGGTAGCACCAGTCGAGCTCCTTGTTGCCGAGCAGATAGGGCATGCCGACCGGGACGTGGATCCACCAATATTTGTCCGGGCCGCCGGCTTCGAGCAGCAGCACCTTCACCGACGGATCCTGCGTGAGACGATTGGCGAGCACGCAGCCCGCCGAGCCCGCGCCGACGATCACGTAGTCGAAGCTACCAACTGACTTCGCTTCCGACATGACGCTCCCTCCCAGGACTTTTATGCATTGTGATCCAAGGGGGTGGCGTCGTCCACACCCGCCCGGCGCCGGTGGCACCGTTGGGCTACAGCCCGTACATCCCCCACGGCAGGCCGAAATGCAGCCGCGCGAGCCCTGCACTGAACGCCTGAGACTGCGCCGACGAGTGCCCGCGATACATCGCAATATCGTTGAAATAGCGCTGCAGCCTGCTGCCCTTGCGCGCCGGCGATGAGCCGCCGGTATGGAACATCAGCTCGACCGCCTCACAGGCCATCCGGCCAGCCTGTTGGCCGATGCCCCAGAGCCGCATGTTCTGCTCGATCGTGATCGGCGTCCCGTTCTCGGCCCATTCATCGCAATAATCTGCGTACATCTCGCAGACCTTGATCATGAGAGCCTCGGCCGCATCGGTAAGCTCGACCGCCTGTCCGAAAGCACGCTGAAAGTCCGCATGCTCGAAGCGCAGGATCATCGGCATCGACAGCGTCTTGCGCGTCGTGATGATGATTTCGTATTCCTCCAGCGCCGCTCGTGCAGCGCCGATCACCGGAACGATCAGCGTGACATGGAATGGCCCGGCCAGGCGACCGAGATACATCGGATTGCCGTGCAGTCGCGTGCCCGGCGTGCCATTGATCATGCTCTCGGCCGTGCCGCCGAGACCCGGAGAGAGGGTGCCGACGTGATGCTTGGGAACGAAGGTCTCCGCGACGCGCACGCTGTTCGAGCCGGAGGCGCGCATGCCGAGCACGCGATCACCACCCCAGTCCGGCAAAATCTCGATCTTGTCGCGCGTTACGATGGCATGACCGACCTGTGGCGGCGCGCCCTCACGTTTGATCATCGCGCCGCCGATGAAATGCGTCGAATACGGAACGCCCGAGGCGTAGTCCCAGGTGCCACTGAACAGATACCCACCGTCCACGGGCCTGAGCGTACCCATCGGCGGCGCACGGTGCGGTGCGATGAAATGACCGTCACCGAACAGCTCACGTTGTGCCTGCTCGCTCCAGTGCGAGCCAATCTCGAACGCATGCGACGCGCCAAGCCCGTAGCACCATCCGGCGCCGGGATGTCCGATCGAGATCTCAAGCATCGTCAAATAGAAGGTTTTCAGATCGAATTCATAGCCGCCGAACATTCGCGGCTGCGTGATGCGGTAGAGCCCGGCTTTGATGAATTTCTCGTGCAGGTCCGGTGAATAGGTGCCGCGCGTATCACTCTCATCCTGCTCGGCACGGAGCTGGTCGCGAAACGACCTGGCCCGTGCGATGATCTCGGACGGCGTCAGGTTCGGCTCCGGCGCAACGATTTCCGGCTTCGGCCGGCTTGGCCGAAGCGAAGGTTCAGGCGTGTGCTCGGTCGGCGGCTTGCTGAGAACAGTCATTCACTCACGTTCCTGAAGCGGCCGCCGACGTGGCTCACGCAGTGCGCGCTTCTGTTTGGCTGCGCGCATCCGCCTTTATCATATCCGCCGCCTTCTCCGCGATAGCGATGGTCGGCGCATTGGTATTGCCGGTGGTGATCGTCGGCATGATCGAGGCATCGACCACGCGCAGCCCGCTCAGCCCGCGCACCCGTAGCCGGTCATCGACCACCGCCATGTCGTCGCGACCCATCTTGCAGGTGCCGACCGGGTGGAACACCGTGGAGGAGAATTCGCGGATGAAGTCGCGATACTGACCGTCGGTCTGCACGCTGTCCGGTGGCCATACCGCCGCGCCGCGATAATGATCGAAGGCCGGCGCCGCCAGCACGCGGCGTGCATCCTTGAGGCCGCGCACCAGCGTCTCCATGTCTTCGCCGTCCGGGTCGGAGAAGAAATTGAAATGCACCTTCGGCGGATCGCCGACATTTCCGCTTGACAGGCCGACCGTCCCCTTGCTCTTCGGCCGCACCACCACGCAGGTGACGCGATAGCCGTGGCCCCAGGCGAGCAACTGGCCCGGCTTACCCTGGTGGGTCGGAACGAAGATTTGCTGGATGTCCGGCCGGTCGAGACCGGGCTTGGTGCGGATGAAGCCGCCGCTCTCGACGATGTTGTTGCCGAGCAGCCCTTTGCGGCCGAAGCCGTATTTGATGAAATTCCAGGCAATCTTTGGCAGCGACGCAAGCGAAATGCCGTAGGAGGTCGAGCGCGGGCTCATGAAATGAACCGGCGCGGAGATGTGCTCCTGCAGGTTGGCGCCGACACCGGGGAGCGAATGCTGCACGGCAATGCCGTGCTTCGACAATTCCTCGCTATTGCCGATGCCGGACAGCATCAGCACCTGCGGCGACTGGATCGCGCCGGCGGAGAGGATCACCTCGCGACGCGCGGCGATGCGCCTGGTCTCGCCGCCCTGCTTGAACTCGATGCCGGCGGCGCGGCCATTCTCGAGCAGGATGCGGTTGACCTGAACCCCGGTCATGATCGTCAGGTTCGGACGCTTCATGATCGGCTTGAGATAGGCATTCGCCGCCGACGAGCGTTTGCCGTCCTTGATCGTGACCTGGAAGATGCCGAAGCCTTCATTGTCGCCGGCATTGAAATCCGGGATCGGCCGGCGCTGCAGCGACGTCGCCGCCTCCATGAAGACGTGGTTCATCTTGTTCGGACTCTCGAGATACTTGACGTTGAGCGGGCCCCCCTGGCCGTGGACTTTGCCGTCCTTGAAGTTCTCGTTGTGCTCGGCCTTGCGGAAATACGGCAGCAGATCGTCATAGCCCCAGCCGTTATTGCCGAGTTCGGCCCATTCGTCGAAATCACGGCGATGGCCGCGCATGTAGATCATGCCGTTGATCGACGACGATCCGCCGAGCGTCCGGCCGCGCGGCACGAAGGTCGGCCGATCCTTCATGTTGACTTCCGGCGACGTCATGAACATCCAATTGTAGGTCGGATGAAACAGCATCCGGATGAAGCCCGCCGGCATATGAATCAATGGGCTCTTGTCACGCGGTCCAGCTTCCACGAGGCAGACATTGACCTTCGGATCTTCGGTCAGGCGATTGGCAAGCACGCAGCCGGCGCTGCCCGCGCCAATGATCACATAATCGAACGATTGGTCGCTCATCATACTCTCCCCCGGGCCCGGTCTTTGCGCCGGAATAGTTTCGAACGACAGACAGCGGACGTTGCCGTGCCCGTTCAGCGTTGAACAACATTATACACATAGCAGCCTCGTGAAAGAGCGCACGACGGCTTTCGCGGCGGACCGGATGTCGCGGAGATAACCGCGACTATCAGCCGGATAAATATCCGGACTGAGATCGCCGCTAGGCCGCCGCGCGGCCTCCAACGGCTTGATCCGCCTTGATCATGTCGGCGGCCTTTTCGGCGATCATGATCACGGGCGCATTGATGTGGCCGACGGTCAAAGTCGGCATCACCGACGCATCGACGACCCGCAGCCCGGCGATGCCGCGCAGCCGCAGATTTTGATCGACCACCGAACCGGCATCCGCGCCCATGCGGCAGGTGCCGCAGGGATGCTGGGTGGTGCTCGCGGTCGCGCGGACATGCTCGGCGAGTTGCTCGTCGGTCTGCGCTGCCTTGCCGGGGAGCAACTCCTCGCCGACCAGCCCGGACATCGCCTTATGTCCATAGATCTCTCTGGCGATGCGAATCGCGCGCACGGCGGTGTCGATGTCGCTCTGTTCGCCGAACAGGTTGAGACGGATGCGCGGCGCATCGGCCGGATCGGCCGAGCGCAACGTCACGACGCCGCGCGCCTGCGGATTCTGAATCGAGATCGAGCACTGCACCGAGAACACCGCGGGCTGGTGCGGCCACCAAAGTTTGGCGTCGCGCGACGTGGCCGCGAAAATCAGCTGGACGTCGGGCCGGTCGAGTTCGGGGCGCGTGCGCAGGAACACGCCCGCCGTATTGCCGTTGATCGAGAATGGTCCACGGCCGGTGAAGAACCAGCGCATTGCCGCAAGGGCGGCACGATCCATGCGCAGATGGCGCATGAAGGCCGACGCCCCCTTGTCGGTCATCACCACCGGCAGGATCGAATGCTCGGCGAGATTGCGCCCGACATTGGGCTGGTCCAGCACCACCGTGATGCCATGCGCGCGCAACTCGTCCGCCGGGCCGATGCCGGAGAGCATCAGCAGCTGCGGTGAATTATACGAGCCACCCGACAATATCACCTCGCGCGTGGCATGCGCCTGGATGAGCGCGCCACCGTGGCGGTAATCGACACCGGCTGCGCGTCCATTCTCGATGCGGATACGCGTCGTCAGCGCGCGCGTGACCATCGTGAGGTTCGGCCGCTTGAGTGCGGTGCGCAGGAAGGCGCGCGCGGTGCTGTGGCGCCGACTGCGATCATCGATGGTGAGCTCGGTGCGGATGACGCCTTCCGTCACATCACCGTGGATGTCGGCGGTCTCGGCATAGCCCGCGGCCTTGGCCGCGGTCGCGAGCGGCGAGTAGGTTTCCTTGTCCACCGGCGATTCGTGAACCCGCAATTCTCCCTGCCCGCCATGATAACGGCCCTCGCCGCGCCAGCTTCGCTCCGAGCGCTTGAAATAGGGCAGCACGTCCTCGTAGCCCCAACCTTGCAGACCCATCTGCTTCCACTGGTCGTAGTCGGCGGGATGTCCGCGTGAGTAGCGCATTGCATTCACGCTTGAAGAGCCGCCGACCACCTTGCCGCGCGGCAGGATCACCCTGCGTCCGCCGAGCTGCGGCTCCGGCTCGGTGGTGTAGCCCCAGTCGAAGCGGCGGTCGGTGGACACCATTGTCCAGGCGATCGGCATCCGCAGCAGCGGATGACGGTCGTGTCCCCCCGCCTCCAGCAGCAGCACGCGGATCGACGGATCCTGGGTGAGCCGGTTGGCGAGCACACAGCCCGCCGAGCCGGCGCCAACGATGACGTAATCGAAACTATTCTCGCTCACGCTGCCACCCGCTGTTTGGTCTTCGCATCGGCCAGTATCATAGCCGATGCCTTCTCGGCGATCATCATCACCGCGGCATTGGTATTGCCGGAGACGATCGCCGGCATGATCGCGGCGTCGGCGACGCGCAGGCCGTTCACGCCATGGACCCGCAGCCTGTCGTCGACCACCGCGAGCGGATCCTGTCCCATCTTGCAGGTGCCGACCGGGTGAAACACCGTCGTTGCATTGGCGCGCGCATAGGCAAGAATGTCTTCGTCGGTCTGACATACGGCGCCGGGTCGGAATTCTTCCGGCCGGTATTGCGCCAACGCGGGCATCGCCGCGATGCGCCGCACCGCGCGGATGATATCGACAGTCACACGTTGATCGTCGAACGTATCAAGATAGTTATGGTGCAGGGCAGGCGACACGCGCGCGTCGGCGCCGGTGATATGCACGTGGCCACGGCTGGTCGGTCGCATGTTGTAAGTATACGCCGTGAAGGCCGGGAACGGATGCGGCGGGTCGCCCAGCTTGTCGTAGCTCACCGGCGCGACATTGACCTGGATATTCGCGGTCTCGCGCGAAGGGTCGCTCCTGGCGAAAACCTTCACGCCGGCCGGCAGCACGCTCAGCGGTCCGGTGCGCAACAGCGCGTATTCGAGGCCCATGGCGATCCTGTCGAGCGGGCTGCGCAGGCGCTCATTCAGGGTGCGTGTGTTGGCCACCTTGAAGATCATGCCGAGCATCAGGTGATCCTGAAGATTCCTGCCAACGCCAGACAACGCGTGCACCACATCGACGTCTTGCGCTTGCAGCAGCGCGGGCGCTCCGACGCCTGAGACCTGCAGCAATTGCGGCGAGCCGATCGCACCGGCGGCAAGGATCACCTCGCGGCGGGCTTGTGCGGAAGAGATTGTGTCGCCCTGCCAGAATTCGACGCCGGTGGCGCGCCGGCCTGAAAAGGTGACGCGCCTGGCCTGCGCGCTCGTTACGACCCGCAGGTTGGGGCGCTGCATCACCGGACGCAGGAAGGCGGACGACGCGGAAGCGCGCACGCCGCGCCGCTGCGTGACATGGGCATAGCCCGCGCCTTCATTGTCGCCCCGGTTGAAATTGGTGAGTCGCGGCAGACCGGTCTGCACCGCGGCATCGACCACGGCGTCGAGGATCGGCCAGCGCATACGCTGCTCTTCGATGCGCAATTCGCCGCCCGCGCCGTGCCATTCGTCGGCGCCGTGGCAGAAATCCTCGAAGCTCTTGAAATACGGCAGCACGTCATCCCAGGCCCAGCCCGTATTGCCAAGCTGCCGCCACAAATCGTAATCGCGCGCCTGCCCGCGCATGTAGATCATTCCGTTGATGGCAGACGATCCGCCGAGTACACGGCCGCGCGGGATGTTGATGCTGCGGCCGTTCAGGCCCGGCTCCGGCTCGGACTTGAAGCACCAGTCGAAACGCGGCGTGCCTTGGGTATAGCGCGCACCGACCGGCACCTTGAGCCAAATGTGATCGTCCTTGCCGCCGGCCTCAAGCAGCAGCACGCTCACCGACGCATCAGCGCTCAGCCGGTTGGCGAGCAGACAGCCGGCCGATCCGGCACCGACGATGATGTAGTCGTAATCGCCGATCGACGCAGGCTCGCCCATCTACGCCGCTGCTCGCGCCGCAATCTTCTGATCGGCGAGGATCATGTCGGATGCCTTGTCGGCGATCATGATGGTCGGCGCATTGGTGTTGCCGGACACCACGTTCGGCATGATCGAGGCATCGACCACGCGCAACCCGGCGATGCCATGCACGCGCAACCGATCATCCACCACCGCCAGCGAGTCGTGCCCCATCTTGCAGGTGCCGGTCGGGTGGAACACCGTCGTCGCGGTATCGCGCACGTATTGCAGGATGTCCTCATCGCGCGTCACGGCCGGGCCGGGCGCCTGTTCCGACGGCATGAAGCGCGCCAGCGCCGGCGCTTGCGCGATGCGCCGCACCTTATGGACGATATCGACCGCGACGCGCTGGTCGTCATGGGTCGAGAGATAATTATGCATCAGCGCCGGGCGCTCGCGGGCGTCGGCGGACTTGATGCGCACATGGCCGCGGCTGGTCGGGCGCAGGTTGCAGGTCCAGGCCGTGAAAGCCGGCCACGGGTGCGGCGGCTCGCCGAGCTTCTCGTAACTGAAGGCCGCGACCTGGATCTGGATATTCGCGGTCTCGCGCGATGCGTCGCTCTTGGTGAAGGCGCAGATCTGCGGCGGGATCACCGACATCGGCCCGCGCTTGAACAGGAAATATTCGAGCCCCATGCCGAGCTTGCCGAGCGGATAGCGCAAGCGCTCGTTCAACGTCTTGGTATTGCTGACCCGAAAGAGCACGCGCTGCATTAGGTGATCCTGAAGATTTTCGCCGACGCCCGGAAGCGCATGCATCACATCAACACCGCGCTCGCGCAGCAGCGCGGCTGGGCCGATGCCGGAGAGCTGCAACAATTGCGGCGAGGCGATCGCGCCGGACGTCACGATGACCTCGCGGCGCGCCTCGGCCCGCGTCAGCACGTCGCCCTGCCAGAATTCCACGCCGATGACGCGTTTGCCCTTCATCAGCAGCCGCTTGGCCTGGGCCTGCGTCAACACGCGCAGGTTCGGACGATTTGTGACCGGATGCAGGAAGGCGCGCGCCGTGGAATGGCGCACGCCGCGCCGCTGCGTCACCTGGTTATAGGCGACGCCTTCATTGTCGCCGCGATTGAAATCGCGGGTCCTGGGGATGCCGCTCTGCGCCGCAGCGTCGACGAAGGCATCGAGGATTTCCCAGCGCATGCGCGGCTCTTCGACCCGCAATTCGCCGCCGCGCGAATGCCATTCATCATCGCCGTGGCAGTAATCCTCGAAGCGCTTGAAATAGGGCAGCACGTCGTCCCAGGCCCAGCCGGTATTGCCCTGCTGGCGCCACAGGTCGTAGTCGCGCGCCTGGCCGCGGATATAGACCATGCCGTTGATCGACGAAGACCCGCCAAGCGTGCGACCACGCGGCACGTTGATCACGCGGCCGCTCAAGCCTTCCTCTGGCTCGGAGCGATACATCCAGTCGGTGCGCGGATTGTTGACGGTGTAGCGGGTGCCGATCGGGATGCTGATCCAGAAATAGTTGTCCTTTCCACCGGCCTCCAGCAGCAGGACCTTGTTGGCGGGATCGGCGCTGAGACGATTGGCGAGCACGCAGCCGGCCGAGCCGGCACCGACGATGATGTAGTCGTAGCTGCCGATGGAACGGATGCTGTCCATGGTTTCACCCTGTCCTGTCATCCGTCATCCTGAGGTGATCGAGCGCGAAGCGGTCAAGCCTCGAAGGATGAGCGGGCACATACGCACATCCGGATCGCGACAGTCGGGCCGTCGCCCTTTGAGGCTCGGCGCAAGCGCGCCGAGCACCTCAGGGTGACGGATGACTCTACTCTGCCGCCATCTTCGGACGCGCCGCCTGGATCGCGTTCCACACCTTCAGCGGCGTTGCCGGCATGTCGATCTCGGTCACGCCGAGCGATTTGAGCGCGTCGAGCACCGCGTTGATCACGGTGGGCGGGCCACCGATGGTGCCGGACTCGCCGATGCCTTTCACGCCGAGCGGATTGGTCTTGGACGGGATTTCTTCCAGTTGCGATTCGAAATTGGTGAACAGGTGCGCCTTCGGCATCCCGTAATCCATGAAGCTCCCGGAAATCAGCTGGCCCGATTCCCGGTCATAGACGGCATGCTCGAGCAGCGCCTGCCCGATGCCCATCGCGACGCCGCCGTGGATCTGACCACGGATGATCATCGGATTGAGCGCCTTGCCAACGTCGTCCACGACGAAGTAGCGGTCGACCTCGACTTCGCCGGTCTCGGGGTCGATCACGACTTCACAGACATGCGAACCGTTCGGATGATTCGGAACCGTGAGATCGTAATTGCCGGCGGCCTCCAGTCCGACGCCGAACTTCGCGGTCAGCGGCCCCATCGGGGCGTAGAACGCCTTGGCCACATTCGGAAGCGGGATCGCCTTGTCGGTGCCGACGACGCGGAAGCTGCCATCCTTGAATTCGATGTCGGTCTCGGCCGCCTCCATCAGCGCGGCTGCCATCGGCTTGGCCTTCTCGATGATGATCTCGGCCGCATTTTTCAATGCGTTGCCGCCGCAGACCGACGAGCGCGCGCCGTAGGTGCCGCGGCCCATCGCCACCTTCTCGGTATCGCCTTGCACGAAACGGATCTTGTCGTAATCCACACCGAGCATCTCGTTGACGAGCTGGGCGAACACCGTGGCATGACCCTGGCCATGCGAATGCGTGCCGGCAAAAATCGTCACCGAGCCTGACGGATCGAACCGCAGATCCATGCGCTCGTTGAAGATGCCGCCCTGCTCGATATAGAAGCTCACCGCGCGGCCGCGCAGCTTGCCGGTCTTCTTGGTGGCGGCGGCGCGGGCCGGAAAGCCCTTCCAGTCGCTCAGCTCCAGGCACTTGTCGAGGATGTGCTCGAAATTGCCGCTGTCATAAGTCCAATAGGTCGGCGTCGTGTAGGGCAGCTTGCTGGGCGGGATCAGGTTGCGGCGGCGGATGTCGGCGGAGTCGAAGCCGCAGGTGCGCGCCGCGTGTTCGATCAGCCGCTCCATGATGTAGGCCGCCTCGGGACGTCCCGCGCCGCGATACGGACCGATCTGCACGGTGTTGGTGAACAGCCCCTGCAGCATGATGTGCATGTTCTGGATGTCGTAGGCTTCCGGCTGGAACCGCAGCGCGAACGCCGCCGGCGCCAGCAGAGCGCCAACGAAATACGCGCCGCACTGGAACAGGCTCTGCGACCGCAGGCCCAGGATCTTCCCTTTCTCGTCGAGCGCCAGTTCCGCGTAGGTCACGAGCTCACGGCCGTGATGGTCGGTCATGATGCTTTCGGACCGCGTGGCGAGCCACTTCACCGGCCGGCCGATCTTCTTCGAAGCCCACAACACCAGCGCGTCGTCCGGGAATGCGCCGCCCTTGAGACCGAAGCCACCGCCGACATCCGGTGACACCACGCGGATCTGGGCCTCCGAACAATGGAAGATGTGCGACATCTCCATGCGCGAGCCGTGCGGATTCTGCGAGCCGGTATAGAGCGTATAATAATCGTCGGCGCGGCTGTAATCGCCGATCGCGACGCGCGGCTCCATCGCATTGGGCGAGATGCGGTTATTCTCGATGCGCAGCTTCACCACATGCTTGGCGCCGGCAAAGGCCGCGTCGGTGTTGTCCTTGTTGCCGAACATCAGGCCGAAGGCGACGTTGCCTTTCGGGCAATCGTCCCAGACCTTCGGCGCGCCGTCCTTGGCTGCGTCTTCCAGGTTGGTGACCGACTTCAACGGCTCATAGTCGACCTCGACCAGTTCGGCGGCATCATTCGCCTGCGCCAGGGTCTCGGCCACCACGAAGGCGATGCGGTCGCCGACGACGCGCACCTTGTCGGACACCAGAACCGGCTGGAACGTACGATGTCCCTTCGGCGCGCCGACATCCTCCGGCATCAGATGCGAGGTGAAGGCGCCGAGCTTGTCGGCAACGGCATCGGCACCGGTGAGGACCAGCAGCACGCCTGGCGCGGTCTTGGCCTTGGAGACATCGACGCGCTTGATCTTGGCGTGAGCATGCGGGGAATGGACGATGACGCCATGCACCATGCGCGGCAGTTCCATGTCATCGACGTAATTGCCCATGCCGGTGAGAAAGCGCTGATCCTCGACGCGCTTGACCGACTGCCCGATGCCGAACTTGGCCGCCATTGTCCGCCCCCTGATTTTGTTGTCGGCGCTGACGATAGCGTTGATCGCGCGTCCAGGGCAATTCCCTTGCACGCGGGGTCACAGCAAGGTCATTCGGTCGCAGCAAGCGTCACGGCTTGCCTTCCCGGCCGCGCGCTTATGGGCTATTGCTGCGCGCGACAATGATCTTGGGCGAATGCCCACAACACCACCGGGAGGGGCGAAGACATGATTTCTCGCATCGTCACAGGACTGGCCGCGCTGGCCGCGGTCGTATCGCTTGGCGTGAACGCGCTGGCCCAGGGCGCGGCCTCGTTTCCGGACCGGACGGTGCGGATGATCGTTGCCTTCCCACCCGGCGGCGCCACCGACATCGTCGCCCGCCTGGTTGCCGAAAAGCTTCAGGCCGCGTGGGGCAAACCGGTCGTCGTGGAAAACCTTGCCGGCGCGACCGGAATGACCGGCACCGCGCAGGGCGTGAAGGCGGCGCCGGACGGCTACACCATCACCTCGGTGGTCGGCACCACCACCACGCTGCTCGCCAGCCTGCGCAGCAAGATCCCGTATGACCCGCTGAATGACTACGAGGCGCTGGCGCTGGTCACGGTGTTTCCGAACATCCTGGTGGTCCGGCCAGGAATCGAAGCCAAGACCGTGCCGGAACTGATCGATCTGTTGAAGAAAAATCCAGGCAAATACACCTTTGCCTCCACCGGCGCGGGCAGCTCGGTGCACATCGCCGGCGAGTGGTTCAAGCTCGCGACCAAGACCGATATCCTGCATATCCCCTATACCGGCAGCAGCCCGGCCATTCCCGCGATGGTCGGCGGCCATGTCGACATGATGTTCGACACCATGCCGTCGGTGCTGCCGCTGACCCAGCAGGGCCAGCTCCGCGCGCTGGGGGTCGGCACCCTCACCCGGGTCGCGGTCGCCCCGGATATCCCGGCCATCGCCGAAACCATTCCCGGCTTCGACGTCGCCTCCTGGGAAGGCTTCGTAGTGCCGAAGGGCACGCCGGCCGACATCCAGAAGAAGATCGCGGATACGATCCTGGAAGCGATGAAGGACCCGGCCATTGCTGAGAAGATGAACCGTGTCGGCGCCGTGCCGGTGGTGAAGGGCCCGGACGACTTCCGCGCCTTCATGCAGGCCGATTATGACAAGTGGCAGCGCGTCACAAAGGAAACCGGCATCAAGCTCGACTAAACCCCGCCGCGCGGGGCGCGAGCCATGAGAGCGTTCGAACTCGTCGAGCCGGCGACGCTGCGTGAGGCCGCGGCGTCGCTCGGAGCCGATGACTCGACGATCCGTCCGATCGCGGGCGGCACCGCGATCGTGCTGATGATGAAGGCCGGGGTGTTCAGGCCGGAACGCCTGGTCAGCCTGCGCCGGATCGAACGGCGGCACGCCGCGATCGAGCGGACCGCCGAAGGCGGATTGCATATCGGCGCGATGGCAACGCTTACCGCGCTGGAGCATTCGGCCGACATCCGCGCCGCGGCGCCGGTGATCGCGCGGATGCTGCGCAATCATTCCAACGTACGGGTGCGCAACGTCGCGACCGTCGGCGGCAACCTCGCACACGCCGACCCGAACATGGACATGCCGCCGGTTCTGATCGCGCTCGGTGCCCGCGTCACGACGATTTCCTCGGACGGCGAACGGTCGATCGCGGTCGAGGACCTGCCGGCCGGCTTCTATCAGACAGTGCTCAAGCCGAACGAGCTGATCGCCGCGCTGGAGATTCCCGCGCAGCACGCGCGCCGTTCGGCCTATCTCAAATGCACGACGCGCGCAGCACATGACTGGCCGACGCTCGGCATCGCGGTTTCGCTCGGCGACAATGACGCGCGCATCGTGATCAGCGCCGCGACCGAACGGCCGATGCGCCTCACCGCCGCCGAAAACGAATTCCGCGACCCGCGCAAGGCGGCGGAGGCGGCGGCGGATACCGTAAAAATCATGCCGGACGCACGCGGCTCAATTCCCTACAAGCGCCAGCTGGTGCGCGTCTATGTCGAGCGCGCGCTGCGCGCCGCGATGGAGGCCGCGTCGTGAACAAGATCATGCGCCACGGCCAGGTCGGGCGCTCGGCGCCGCGGCTGGAAGCGCGCGAGAAGGCGACCGGCCGCGCCGAATATGTCCACAACCTGCGCCTGCCCGGCATGCTTTACGGCAAGATCTTCCGCTCGACCATTCCGCACGGGCGCATCCGCAGCATCGACGTGAGCGCCGCCGCGGCGCATCCTGGCGTCTATCGTGTGATCACCGCGGCCGACGTCGCCAAGGTCGTACCCAATCCGTATTACGGGCCGGCATTCCACGATCAGCCGATCCTCGCCATCGACAAAGTGCATCATGTCGGCGAGCCGGTCGCGGTGGTGCTCGCCACCGATCCGCATGTCGCGGAAGAAGCCGCGGCGCTGATCGTGGCGCAATATGATGAATTGCCGGCGGTCTATGACGAGGTCGAGGCGATGACCTCGAAGGCCGTGGTGCACGACGTGCTCAAACCGGCAGGCACCTTCCCCGACCTGAAGCATTTGCAAGGCAAGACCGACACCAACGTCGCGCTCGACTTCCATTTGCGCCGCGGCGACGTCGCAAAGGCTTTCGCCGAGGCCGATCATGTGTTCGAGCACACGTTCCGCACCAAGGCGGTGCTGCATCTGCCGCTGGAGCCGTTCGTGTCGGTGGCGGAAACCACCGGCTCCGGCCTGACTATCCACACCGCGTCGCAGAGTCCGTCCTTCGTTCGGATCGAGATCGCGCGCCTGCTCGGCTGGCCCGAGAACCGCGTGCGCGTGAAAGTGCCGTATCTCGGCGGCGGCTTCGGCGCGAAGCTCTATATCAAGCTCGAGGCGCTAGTCGCCGCACTCGCGCTGATCGTCAATCGTCCCGTGAAGATCGCGCTGACGATGGAAGAACAGTTCTTCACGCTGACCAAACACGCCAGCACATTCCGCATCAAGAGCGCGGTATCGAAGGACGGCAAGATCACCGGGCGCGAATGCGAAGTATGGTGGAACGGCGGCGCCTATGCCGACATTGGTCCGCGCATTACCCAGAAATCCGGCTTCACCGCGCCGGGCCCCTACGACATCGACAATGTCACGATCGATTCCTACTCGCTCTACACCAACCTGACGCCCGCCGGCGCGCTGCGCGGCTTCGGCATTCCGCAGCTGGTGTGGGCCTATGAAAGTCACGCCGACATGATCGCGCGGGCGCTGAAGCTCGACCCGCTCGCCTTCCGGCGCAAGAACATCCTGCGCGAGGGCAACGCCCAAGCGACCGGAACGATCATGCGCGACGCCGCGATCGAAGCGGTGCTCGAACAGGTCTCGGCGCGCATGGACTGGGAGAAGCCGTTTGCCCGCAGCAGCGGCAGCGTGAAGCGCGGGCGCGGCATCGCCATCGGTTTCAAGGCTTCAATCTCGCCGACCACATCGGTGGCGATCGTCAACGTCGCCGCCGATGGCAGCGCCACGCTGTATTGCAGCACCGTCGACATGGGCCAGGGCTCGGACACCGCGAATGCGCAGATCGTCGCCGAGGTGCTCAGCATCGAGGCCGAAGCGGTGCGGATCGTGCACCCGGACACCGACGTGACGCCTTACGACATGGCGACGCTCGGCTCGCGCTCGCTGTATCACATGGGCAATGCGGTGCGGCTGGCGGCGCAGGACGCCAAGGCCAAGCTCGCGGACCTGGCGCGCGAGGTCGGCGTACCGGAAGGGAGCAATATCCCGATCGCCGAATTGTTCGTGAAGAAATACAAGATGCAGGCCGGCAACATCATCGGCACAGCGAGTTATATCCCGAGCTATGTTCCGCCAGAGGCGGAGACCGGCCAGACGCCGAACGCCACGCCATTTTGGATGGTCGGCGGCGCCGGCGCGGAGGTCGAGGTCGATACTGAGACCGGGCATGTGCGCGTGACGCGGCTGGTCAATGTCGGCGACGTCGGCACGCTGATCAATCCGCGCATCGTCGCAACCCAGCTCTCCGGCGCGGCGGTGATGCAATACGGCTTCACGATGCAGGAGCAGATCGAGACCGACGGCGGCCAGATCACCAATGCGTCGTTTGCCGATTATAAGATTCCGAGCATCCTCGACATTCCGCCGATGGAGAGCGAGGCGGTCGACGCCGAGCAGCATGACGGGCCATTCGGCGCCAAGGGCGTCGGTGAGTCCGGCACCTTCGCGGTGTCGCCGGCGATCGCCAACGCGATCGACGACGCCGTCGGGGTGCGCATCTCCGAGCTGCCGATCACACCGGAGGCGGTGTATCGCGCGATCCGCGCCAGGAACGGCGATCCGCTGGAGGATGCGTGACGTGAGCGAGACCGTCCGCACTATCCGCTTCACGCTCAACGGCGAAACCCGGACGGCGCAGATCGAGCCGCATTGGAACCTGGTCGACCTGCTGACGCGGCTCGATCTGTTCGGCGCGCGCGAAAGCTGCGCGCAGGGCCTGTGCGGCTGCTGCACCGTGATCGTCGACGGCACGGCGGTCTCGGGCTGCCTGCATCTCGCGGCCTTCGCGGATGGCGCGACGTTGTCCACCATCGAAGATAGCCACGGGCTTGACGCCGTACAGCAGGCCTTCATCGACACCGGCGCGCTGCAATGCGGCTTCTGTACGCCGGGCTTCATCCTGATGACGCGGCAATTGCTCGCCGCGCATCCCGATCCGGACGACGACACGATCCGGCATTATCTCGCGGGCAACCTCTGCCGCTGCGGCGCCTATGCCGAGATCATCGAGGCGGTGAAACTGGCGGCTAAGCGGCCTAAGGCCTGATCTCGCGTCCCCGCGAAGGTGGGGCACACGGCGTTAAACAACCGTTGCAACGCGTCGTGTACAATGCCTGCCATGTATCGCGCGACTCTCAGCCACACCGTCCATACCTTCGACGATCTCGCGACGCTGCTCGCGAAAGCCTCACCGTTGCGCAGCGGCGATGTGCTCGCCGGGATCGCGGCCACGTCGAGCGAGCAGCGCGTCGCGGCGCAATACGCGCTGGCTGACCTGCCGCTGCGCGTCTTCCTCGACGACCATGTCGTGCCTTACGAGGCGGACGAGGTGACACGGCTGATCAGCGACACCCACGACGCCGCGGCCTTTACGCCGGTCGCGCATCTCACCGTCGGGGCACTGCGCGACTGGCTGCTCTCCGACACCGCGACGACCGGGGTTCTGTCCGCCCTCGCGCCTGGGCTGACGCCGGAAATGGTGGCGGCGGTGAGTAAGATCTGCGGCCTGCAGGACCTGATGCTGATAGCGTCGAAATGTTCGGTCGTGACACGCTTCCGCAACACCGTCGGGCTGCCGGGCCGCCTCTCGGTGCGTCTGCAGCCGAACCATCCGTCCGACGATCTGCGTGGCATCGCCGCGAGCATCCTCGACGGGTTGCTGCTCGGCGCGGGTGACGCGGTGATCGGCATCAATCCCGCGACCGACAGCCCGGAGCGCTGCCATGCATTGCTCTCGATGCTGGACGAGGTGCGCCAGAAGCTCGACATTCCGACCCAGAGCTGCGTGCTAGCGCATGTCACCACCACGCTTGATCTGATCCGCCGCGGTTCGCCGGTCGACCTCATGTTTCAGTCGATCGCCGGTACCGAAGCCGCGAACAGGAGCTTCGGCATCAGCCTCGCGTTGCTGGATGAAGCACACGACGCCACCCGCGCGCTGAAACGCGGCACCATCGGCGACAACGTGATGTATTTCGAAACCGGCCAGGGCAGCGCGCTGTCCGCCAACGCGCATCACGGCGTCGATCAGCAGACGCTGGAGGCGCGCGCCTATGCGGTGGCGCGGCGCTACCGGCCGTTGCTGGTCAATACCGTGGTCGGATTCATCGGCCCGGAATATCTCTACGACGGCAAGCAGATCACGCGCGCGGGGCTCGAGGATCATTTCTGCGGCAAGCTGCTCGGCCTGCCGATGGGCGTCGACGTCTGCTACACCAATCACGCCGAGGCCGATCAGGACGACATGGACGCGCTGCTCGCCTTGCTGGTCGCCGCGGGCGTCAATTTTGTGATGGGTGTGCCCGGCGCGGATGACATCATGCTCGGCTACCAGAGCACGTCGTTCCACGACGCGCTGGCGATGCGCGACCTGTTCGGCCGCCGGCCCGCGCCGGAATTCGAAGCCTGGCTCGCAAAGCACGGACTGACCGCCGCCAACGGCCGCATCCGGCCGCGCGAGATGCCGGGACCATTCCGCGCGCTGCTGCCGGATGCGACGCAATGAGCGACGAATCTGTCAAACCGCCAGCACCGTTAACACCATGGGATTCGCTACGCCGGCACACGCCCGCGCGCATCGGCCTGGAGCGTAGCGGCGCGTCGCTGGCTACCGGTCCCTTGCTCAGCGCCCGTCTGGCGCATGCGCGTGCCCGTGATGCAGTCCATGAACCGCTGGACGAGACGCGGCTTGGCGATGAACTCGGCGTGCTCGGGCTGCCTGTTGTGGTCGTTTCGAGCGGCGCTGAGAACCGGCAGCAGTATCTGTTGCGTCCGGACCTCGGACGGCGATTGGCGCCGGGCGCCGAAACCTTGCTTACGCCGCATGCGCAAGGCGATATCGACGTAGTGTTTGTCATCACCGATGGATTGTCAGCGCGCGCGACCCAGAGTCATGCCGCACCGCTGCTCGCGGCCATCGTGCCGCTGTTACAGCCGGATTGGTCGATCGGCCCGCTGGTGATCCTGCGCCAAGGCCGGGTCGCGGCGGGAGACGCGATCGCTGCGGCGTTACACGCCCGCATCGTGGTGGTCCTGATCGGCGAACGGCCGGGGCTGTCCGCGCCCGACAGCATGGGCGCCTATCTCACCTGGCGGCCCAGGCCGCAGACCACCGATGCCGACCGCAACTGCATTTCGAATATCCGCCCGGAAGGCATCGGCACGTCCGATGCCGCATTCCGGCTGGTTTATCTGTTGCGCGAGATGCGCAAGCGGCAGGTCTCCGGCGTCGCGCTGAAGGATACGTCTGAGCGGCTGGAGATCGGGGAAGGCTAGTTCTTGCCTTAGCTCGTCATGCCGCCGTCCGCCATATGGACCGCGCCGGTGACGAAGGTCGACAGGTCCGACGCCAGATACAGCACCGTGCCTGCGATCTCGTCCGGGCGGCCGTGGCGCTTGAAGGGGATCTGCTGATTGAACATGTCGGTCGCGTTGACGCCGGTCAGCTTGGTGATCGCGTTCTCGATATTGGTCTGGAATTCGTTGTCGATCGGTCCCGGATTGACCGAGTTGACGCGGATGTTACGCGGCGCGGCAAAGCGCGCCACCGAGCGCATCACGCCGATCTGCGCATGCTTCGCGGTGATGTAGCTGATGTTGTTGGCGCTGCCGCGCACGCCGGCGAGGCTCGACGTGATGATGATGCTGCCGCCGTCATTCATCTGCGGCAGCGCGTATTTGCAGGCGAGGAACGCGCCGCGCGCGTGGATCGCCAGGGTGCGGTCGAACACGTCCTCGGGATATTCGGTGAGCGGCGCGCTCTGGCCGGGATTCCCGGCATTGCTGAACAAGACGTCGATCTTGCCGAAGGTGTCGACGGTCGCCTGGATATAGGCCCTGGTCTGGGCGGCATCGGACACATCCGCGGCGAAGGTCGCCACATTTCGGCTGTTGAGTTCGCCGGCCGAGCGCTTGAGATCGGCCTCGTGCAGATCGACCAGCATGACCTTGGCGCCTTCCTGCACGAAGCGGCGCGCCGAGGCGAAGCCGACGCTGCCGGAACCGCCCGTGACGATGCAGACCTTGTTGTCGAGCAAGCCCATGTGTTTCCCCTGATGGTTTCTGTTGCGGCCTGGGTTTTAGCCGATTGCTTGTCCTGCTATAAGAGCCGCGAACGAGGATCGCCCGGATGAAAATCTTCAACTTCCATCTGATGCCCTATGCCCATGCCGATCTCGACGCGATCGAGAAGAACGGCTCCGCCTGGGTCACCTATTCGAACCGCGACTATGATCCGAAGAAGGGCGCGGAGCTTTATCACGACTATCTCGATCAGATGGAGCTGGCCGACCGGCTCGGTTTCGACGGCGTCTGCCTCAACGAGCATCACCAGACCGCCTACGGCATGATGCCGACGCCCGGCGTCCTCGCCGGCGCGCTGTCGCGCAGCGTCAAGAAGGCGAAGATCGCGATCCTCGGCCGCGCGCTGCCGCTGCTGAATAATCCGCTGTCGGTGGCTGAAGAATACGCGATGCTCGACAACCTGACGCGCGGTCGCTTCATTGCCGGCTTCGTGCGCGGTATCGGCGCCGAATATCACGCCATGGGGATCAATCCGGCCGAGTCGCAGGCGCGCTTCGCCGAAGCGCATGACCTGATCATCCGCGCCTGGACCGAGCCGGGACCGTTCAGCTACCAGGGCAAGCACTACCGCTTCGACTACGTGAATACGTGGCCGCGGCCGTATCAGACGCCGCATCCGCCGGTCTGGATTCCGTCGCAGGGATCGAGCAGCACGATCGCGTGGGCGGCGAAGATGCGCTACACTTATTGCCAGACGCTGTCGCCGATCGCGCTGGTGGCGAAGTTCTTCCAGATGTATCGCGACGAGGCGGAGAAGGCCGGTTACACGGCGCAGCCGGACCAGCTCGCGTGGTCGAACACCATCTATATCGCGGAGACCGACGCCCAGGCGATGCGCGAAGCCAAGCCGCATCTCGAGGCGCTGGTGAACAAGCTGCTCAAGATGCCGATCGATATGCTGCTGCCGCCCGGCTACACCAATCTCGAATCGATGAAGCGCATCCGCGCCGCGAAGATCGTCGGCAAGGTCCAGTCGATCGATGATCTGGTCAACACCGGCGTGGTGATGATCGGCTCGCCGAATACGGTGCGCGAGAAGCTCGCCGAGTATCAGGACCTCGCGGGCTTCAACACGTCACTGACCAAGACTCAGTTCGGCACCCTGCCGAACGACATGACACGGGCGAACATGGAAGCGATCGCGCAGGAGATCCTGCCGCACTTCCGCGATCGCTTGCCGCAAGGTCGCAAACAGGCGGTGGCCGCCGAATAGCAGCGCGTCGGTTCTCCTCCGCCTGGGGCTGAGGAGAACACCTGTGACAATTCCGCACTGCGAAACTAAGTTCCGCTCAATTGACCGTCCTGAACGCCGGTGTGATGATCGAGATTATTTTCGCGTGAGTGATCAAGCCCATGACGCTGCAAACCGGTCAGGATGCGTGGGATCTGGCGACACCCGTCGCCGACGCACGAGACAATTCCCGCAGCGATCGTAGTTTCGTCACGGCGCTTGCCCGCGGCCTCGAAGTCCTGCGGGCCTTCACGCAGACCGAAGGCCTGCTCGGCAATGGCGAAATCGCCGCGCGCACCGGCCTGCCCAAGCCCACCGTCTCCCGCCTGACCTACACGCTGACCAAGCTCGGCTACCTCACTGCGGTCGAACGGCTCGGCAAGTACCAGCTTGCGCCAGGCGCGCTGGCGCTCGGCTATTCAGCGCTGGCGAATATGCGCATCCGCCAGGTCGCCCGGCCGCACATGCAGGAACTGGCCGATTACACCCGCGCATCGGTCGCGCTTGGCAGCCGCGACCGGCTGAACCTGATGTATGTCGAGCATTGCCGCAGCCAGTCGTCGCTGATGCTGCATCTCGATCTCGGCGCGCGCATCCCGATCGCGACCACCGCGATGGGCCGTGCGTTGATTGCCGCCCTGCCCGAACACGAGCGCGACTGGCTGCTCGACCACATCAAGCGTCAGGACGAGGACTCCTGGCCGAAGGTGCGCGCCGGCATCGAGACCGCGATCCAGGATCTTGCGACGCGCGGCTTCGTGACATCGATCGGCGACTGGCAGCGCGATGTCAGCGCGGTCGGCGTTCCGCTGATCGCTCCGGACCGCACCGGCATCTACTCGTTCAACTGCGGCGCACCGTCGTTTCAATTGACGCGCGACCAGCTCGAAAACGATATCGGGCCGCGCCTCGTCCATATGGTTCGCAACGTCGAAGCCGCGTCATTCGGGCAATAAACGCCATGACCAGCGCCGCGAGCGCCGTGAAAGCTGTGAGCATGAGCGCGCCAGCGTCTCGGCCGCATCGCGCGGCGACGCTGCTCGAAGCGCGCGACGTCAGCGTCCGCTTCGGCGGTATCCTCGCGCTCGACGGCGTATCCTTCACCGCGGCGGAACATCAATTGCTCGGGCTGATCGGGCCGAATGGCGCGGGCAAGACCACACTGTTCAATTGCTTCAGCCGGCTCTACACGCCGGCCTCCGGTGATATCCTGGTCGGCGGGCAAAGCATTCTGCGTCATCCGCCACACCGGATCGCGGACTTCGGCATTGGGCGCACGTTCCAGAACCTCGCGCTGTTCAAGACGATGTCGGTATTCGACAATATCCGGGTCGGCTGCCATCGCCTTGGGCGCTCGGACTTTCTCAGCAACGCGTTGCATCTGCCCTGGGTGCGCGGCGAGACCGAGGAAGCCGACGCGATCGCGCGGGAGCTGATCGGATTCCTCGATCTCGCTGCGGTGAGCGAACGCCGCGCCGCGGACCTTGCCTTCGGACTGCAGAAGCGCGTCGAACTGGCGCGCGCGCTGGCGAGCCGGCCGAAATTGCTGCTGCTCGACGAGCCGGCCGGCGGACTCAATCATCACGAGGTTGAAGAGCTCGGCCTGCTGATCCGGCGCATTCGTGACGAGCGAGGCGTGACCGTGCTGCTGGTCGAGCATCACATGAACCTCGTGATGTCGACCTGCGACAAGGTCGTGGCGCTCGACTTCGGCCGCAAGGTCGCCGACGGCACGGCCGCGCAAGTGCAGCGCGATCCCGACGTGATCCGCGCCTATCTCGGGACCAAACGCCGATGAGCGCGGCCCTGCTTGAAACCCAACAGCTCTGCGCCTTCTACGGCAACACCCAGGTGCTGTTCGGGCTCGATCTGTCGATCGCTCAGGGCGGCATCACGACACTGCTCGGCGCCAACGGCGCCGGCAAGACCACAACGCTGCGCGCAATTTGCGGCATGGTGCGGACCAGCGGCCAGATCCGCCTCAGTGGCGCATCGATCGCCGGCAAGCGCGTCGAGGATATCGTGCGGCTCGGCATTGCTCATGTCCCGCAGGGGCGCGGCACCTTCACGCGCGAGACCACCGAGGAGAATCTCGAGATCGGCGCGATGACGCGGCACGACCGGCGCGCCATCGCCGAGGACATCGAGCGCGTCTATGCCTATTTCCCGCGCCTCAAGGAGCGGCGCAAACAACAGGCCGGGACCTTGTCGGGCGGTGAGCAGCAGATGCTTGCGGTCGGCCGCGCGATGATGCTGCGGCCGCGCCTGATGCTGCTCGATGAGCCGTCATTCGGGCTGGCGCCAATGGTGGTCGAGGAATTATTCGAAATCTTCCGCACCCTCAACACCCGCGAGAAAGTCAGCATGATGCTGGTCGAGCAGAACGCGGCGCTGGCGCTCGACCTCGCCGACCAGGTTTACCTGATCGAGACCGGCCGCCTGGTGACGTCCGGCCCGGCCAGCATGATGCGCGACGACGAGAGCATTCGCCGCTCCTATCTCGGTTACTGACGGGGACATGATGGAGCTGTTCCTGCATCAGGTGCTGGCCGGAATCGCGACCGGCGCGATCTATGCCTGCATGGCGCTCGCCATCGTCATGATCTACCAGGCGATCGACCACCTGAACTTCGCGCAGGGTGAGATGGCGATGTTCTCGACCTTTGTTGCCTGGCAATTGCTGGAGTGGAATCTCCCCTATTGGGCGGCGTTCGCCGGCACCATCGCGCTGTCCTTCGCGGCCGGCGTGCTGATCGAGCACGTGGTGCTGCGTCCGATTCTGCGCGCGCCGGCGCTGAGCCACGTGGTGGCGTTCATTGCGCTGCTGGCGATCTTCAACAGCGCGGCCGGATTCATCTGGGGTCACGGCATCCGTTCGTTTCCGAGTCCGTTCGGGACCCAACCGATCTTCGGCCAGACGCTGGTCAGCCCGCATAATGCCGGCATCATGGGCATGACCTTGCTGATGCTTGTGCTGCTCTATCTGTTCTTCCGCCACACCCGCATCGGCCTGTCGATGCGCGCCGCCGCCGCGAATCCGGAATCGGCGCAGCTCGCCGGCATCCGCGTCGGCTGGATGCTCGCGCTCGGCTGGGGCATGGCGGCGGCGGTCGGATCGGTCGCCGGCATGCTGATCGCGCCGATCGTCTTCCTCGAGCCGAACATGATGCTCGGCATCCTGCTCTACGGCTTTGCCGGCGCCGTGGTCGGCGGACTGACCAGCCCTGTCGGCGCGGTGGTCGGCGGCGTGCTGGTCGGCGTGATCGAGAACCTGGTCGGCACCTACATGCCGCTGCTCGGGCGCGAACTGAAGCTCACCATCGCGCTGGTCATCATCATCGCCGTGCTGACGATAAGGCCGAGTGGCCTGTTCGGCCGCCACATCGTGACGCGGGTCTGACGATGCGCCCGCTGAACGACACGCCGCAATCGCTGAACACGACGCGACTGGTGACGCCCCAGCGCATCATGATCGGCATCGGCATCGCGATCGTCGTCACGCTGCCGTTCCTGGTGAAGAATTTTCTGATCTTTCAGCTCACGCTGGCAGTGATCTATGCGATCGCGATCCTCGGCCTCAACCTGCTGACCGGCTTCAACGGCCAGTTCTCGCTCGGGCACTCGGCGTTCTACGCGCTCGGCGCCTATACCGCCGCGATCCTGATGGAGCATGCCGGCGTACCCTATTATCTGACGCTGCCTGCTGCCGGCCTGGTCTGCTTCATTGGAGGCTTCCTGTTCGGATTGCCCGCCTTGCGGCTAGAAAACATCTATCTCGCGCTCGCCACCT
This sequence comes from Bradyrhizobiaceae bacterium, assembly GCA_947481635.1. Classification (GTDB taxonomy): domain Bacteria; phylum Pseudomonadota; class Alphaproteobacteria; order Rhizobiales; family Xanthobacteraceae; genus CANKHJ01. The sequence goes on from CANKHJ010000002.1 coordinate 74,300, forward strand.
TCGCGCTGGCGGTGGCGACGCCGCAGCTCCTCAAGCTGTCGTTTTTCGAACATTGGACCGGCGGCGTGCAGGGCATCGTGATCATCAAGCCGTCGGCGCCGTTCAAGCTGGTGAACCAGGATCAATGGCTGTATTTCTTCACGCTGGCCGTAGCCGTCGTGATGTATGCCTGCGCTATCAGCCTGGTCCGCAGCCGTACCGGACGCGCCCTGATCGCGATCCGCGACCATCCGATCGCCGCGAGCACGATGGGCATCAACGTCTCGCTCTACAAATCGCTGACCTTCGGCGTCAGCGCGCTTTACACCGGCATCGCCGGCGCGCTTGGCGGCATCGCCGTCCAATTCGTGGCCCCGGACAGCTTCACCTTCGTATTGGCGGTAGCGCTGTTTGTGGGATTGGTGGTCGGGGGCGTGGGTTCGATCGCCGGAACGGTGTTCGGTGGGTTCTTTGTCCTATTCATGCCGAACATCGCAGAGTCGATTTCCAAGGGC
>CANKHJ010000003.1 GCA_947481635.1 Bradyrhizobiaceae bacterium
GAGCCGGTCGCGGTGACGGGACGCGACGCCGACCGGGTGATCGCCTTCGCGCGCAGCGGACGGCGCGACGCCGTCATCGTCGCGGTCGCACGGCATCTGGGGCCGGCTAGTCAAGGCGGCCGCGTCTGGCCGACTGGCGGCTTGGATGCGGCGCTGGACCTCGACCGGTTCCGCGACGTGACCGACGCGCTGTGGGCAAGCCCCGGCCTGTTCACGACCTTGCCGGTGGGCGTCTGGCATGCACGCCGTCGATAGAGAGCAGACGGAACCCGACCATCGATAGGCCGTTGAAGAACGCAAGGAGCCGATCATGGCCGATACCGATCACGACCTGGACGAACGCATTCGTCGCCGTGCCCACCAGATCTGGGCCGACGAAGGCCGACCGAAAGGCCGGGATAAAGTCCATTGGGACATGGCGTCCGAATTGGTGGCGATCGAAGACAACCAGATGGCCACCACCATCCCAGTCAGCGAGGCGCACGCTGGGGAACCCGTGGAGGAAGCTGAAATCGCGGCAAATGCTGGCGAATTTCCAACCATCACCGATCAGGGCGAACAGAGCTACCCGCCGGCCCGCAAGCTGCCCGAGCCGGGCTGACAGCGTCGTCCCGCGGCCTTTTCGCAGCGCCATCACGATTGATTCCGCCGCTGCGGCGTGAGCAGAATGCCGCACGGCCAATGACGAGCCGCGTTGCACGCGGCCGCAGGGAGATACGCATGAAAATCAGCTTTTCTCACCCCCTCGGGCTCGGCGTCTCGCTGCTGATGCTGGGCGCGCTCCCCGCCAAGGCGGAATATCCGGACCGCCCGATCCGGGTGATGCTCGGCTTCCCCGCCGGCGGCGGCGCGGACATCCAGGGACGCTGGTTCATCGACAAGCTCAAGGAGCTGTCGGGCGCGACCGTCATCCTCGAAAACCGGCCCGGCAACTCGGGCAACATTGCCGCCGATCTCGTCGCCAAGGCGAAACCGGACGGTTACACCCTGATGCTGGCGGCGAGCGCCGGCATGGGCGCCGGCCGCTTCATATACAAGGACCTCACCTATGACTCGGTGAAGGACTTCACGCCGATCACCACCACCAATCAGCTCTGCTTCGCCCTGACCGTGAATCCGAAATCGCCCGCCAAGACCGTCGGAGAATTGACCGCTCTGCTCAAGGCCAAGAACGGCAAGGCGACCTACGGCTACGCGGTGACCAGCGCGCTTGCCTCGGCGGTGCTCTACGTATCGTCGGAGAAGATCGAGATATCGCCGGTCAACTACAAGCAGACCGCGCAGGCGGTATCGGATGTTACCGCGGGCGAGATCGACTTCGCCTTTGCCGACATGGTGTTTGCGCATGGACAGGAAAAGGCCGGCAGAATTCGAATTCTGGCCGTGACCTGCGATCGTCGCACCGCGGGTGCGCCGAACATCCCGACGATGGCGGAGTCCGGCGTGCCGGCCGCCACCACCGCGCCGTGGTGGGGATTGTGGGGGCCCGCAGGTCTGCCGGCGGATATCATCGAGAAGCACGAGAAGTGGATCAACCAGATCGTCGCCATGCCTGCGACCAAGGACTTCCTGGTCTCACAAGGCGCCGACCCGCTGCCGGGCAGCCACGTCAAAATGAAAGAAATGCTGCTTGAGTCGATCGAGTCGTGGCGCAAGGTGACGTCGCTCGCAAAAATCGAGCCGCAATGAGCCGGGGAGTCGGCAACGCCCTCACGCGCTGCTGACCCAATAAAAACACGGCGAGCTTTACAAGTGATCGATTGAGCCTGGGGAGGACATCGTCATGCGGAAGAGCGTATTATCCATCGTTGGCGCCGGTCTGGCGCTGGCCATTGCCGCTGGGCCGGCCCTCGCCGAGTATCCGGAGAAGCCGGTCAGGATCATGCTCGGCTTCGCCGCAGGCGGTGGCGCCGATCTGCTGGCGCGCTGGTATGCGGACAAGCTGCAGCTGGTTTCCGGCGGAACCTTCATCGTCGAGAACAAGGTCGGCGCGTCGGGCAACCTCGCGGCCGACGCCACCGCCAAGGCGCGTCCGGACGGCTACACCATCCTGTTCACGTCATCGGTCGCCGCCGGCAATCCCTATGTTTACAAGAATCTACCATTCGACGTGCTGAAGGACCTGGTCCCGATCATGTCGTTCGCCGAAACGCCCTTCGTGCTTACGGTCGCGCCGACCAACCCGGCCAAGTCGGTCGCTGAGTTGACCGCGTTCCTCAAGGGCAAGAACGGCAAGGGCACCTACGGCTGGGCCACCACCGTGACCTTGGCCAACGCAACGATCTACACATCGAAGGCCGGGATCGACGTGACTCCGGTCGGGTACAAAGTCACCGGTAATGCCGTCAGCGACGTCACCGCCGGCCAGATCGATTTCGCTTTCGCCGACACGATCTTCGCGTCGGGCCAGGCCAGACAGGGCCGCGTGAAGCTCCTGGCCGTTACCTCGGAGACCCGAACGCTCGGGATGCCGGAAATTCCAAGCATGCCAGAATTGGGATTCGCCACTGGCGGCACGACCCCGCTCTGGGGCGTGTGGGCACCGACCGGCGCACCGCAAGAGATCCTCGACAAATTGAGCAAATGGGTGAATGAGATCACCGCGATGCCGGCGACCAGGGAGTTCCTCATCTCCCAAGGCGCCAACCCGGCGCCGGGCACGCCAGGAAGCTTCAAGCGTAAAATCGACGAAGCGGCGAAGAGCTGGGAAGAGGTCACGAAGTTAGCCAAGATCGAGCCGCAATGAACCGGACACGCGTGTAGCGCACAGCGCTCACGCCGCTGCCAAAACTCGGACCCATACGAAGGACATTGAGATGAGAAAATCGTTCCCGCTTCTTGCCGCCCTGGCCGTTGCCGGCATGGCCGCTCTGCCGGCCTCTCCCGCCCTGGCGCAGCAATATCCGGACAAGCCGGTGCGCATTCAGCTCGGCTTCCCGGCCGGCGGCGGCGCCGACATCCTCGCCCGCTGGTATGCCGACAAGCTGGCAAAGGCGTCCGGCGGCACCTTCATCGTGGAGAACAAGGTCGGCGCATCGGGCAACCTCGCGCTCGACGCGACCGCGAAGGCAAAGCCGGACGGCCTCACGCTGATGCTGGCCTCGACGGTCACCACCGCCGGCAATGCCGCGGTGTTCAAGACCATGCCGATGGACGTCCAGAAAGACATCGTCCCGATCGTCGGCTTCGCCGAGACACCGTTCGTGCTCGCCGTCGCGCCAGACTCGCCGATCAACTCGATCGCCGACCTCACCGCCTTCATCAAGTCGAAGGGCGGCAAGGCGAAATACGGCAGCGCGACCACCAGTGCGCTGGCCTCGACCGCGATCTACCTCAAGCAGATCGGCGCCGAAGCAACGCACGTCGGCTACAAGGCCACCGCCAATGCCATCCAGGACGTGACCGGCAAGGAAATCGACTTTGCCTTCGCCGATGTCATCTTCGCGATGGGCCAGGCCAAGCAGGGCCGCATCAAGATGCTCGCGATCGCGTCCGACGGCCGTTCGCCCGGCTTGCCGGACGTGCCGACCCTGAAGGAGCTGAATGGCTCGCGGACCGGCGACATCGTCGCGCTGTGGGGCGTGTGGGCTCCGACGGGAACGCCGAAGGAGATCACCGACAAGCTCGTCGCCTGGACCAACGAAATCACCAAGTCCGACGACACGCAGAAATTCCTGATCTCGACCGGCGCGACGCCGTTTGTGAGCACGCAAGCGGACTATAAAAACAAGTTCGAGATCTCCTTGAAGGCCTGGGCCGAGGCGGTCAAACTCGCGAATATCGAAGCTCAATAGTAAACTGAGGACTGGCAGCGCCGACGGTTCGCCGTCGGCGTTTTGGCCGGGGAGTAAAGCCGCATGATCCGGGTAAAGAACCCGCAGGACTTCTGGTCCGGCGCCTTGTTCATCGCTTTTGGTGCCATCGCGCTATGGGTCGGCCGCAATTACAATATGGGCTCGATCGTGCGGATGGGGCCCGGATATCTCCCGCGCTTTCTCAGTGCGGCGCTGGTCGCGATCGGGCTTTTCCTCGCGGTTCGTGGCGTTGCGATCAACGGCCCGTCAATCCAGCCGAGCCTTTACCGGCCGCAGATTTTCATCCTGCTGGCGATCGTCGTGTTCGGGCTGATGATCGAACGCTTCGGCCTTGCTCCCGCAGTGCTCGTCACCACGGTCTTTGCCGCACTCGCGAGCGACGAAATCCAGTGGAAAGAAACGACGGTGTTGGCGGTCGGGATGTCGATCACGTCCGTCGTTCTCTTCATCTATTTGCTCGGCCAGACGATGGAAAAATGGACCTGGGGCTTCTGACATGGAACTGCTCCAGAATCTCGCGCTCGGTTTCGGCGGCGCGGTCTCGCCCATCAACCTGCTATTCTGCCTGTTCGGCTGCCTGATCGGTACGCTGATCGGCGTGCTGCCCGGCATCGGCCCGATCGCGACCATCGCGATGCTGTTGCCGATCACCTTCGGGCTCTCTCCGCTCGGCGCGCTGATCATGCTCGCCGGCATCTATTACGGCGCGCAATATGGCGGCTCGACCACGGCGATCCTGCTGAAATTGCCGGGCGAATCTTCCTCGGTCGTCACATGTATCGACGGCTATGAGATGGCGCAGAAAGGGCGAGCCGGCGCAGCGCTCACGATTGCCGCGGTCGGTTCCTTCTTCGCTGGCACGGTGGGCACCTTACTGATCGCCGGCTTCGCGCCGATCCTTGCAAGCTTCGCCGAGAAATTCCGGTCGCCCGAATATTTCTCCCTGATGCTGTTCGGCCTGATCGCCGCGGTGGTGCTGGCGCAGGGATCGATCATCAAGGCGATCGGGATGATCGTGCTCGGCCTGCTGCTCGGCCTCACCGGCACAGAGTCGCAAAGCGGCACTGCCCGTTTCACGTTTGGCGTTCCGGAACTCTATGACGGCATCGATTTCGTGCCGCTCGCGATGGGCCTGTTCGGCTTCGCCGAAATCATGACCAACCTCGACCGGCGCGGCCGCGATCGGGCAACAGCGGCGCCGGTCGGCGGCATGATGCCGACGCGCGAGGAGATCCGGCGATCGATTCCGGCGATCTTGCGCGGCACCTTCATCGGGTCGCTGCTCGGCATCCTCCCCGGAGGCGGCGCCGTGCTGTCGGCCTTCGCCGCCTATACGCTGGAGAAGAAGATCGCGAAGGACCCGTCGATTTTCGGTCGCGGCGCGGTGGAAGGCGTGGCGGCGCCGGAATCGGCCAACAACGCGGGCGCGCAGACGTCGTTCATTCCGTTGTTGACGCTCGGCATTCCCTCGACGCCGGTCATGGCGCTGATGATGGGCGCGATGACGATCCAGGGTATTGCACCCGGCAGCGCCATCCTGACCGAACGGCCCGAACTGTTCTGGGGCATGATTGCCAGCATGTGGGTCGGCAACCTGATGCTAGTGATCATCAACCTTCCGCTGATCGGCATCTGGATCAAATTGCTGCAGGTGCCGTATCGCCTGCTGTTCCCCTGCATCCTGGTGTTGTGTTGCGTCGGCGCCTACAGCATCAGCTCGAGCACATTCCTGGTGATGATGATGGCAGGCTTCGCCCTGCTTGGTTACGTGTTCGCCAAGATCGGCTGCGAAGGCGCGCCGTTCCTGCTCGGCTTCGTGCTCGGCCCGCTGATGGAGGAGAATTTCCGGCGTTCGATGGTGCTCTCCTTCGGCGATCCGGTCATTTTCGTGCAGCGCCCGATCTCGCTGACGATCCTGCTCGCCGCGGTCGCGCTGATCCTGCTGATCGTCATCCCACAATTCCGCTCGACCCGTGAGGTCGCTTTCCAAGATCCTTGATGTCAGCCCCTTGATCTCGAGACCCGTGACCTGCGTAATCGCAACGCCCTTGCCCTCGCGAGATGTGATAATTGAGCGGCCATGACTGAAAACATGCCGCTCCAGAAGCTTCGCGTCATCGATCTCACACGTGTTCGCGCCGGGCCGACCTGTGTGCGCCAGCTCGCTGATTGGGGCGCCGACGTCATCAAGGTCGAAGGGCCGGAAATCGACAGTTTCGGTGGCGCGCGCGATGGCCCGGACTTCCAGAACCTGCACCGCAATAAGCGGAGCCTGACCCTCAACCTGAAGGAAGCCGAGGGCCGCGCGATCCTGATCAAACTGGTCGAGCAGGCCGACGTGCTGGTCGAAAACTATCGGCCGGACGTGAAGGACCGCCTGAAGATCGACTACGAGACACTGCGGCAGATCAACCCACGACTGATCTACGCGAGCATCTCGGGCTTCGGTCAGGATGGTCCCTACCGCGACCGACCGGGCGTCGACCAGATTGCCCAGGGCATGGGCGGCCTGATGTCGATCACTGGAGAGCCCGGCCGCGGACCGATGCGCGTCGGTATCGCCATCGCCGACGTCAGCGCCGGCGTTTTCGCAGCCATGGGTGTCCTGCTCGCGATCATCGAGCGCCAGACATCCGGCCAAGGCCAATGGGTGCAGTCGTCGCTGCTCCAGGCGCAGATTGCGATGCTCGACTTCCAGGCCGCGCGCTGGCTGCTCAAAAACGAGGTGCCCGAGCAGGTCGGCAACGATCATCCGACCGGCGTGCCGACCAGCGCCTATCCGACCACAGACGGCTACATCAATGTCGCGGCGCCGGCGGACTATGCGTGGAAACGCCTTTGCAATGCCATCGGCGCCCCCCACCTGATCGACCGGCCGGGCTTCGATACCTTCCTCGGCCGCCAGAAGAACCGGCATGCGATCAACGACGCGCTTGCGGCGATCTTCAAGACCCGCGACAGCGACACGTGGGTATCACTGCTCAACGAAGCCGGCGTGCCATGCGGGCCGATCTACACCATGGATCAGGTGTTCGACGATCCGCAGGTGAAGCACTTGGGCATCGCGCAGGACGTCCCGCATCCCACCCTCGGCAAGCAGACCCTGGTCGGACAGGCGGTAACGCTGTCGCGGACACCGAGCCAGTTGCGTACCCCGACGCCGGGCATGGGCGAACACAATGCGGATATCCTCGGCGAACTCGGCTACGACGGCGATGCGATCGCGGATCTGAAACGCCGCGGCGTTATCTAGCGAGAACACACGCAGCGCGGAGACAGGCGATGGCCATGACCGACAAGATGATCGCGCGCCGCGACGGCGTGATCGGCTGGATGACCTTCAACAATCCAGCACGCCACAACGCCATGTCGATGGACATGTGGGAAGCGGTCAGCGAGATCATAGGACAATTCGAGGCAGACCCGGAGGTGCGCGTCATCGTGCTCCATGGCGCCGGCGAAAAGGCCTTCGTCTCCGGCGCCGACATTTCGCAATTCGACACCATGCGCTCGAACAAGGAAGAGGTCGCGCGCTATGACGCCGTCGCCGACTTGGCGAATAACGCGCTGACAAACACGACCAAGCCGACCATCGCGATGATCCGCGGCTATTGCATCGGCGGCGGCCTCGGTGTCGCGTTGCGTTGCGATCTGCGCATCGCGGCGGAAGGTTCGCGCTTCGCCATTCCGGCCGCGAAGCTCGGCCTCGGCTATGGCTATCCGGGCGTCAAATTGCTGACCGACCTGGTGGGACCATCGGTCGCGAAGGACATCTTCTTCACTGCGCGCCAATACGAGACCACCGAGGCGCTGCGCATCGGGCTGATCAATCATGTCGTCCCGACCGCGGAGCTGGAAACATTCACGCGCGCCTATGCGGAAAACATCGCGCGCAATGCGCCGCTCACGGTCAAGACCGCCAAGATGGCCGTGAATGCCGCCACCGAAGACGAGTCGACGCGTGACCTTGCCGCTGTCGAGGCCGCGGTCGCGGTCTGTTTCGCCAGCGCCGACTACAAGGAAGGCCGCGCCGCTTTCATGGAAAAGCGCAAACCGAACTTCCGGGGCGCTTGACGGTGGCCGCCGGTCCTCCGTTTCGCGCCGAACATATCGGAAGCCTGGTCCGCCCGGCCGCGTTGCTGGCGGCGCGGCGCGACCACGCAGACGGCAAGCTCTCGCGCGAGGACCTCACGCGCGCCGAGAACGACGCGATCCGTGACGTCGTGAAACTGCAGGAAGAGGCCGGCCTGCAGGTGATCACCGACGGCGAATTCCGCCGCGGCACCTACTCAGACAGCTTCACCACCGCCGGCATTTCCGGCGTGCAGGTGGAGATGACCGAAGATCTTGGCTTTGCCGTCTCGGCGACGCATGGCCACCGCATGGCGCGCCGCATCCCGAAGGTGGTCAGCAAACTCGCATGGAAGGGACCGCAGAACGCGGCCGATTTCCGGTTTGTGAAATCGCTGACCAGCCGCACGCCGAAGGTCACCCTGCCCGGCCCCGCCTACATTCACTACCGCGCCGGTCGTGCCAATATCAGCCGCGACGCCTATCCCGATCTCGATGGCTTCTGGGCCGACCTGATCGCTGCCTATCACCAGGAACTGCGCTCGTTGCGCGATGCCGGCTGCACCTATCTCCAGATCGACGAGACCTCGCTGGTGAAGCTCGGCGATCAGCGGGTGCGCCAATTGCTGACCGAACGCGGCGACGACTGGCGCGACCTATTGAAAGTCTACATCGAAGCGATGAACGCGCTGGTCGCCGGCGCGCCGGACGGCATGACCATCGGAATCCACATCTGCCGCAGCCAGGACCCAAGCTGGCAGGCGGACACCGGCTATGATCCGATCGCGGAGCCGATGTTCAATGACATGAAGATTGGCCTCTATTGGCTCGAATATGACAATTCCCGTTCCGGCGGCTTTGCGCCGCTGAGCACAGTGCCGAAGGGCAAGCGGGTCGTGCTTGGCCTGGTCTCATCAAAGTTGCCGGAAATCGAGTCCGCCGACCTGCTCAAGCGGCGCATCGAAGAGGCCAGCACGCAGATCGATCTCGATCAGCTCGCTCTCTCGCCGCAATGCGGCTTCTCGACCAGCGCGACCGACAAGGGCGCGATGACGGAAACGATCGAGCAGGCCAAGCTCAAGCGCGTAGCGGATGTCGCGCGCGACGTCTGGGGAGAGACATGACATGACGCTGGAAGAAACCATCGCAAAACTGGTCGACGCCAATCACATCCTGGCGCAAGAACGCGTGGTCGACGCCTTCGGCCATATCAGCGTGCGTCATCCGGAACGGCCGGACCGTTTCCTGCTGTCCTGCTCGCGCAGCCCTGAACTGGTCACGCCGCGCGACATCATGGAATTCACGCTCGACGGCATTCCGGTCGATGCGGCGGGCCGCAAGCCGTATTTCGAACGCTTCATCCATGGCGCGATCTTCGCGATCCGCCCCGAGGTCCACTCGGTCGTCCACAATCATTCCTATGACGTGATTCCGTTCGCGGTGAGCAAGACGCCGTTGCGGCCGGTGTTCCACGGTGCCGGAAACCTCGGCAAGAGCATGCCGGTCTGGGATATCCGCACCAAGTTCGGCGCCACCAACATGCTGGTGAACGACATCGACAAGGGCCGCGACATGGCGACCGCTTTGGGCAGCAACACCGTCGTCCTGATGCGCGGCCATGGCTGCACGGTCGTCGGTCAAACGATCGAAGAGGCGGTGCTGTCCTCGGTCTATCTTCAGGTCAATGCGCGGCTTCAGACCACGGCGATGCAGTTCGGCGACGTCTCCTATCTGCATGACGACGAGATCGACGTCATGCAGGCCGCGCGTGCCGCCGCACCGGGCAACGATCGGGCGTGGGAATATCTGCTTGCGCGCAGCCGGCGCTAGGTTCGATCCAAGCGGCCGGGCATCCGGATATCCGGAAATCCGCCCGGCCACTTTGGGTCGATACTCAAGCCGACTGGCCTTCGGTAAGATTCGTCCAACAAGAGCGGGTGCAGCCCCCGCCGGCCGATTCGCGCAGGGAGGCGCTCCGGGCATGATCACACAACGCGCTTTGCAGGTGGCCGCTCTGGTGGCCTGTTCGCTGTTTGCGGGCGGCAGTGCAACGCCAGCCGACGCGCAGGCCTATCCGTCGAAGCCGATCCGGACCATCGTGCCGTTCCCGGCCGGCACCGGCATGGACATTCTCGCGCGTCAACTGTCCGAGGGGATCAAGGCACGCACCGGCCAGGTGCTGGTGGTGGAGTCGCGGGTCGGCGCCGGCGCCACCGTTGCCATGGGCGTGCTGGCCCGGGCCAAACCCGACGGTTACACGATCGCGGTGTCTCCGGGCGTCAGCGCCAGCATCTATACGGTCAAGGAAATCCCCTACGAGCCGGTGAAGGATTTCGAGCGCGTCGCGACACTGGTCAAGGTGCCCTACTTCCTGCTGATCAATCCGGAAAAGACGCCGGTCTCGTCGGTCAAGGAATTGACGGCGCTGCTCAAGGCCAAGAACGGCAAGGTGACATTCGGTTCGCCGAACACGCCGTCGCTGGTCGCAGCGAAGCTGTTTGCCAAGAATGCCGGCATCGATGCACAGCCGGTCGCCTATAAGAGCATGATGGACGCGATGCGCGACCTGCAAGGCGGCGACTACGACTTCATGTTCAGCGACACCGGCTTCGCGCTCGGCGCGATGAAGACCGGCAAGGTGAAGGCACTCGGCGTCACGCTGGCGAACCGGCTGGCGAGCGCGCCCGACGTTCCTACCATGGGCGAAGCCGGCGTGGCGGGCATCGATTTCTACGGCTGGATCGGCGTCTATCTCCCGGCCGGTGGACCGCCGGAATTGACCGAGCAATTGAGCAAACTGGTCAACGATGTCGCCGCGTCGCCGGAGATGCAGAAATTCTACGTCGATAACGGCTATCAGCCGTTCGCGACCGGGCCGAAAGCCTTCACGGAATTCGAGGCGGAAAACTTCAAGCTGTGGGCGGACCTCGCCAAGCTCGCCGGCATTCAGCCGCAATAACCGAATTCAAACAGGAAGCGAGCCGCATGCGTCTGGAAGGCCGACGTGCCATCGTCACCGGCGCGGCGCAAGGCGTCGGCCTTGCGATCACGCGCGCGCTGCTCGCCGAGGGTGCGCGCGTCTCCATGCTCGACCGGCAGGCCGACGTGTTGCGCGCCGCGGCCGCCGCGCTCGGCAAGGCTGCGCATGCCATTCCTTGCGACGTTGCGGTGGACCGCGAGATCGAGGACGCGGTCGACGCTGCCAGCAAGACGATGGGTGGGATCGATGCGGTGGTGAACTGCGCCGGCATTGCGATGTTCACCCCCTTCGACCAGGTCAGCAACGAGCAATGGTCGAACATCCTGCGGGTGAATCTCGATGGCCCGTTCAAGCTCTGCAAGGCGGCGCTGCCGCATCTGCGCGCCGCCGGGACCAGCACGATCGTGAATATCGGATCGACCGTCGGCATCCGGCCGACACCGAACCGCACGCCCTATTGCGTCTCCAAGGCCGCGTTGATCATGCTGAGCAAGTCGCTGGCGCTCGACCTCGCCAAGGACGGCATCCGGGTCAACGTCGTCGCGCCGGGCCGGCTCGAGATGAGCGACATGGAAGACAAATTCCAGGGCGCCGAGGCGCTGGCCGCGCGGATGCGCGAGATGCGCCAGAACTCCGCGATCCAGCGGCTCGGTCTCGCCGCGGAAGTAGCGCAGGCGGTGGTGTTCCTGACCAGCCACGAGTCCTCGTTCACCACTGGATCGACCCTGGTTGTCGATGGCGGCGCCGCTTACGCCTGACCCTGCTCCCGGCTTCGCCCAACCATTTGACAGCGCCGCGGCGGCGTCGGATTGATGCGTGGTTCGGTGAGAATTCAGGGAGGACGCCGTGGCGAAATTCAAGGTCGTGACCCCGAAAGGACTGAGCTTCGCGGTCGGCACCGGCGGCGGCTATCATTTCGAGAATGAAGCGCTGACCGCGCTCGATGCCGAGATCGTGGAGATCGATGCGTCGTCCGAAAACGCCTTCATCGACGCGGCGCATGACGCCGACGCCGTCTATGCCAAGGGCATGAAATTCACCAAGCGCATGATCGATGGCCTGCAGCGCTGCAAGATCATCGCGCTCGGCACGGTCGGCTCCGACTATGTCGACATCGAAGCCGCGACCGCCAAGGGCATCCCGGTCACCAACGTGCCGGACACCTTCATCGAGGAGGTGGCCGACCACGCCATGATGCTGCTGCTCTCGTCGTGGCGGCGGCTGGTCGTGCAGGACCGGATGGTGCGCGATGGCCGCTGGAAGGAAGGCCGCCCTGCCCTCAACCAGGATCGCCTGATGGGCCGCACGCTCGGCTTCATCGCCTTCGGCCACGTCGCGCGCCATGTCGCGATGCGCGCCCGCCCGTTCGGCTTCCGGATGATGGCTTATGATCCGTATATCGAGGAGCTGGTGATGAGCCCCTACGGCGTCGAACCGGCGTCACTGGAGGAGGTGCTGCGCAACTCGGACTATGTCTCGATGCATGCGCCGGACACGGTCAGCGCGCGGAAAATGCTCACCGAGAAGCACTTCAAGATGATGAAGCCGAGCGCGATCTTCATCAATACCGGGCGCGGGCCGACGGTCGACGAGGCGGCGCTGATCAAGGCGCTGCAGGAGGGCTGGATCGCAGGCGCCGGCCTCGACGTGCTGGAGACCGAACCGCCGCACCCTGACAATCCGCTGCTCAAGATGGACAACGTGATCCTGACCGCTCACGTCGCCTCGGCCTCGGCGCGCTTCGATCCCGCACGGCGGCGCCGCGTCGGCCACGAGATCGCGCTGGCGCTGCAAGGCTATTGGCCGCGCGCCGCAGTTAATCCGAACGTGCTGGAAAAGGGCGACCTGCGCCGTTGGCAGCCCTATTCGATGGAGCGCGGCCCGGCGACCTGAGCCAAATTTGGCCCGGTTGCCAACAGCTGCCCACCCCTGCGTCGAAGTGGGCTGAACTGCCGCCTCGGCGACGGGGCTGACGAGGCTCTGAACCCTCGTCCGGGGCTTGACCCGCGCGGCCTTCTTCAATGTAACAAGCCACCTGACGAGGATGGATCGCGGCAACGGACCGGCGACGCCCTGGGTCGGATGAGGAGTTTCCCCATGAAAGTCGGCGCCGCCATCGCGGAAATCATGAAGCGCGAGGGCATCGAGATCCTCACCGCCTATCCCGTCAACCACCTGATCGAACACGCGGCGAATATCGATATCCGCCCGGTGATCGTGCGCCAGGAGCGCATCGGCCTGCACATGGCGGATGCGATCTCGCGGGTCACCTCCGGCGACAAGCTCGGCGCCTTCTGCATGCAGCACGGCCCCGGCACCGAGAATGCCTATGGCGGCATCGCGCAGGCCTTTAGCGAGTCGATCCCGATCCTGGTCGTGCCGGGCGGCTATCCGCGCCGCACCGCGCAGGTCGGCGCCAATTACAGCGCGGTGCGCGAGATGCGCGGCATCTCCAAGTCGGCGGAGTCGATCATGACCGCCGACGAAGTCTCCAACGTGATGCGCCGCGCCTTCACCAAGATGCGCAACGGGCGCGGCGGTCCCGCGATCGTCGAGGTCCCGTCGGACCTCTGGAACGCCGAACTCGAGGGCGAGCTCAATTATCAACCGGTGGTGAAATTCAAATACACCGCCGATCCTGCGATGGTGAAGCAGGCCGCAAAGATGCTCACCAAGGCGAAGCGGCCGGTGCTGTATGTCGGCCAGGGCGTGCATTGGGCGAAGGCCTGGCCGCAGGTGAAGGAGCTGGCTGAGCTTCTCGCCATCCCGGTGACGACCAGCATCGAGGGCAAGAGCGCGTTCGACGAAACCCACCCGCTCTCGCTCGGCTCGGGCGGCGTCGCCGTGCCGAAGGCGGTGCGCAAATTCCTCGATACCTCGGACCTGATCTTCGGCATCGGCGTGAGCTTCACCGAGACCTCGTTCGGCGTGCCGATGCCGGGTAACGCGGGCCGCAAGTTCATCCAGAACACGCTCGACCCGAACCACGTCAACAACACAGTGATCGTCGACACCGTGCTGCTCGGCGATTCCGCGCTGACGCTCGATGCGCTGCTTGCGGAAATCAAGCTGACCGTCACCAAGCCGAAATCCTCCAAGAAGGTCGCTGACGAGATCAAGAGCTACAACGATCCGTGGCGCAAGGAATGGGAAGCGAAGCTCCACGACAACACCGCGCCGCTCTCGCCTTACCGCGTGATCAACGATCTCTGGCACAATGTCGACGTCGCCAACACCATCATCACGCATGATGCCGGCTCGCCGCGCGACCAGCTGACGCCGTTCTGGAAATGCACCAAGCCGCTGACTTACATCGGCTGGGGCAAGACCACGCAGCTCGGCTACGGCCTCGGCCTCGCGATGGGTGCGAAACTGGCGCGTCCCGACCAGCTCTGTATCAACGTGTGGGGCGACGCGGCGATCGGCTTCACCGGGATGGATTTCGAAACCTGCGTGCGCGAGCGCATCCCGATCATGTCGATCCTGCTGAACAATTTCTCAATGGCGATCGAAATCCCGATCATGCCGATCTCGCAGAAGAAGTATAAGTCGACCGACATCTCTGGAAACTATGCCTTGATGGCCCAGGCCTTCGGCGGCTATGGCGAGCGCGTCGAGAAGCCCGAGGATATCATCCCGGCGATCAAGCGCGGCATCGAGCAGACCAAGAAGGGCGTTCCGGTGCTGCTCGAATTCATCACCAAGAAGGAAACCGCGATCTCACGCTACCAGATCGAGAAGTAGCCGCGTATCGCTTCCGCTGACATCATCCGAGACGACAACCAAATGCCCGGCTTACGCCGGGCATTTTGCATTCAAGACGGCGGATCACCGTGGAAGCCAAAACCGCGGCGTCATGCCCGGCCTTGTGCCGGGCATCCACGTCTTCATGGTCGGAGAAGCAAGACGTGGATGGCCGGGGCAAGCCCGGCCATGACGGCGCAGGGAATCCAGCTGTCGTCTCAGCGGATCACAGAAACCGCGTCGGCCACATCAGCGTGCGCCACATGTGGGCGGAGGAGCTGTTGTCGAAGCCGAGGCCTTCCTTGGGCTGTTTCCAGTTGCGGCCGATGATGTCGACGAAGTCTTCGAGCTCGCACTTCACGTTCGGATCGAACGAATAGACATCGTTCACCGTGATCATGCGCGAGGTCATGTACCACTTGTGGTTCCGCGCGCGCTCATACTCGGCGTAGATATACGGCTCGGGCTTATAATGCTCGCCGAACAGCTTGATGTATTGATCCGGGTAGGTGTAGCCGACCGACTCGTCGGGGAAAAAGCGCAGCGACTGGTGCATGCGGATTGCCCAGCTCACCTCTTCATCGACATAAGGTGCAATGAGCTGCTCGCCCCAATAGCCATGATCCGGGCGGATGAAGCCGATCACGCCGATGTCGTGCAGCAGGCAGGCCATCACGACCTTTTCCGGCAGGCCTTTGATACGCGCGAGACGCGCGCTCTGCAGCAGATGCTGCGCGGTGAAGAAGCGCATCGTGAAGAAGTCGATCAGCGTCGGCTTCTCCGGCATCTTCTTCAGCTTCGGGTCGTCGCGCATCACCATGAACTTGCCGGGATTTTCGGCGCGCAACGCGTTGCCGTTCTCCATCTGCACATGGCCTTCCTTGGCCAGGCGGAACAGAACGGAATTGGTGACGATCGTGTTGAGCTGGTCGGTCAGATCGTGCTCGTGCTGATCGGCGAGATCAGACAGACTGACGGCTGCGGCTGATTGCGGTCCCATCGGCGTCTCCGGCCTTTCCTAAGGCTATGCGTGATTTTGGCCCAACCTATTGAAAGGTGGGCGGTTGTCAACGCGGCGCGAGCCAGCGTGCACCGGCCAACACGCCAATGGCGGTCAGCCCTGCGAAAACCGCAAGCCAGGTTTCATTGGCGGCCAGCGCCGCCGTGCCGGCCCAGGAAATTGACGAAAACGCTTCGGCGAAGGTGGCCAAGCGCGACGAGGTCTGGCGGCGGCGGAAATGGCTGCGCTTGGCCTGCGCCCGGAACCAGAGCTGGATGAAAGTAGCCGAAGTGGCCGCTGCCAGGATGCCCACACCGGCCACCAGGGCGTGGAAGGCCGAAAACGGCAGCAAGGCCGCCAGGAACGGCGCGAAAACAATGGCGATACAGCCGAGCACCGCCTCGACCTTGGCGCGGACCACGCGGCGCGGCGTCACCGGGGCGGTCGCGACCAGCTCCGGGGCGTCCTCGCCCGAGATCGCCAGCCAGGCCAGCCCGCCGGCCAATTGGCCGGACACCATCACCAGCACCGGCACCAGCACGATCAGCGCGCCCGAGCCCTCCCGATGGCTGAGCCAGAGCAGCAGCGCCGGCGGCAGCAGGTAGAGCACCTGCATCAGCGACTGCGACATCAGCCACGGGTCGCGCAGCAGCAGCGTCCATTCCTTGCGCCGCAGCACGCGCGATGGCGACATCTGGCGGAAACGGTAGAAGCTTTGCGTCCGGCGCGACGCCGGGGCCTGCGAGGCGCCGGCGGCGGCCATGGCGTGGTCGCCGAAGCGGCGCGAGAATATCGCGATCGAGAAACCAATCGCCAGCAGGCAGGCCGCTACGACGACTGAGAGCGCAAAGGGATCGCCGAGCATCGCGCGCGCCGGCAGCCACAGCGGGCTGTCGATCGATGGCAACCCGTCGGACAGCGCCCCGGTCTCGAACAGATAGAGGCGCGACAGCGTGCCGTAGGACAGGATCGCCGCGATCTGGAGGCCGATCACGAAGGACGCACCGATTACCGCGGCGACGATCTGCGCCAGTAGCCGCGTACGGCGGGGACCGAACATCCGGAACAGTGCAACTGTAATCGCAATCGCGATCGCGGCGGCGGCGACGCCGAGCGCCAGTACCACGCCGTAAGCGGCGATCCAGCGCGCGCCACCGCGCAGCACTAGGATATTGATGAACGGCGACGCGATCAGCACCGACATCAGCCCGACCGAGCAGGCCACCGCCGCGAGCCGCACCGCGAAGACGACGCGCGACGCCACCGGCGAAGAAAGGATCAGGTCGAGATCGGAGCGTGCATAGAAGGCGCGGGTCACCGATTCCATCGCCTGCGACAGCACCAGGCACCATGACAGCAGTGCGGCGCCCGAGATGATCACGAGCGCGTCGTGATTGTCTGGGCCGACCTTGGCGTGCTTGCCGACCATCGAATTGGCGAGGAAATGCATGAACACCGCGAACAGCGCGAGACCGATCACGACATTGCGCGTGCGCCAGCGCTGGCCGGCGGTCATCATCGAGAACCAGTCACGCCAGGCAATCCGCGCCTCGTGGCGGGCAAACCAAGCCATGGTGCCGGTGTTGCTGGCCGCGGACACTAGAGCGCGATCCATCGCACTCTAGCCTTTTGCTTGAGCATGATCTTTTCGGAAAACCGGGGTCCACTTTTCCGGATCATGCTTACGCCGCCTGCGCCCGCTCGGCGATGAGCGCGAGGAAGGTATCCTCCAGGCTGCGCGCCTTGTCGGCATCGCGGCCGTTGGTCTTTTCCGAAAGCTCGTGCAGTTCCTGCAAGGTGCCTTCCGCGATCAACTTGCCGCGCGCGATCACCCCTATGCGGTCGGCCATCCGTTCGGCGACTTCGAGGATATGTGTGGTCATGATCACGGTGCCGCCGGCGGTGACGCGCTCGCGCAGCACGTCCTTCACCTGGCGCGCCGAAGCGGCATCGAGGCCGGTGAGCGGTTCGTCGAGAATGATCAGGCGCGGGTCATGCACCAGCGCGCCGGCCAATGCCACTTTCTGACGCATGCCGCGCGAAAATCCCTCGCAGCGCTCATGCGCATGCGGCCCGAGCCCAAGCAGCGCGATCAGATCGCGGGCGCGGGTCTCGGCGCCCCGCGCATCGATGCCCCAGAGGCCGGCGACGAATTCGAGATATTCGTAAGGCGTGAGCTTGTCATAGATCATCGGCTCGTCGGACACCCAGGCGAGGATGCGCTTGGCCTCGACCGGATCGCGCCGCGCGTCGATCCCGAACACCGAGATCGCGCCGGCGTCAGGCTGCATCAGCCCGGCGACCATGCGCAAAGTGGTGGTCTTGCCGGCCCCGTTGGGGCCAAGCAGCGAATAGAATTCGCCGGCGCGTACCGTGAGGTCGAGTTGGTCGACCGCGGGGCGGTCGAACCGCTTCACCAGGCCGCGGATTTCGAGGGCAGGAAGGGCTGGGGTCATGATGCCCTCAGGCTAGCCGAGAGAAGTTTCGCCGCGGTGAATGCCGCCACAAAAACCGGCGATGCCCCGGAAATCGCACGGAAATTTGAGTTGATTCACTGTGCCTTGCTCCGCCCACGGCTTGTTTTGGGAATCGCACTGGCCGATCCTTGCCATTTGGGGGAGTTCCAATGAGCGGCGTCGCCGTCTTTCTCTGGCTGGTCGGGGCCTACGTGGCGATCGGCATCGCCATGGCGCTGGCCTTCGTGACGATCGGGCTGGGGCGCGTCATGCCGCATACGCGCGTGACGACCGGCGCGCGCATCCTGTTCGCGCCCGGCGCCGCCGCGCTGTGGCCGCTGATCCTGTCGCGCTGGCTGGCCGCGCGATGAGGCGTTCGCTGCGCAGGACGCACCGCAGGCTCTGGCCGCTGCTGCTGATCGTGGTGGGGCTCGGCTTCGCGCTCGCTTTGGGCCTGCGCTCGTGAGCGCCGGCTTCCAGGCGGTGCAATGGGGCCGCGCGAAATATATCTACGACGCAATTCTGCTCGGCTGCGTCACGGCCTATGTCGGCGGCTTTGCCCTGATCGCGTGGCGGGTCACGCCGCCGAAAAATCTTGCCGATCAGATCGACATCTTCATCCGTGCTTTTGGAAGCTGCGCCTTCCTGATGCTGACGGCGATCCTGTGCATCGGGCCGCTGGCGCGGCTCGACCAGCGCTGCCTCAAGGCATTGTATAACCGCCGTCATTTCGGCGTGCTGACATTCCTGGTCGCGGCGACGCATGCCTGGCTGATGATCGAGTGGTACCTCGCGCAGGGCAACCTGCAAAACCTCGGCAACGAACTCATCACCTGGGCGGATTACGCCAAGTTCATCGGCTTCCCGTTCAAGACGCTCGGCATGGCCGCGCTACTGGTGCTGTTCCTGATGGCGGCGACCAGCCATGACTTCTGGCTCGCCTTCCTCGGTCCGAAGGTGTGGAAGGCGCTGCATATGGCGCTTTATGTTGCCTATGGGCTGGTGGTGATGCATGTCGCGCTCGGCATCATGCAATATGAGCGCACGCCGTTGGTCCCGATCATGCTGATCGGGGGCTTCGGCGCCGTCGTGACGCTGCACCTGATCGCGGCCTTTCGCGAACACAAAGCCGACCGCGGCAAACCCGCGCGCGACGGCTGGCTCGCGGTCGGGCCGCCGCTCTCGATTCCCGACAAATGCGCGCGCATCGTAGTGGCCGACGGCGGCGAGCGCATCGCGGTGTTCCGCGACGGCACGCAGGTCGGTGCGCTGACCAACCTCTGCGCGCATCAGAATGGACCGCTCGGCGAAGGACGCATCATCGACGGCTGTGTCACCTGCCCGTGGCATGGGTGGCAATACCGGCTGGCCGACGGACGCGCGCCGGAACCCTTCACCGAAAAGGTCGCGACGCATCGCGTTCGGCTGGTCGACGGCATCATCGAGGTCGACGTCAATCCATTGCCGCCGGGCACGCCAGCGGCCATTCAGGTTCCGCTCTAGTCAAGGACACGGCATGGCAGGCGAAGATTGGATCGATCTCGGCGCGAGTGCGGAGCTGTCGACGATGCCGCTGCGGCCGGTGACGGCGCGTAGCACCAGCATCGCGCTCTCGTATCGCGACGGTGAATTCGGGGCGGTGTCGAATACCTGCAATCACGTTGGCGGTCCGCTCGGCGGCGGCACGCTCGACGGCGACTACATCGTCTGCCCGTGGCATGCGTGGAAATTCCATCGCCGCAGCGGCGCGGGCGAGCCGGGCTTCGAGGATGACTGCGTGCCGTCCTATCCGGTCAAGGTCGAGAACGGCCGCGTGCTGGTCAATCTCGCCGCCGCGAGCAAACGCAACAGGAAGCCGCATGCGGCGCATCCGCTGACGCGCGATGTCACGCGCGCGCCGGGAAAGCTCCGGCTCGCGGGCATCTCGACCACCGTGATGGATCCCGGCCTGCCACGCTTCTCGGGATCGGACCATCTGCTCGACGCCGCGCTGACGGAAGCTCGCACGCTCGGAGCGGAGACACAGATCATCCGCCTCAACGACCTGAAATTCCGTGCCTGCGAGGGCTATTATTCCAAGGGCGCACAGGCCTGCACCTGGCCCTGCTCGATCACCCAGATGGATTCGACCGACCAGATGGACCAGGTCTACGAGGCGCTGGTGCATTGGGCCGACGCGATCATCGTGGCGTCGCCGATCCGCTGGGGCGCTGCGTCATCGCTCTATTTCAAGATGGCCGAGCGGCTCAATTGCGTGCAGAATGCGATCACGACGCGTAACCGTGTCCTGATCCGCAACAAGGTGGCCGGCTTCATCATTGTCGGCGGTCAGGACAATATCCAGGGCGTCGCCGGACAAATGCTCGGCTTCTTCGCCGAGCTCGGCTTCATCTTTCCGCAATTTCCCTATATCGCCCATTCGCGCGGCTGGTCGCGCGAGGATATGGAACGGAATATCGAAGTGGTGCGGACATCGAAAGAACTGGCCGAAGGCGCTTCGATGCTGGCGAAACGCTGCCTCGATCTCGCCGCACACCTGATCGCGCAGGACGAGGCGCCCGCCTCGATCGAACGCGGCGGTCGCAAAGCCCATCTGATCGATACCGATGCATCCATTGGGTGACGTGACCGACGATTTATGGACCGAGGTTCCGGCACTGTTGCGTACCGGGACAGCGCCGCTGCCCGCGCCGTGGGAAGGCCGGTTCGGCCCGCTGCGCGCGGGCGTGACCGACGATCTCGTCGTGGTCGCGCAAATGGGCCAATCGCTTGACGGCCGCGTCGCGACGCGCAGCGGGCATTCGCACTATATCAACGGACCGAGTGGTCTGGCGCATCTGCACCGGCTGCGCGCGGTGACCGACGCGGTGGTGGTCGGCGTCGGCACCGCCATCGCCGACGATCCGCAGCTCACCGTGCGCCACTGCGCCGGCCCCTGCCCGGCCCGCGTGGTGATCGATCCGCGCGGCCGGCTGCCGGATACGGCGCGGCTGCTCGCAGATGACGGCGCGCGCCGCATCGTCGTGACCGGCAACAATCTCGGGCGGACCTGGCCGGCTGGCGTCGAGGCGATCGCGCTGGCGCGCGAGAACGGCTCGATCGAGCCGGCCGAAATTCTCGCCGCGCTGGCGCAACGCGGCCTCACGCGCATCCTGATCGAAGGCGGCGGCAACACCGTCGCGCGCTTTCTGGTGGCGCGATGCCTCGACCGGCTGCATATCGTGGTCGCGCCGCTGATCTTCGGCAGCGGACGGCCGAGCCTCTCGCTGGCGCCGATCGACAATGTCGACGAAGCGCTGCGGCCGCCGATGGGAATCCACGACCTCGGCGGCGAAGTGCTGTTCGACTGCGACTTGGCGGCCTACCGGCGCCCGATCGGGCGCGCAAAAAAATCGATGTGACCGACGCGCAGCTCGCTTGATCCCGCGCTGATCAATTCGCGGCGGCGCGTGAACCAGCCGGCGACAATGGCAAGCGATGTATCCATGCTGCGCGCGATACCGGCATAGCCGTTCAACAATTCAAGTTGGATGGCCTTGTCCGAACGATCGAGCACCCAATCGCTCTCTTTGAGATCGACCTTGTATCCGACCCGGCGGAAACGCCGCACCGCCGTCATGGCGGCTTCGGGTCCAAGCGCTGCGCCGAAGCCTTTCTCGCTACGCTGATGCCGGTTCACCGCGGAGACGACAGTGGCATCCCCATCCTCCTCCGGCGTGAAAATGATGCGGCCGTCATAGTTCAGCGTTGCGTAGAACGGGAGATGCCGCGCGGCCAATTCGGTCACGAGACGATCGAGCCATTCCTGCGACACGAGATCGAGCAATGCCGAGGTGGTGACGAGATCGACCGCCCCATCCAGCGCCGCCTCGAGATCATGCGCAAGATCCACCGGCGTGGTCGCGACAGCCACGCGGGATGAAGGCGGCGCGGACACGCGCGCCAGCAGGCTGAGGTCGTTGTCGACCAGCCGCCAGCGCTGATGCATCGGCAGGTGGGGGGACAGGGCGCGCATCGCGGCGCCGGTCCCGCTGGCGAGATCAACGACTGAAATCGAATGACGTTCAGAGGCCCAGGCTTTGACCGCCTCCAGCAGCAGGGGGTTGCGCGCACGCTCATCATACGGTTCGCGCAGCGCCAGCCAGTCTGACGAAAAGCCGCTCAAATCACCGCCTCGATCGCGCGCGCGACGCGCGCGGCGGCGTCGCTCCAGGTCGGGAAATTTTGCGCGGCCTTACGCGCCGCAGCGGAAAACCTCCGTCGCTCGTCAGGGCTTGCGATCAGGCGGCGCAACGCCGCGGCCAGTGCCGGAACGTCGCCAGGGGGGACCAGAAGGCCGGCGCCGTGCGGCACCGCCTCAGGAATAGCGCCCCCGGTGGTGCCGATCACCGGCAGGCCATGCGCCAGCGCTTCGGTATAGGCCATACCATAGCCTTCGTAATGCGAGGCCAGCACGAACAGATCCGCGCCATCGTAAAGCTCGGCGAGACGTTCATGCGAGACACCGCCGGCGAGAACAACGCGGTCGCCCAATCCAAAATGGGCGATGTCGGCCTTGAGCTGACGCAGCATCTCGGCACTGCGGTCGGGATCCCCGGCGATGATGAGGTTCCAAGGCAGGTCGGTCAGCGTCGCCAGCGCCGCGACCAGCAGATCATGCCCCTTGCGCGGCACGATGGCGCCGACGCTGAGCAGCGATACGCTATCCGCGTGGCTGCCGCGCGCGGCCTGGAAACGGTCGGTGCCAGGCAGCGCAACGGTGATGCGCCCGCGCGGCACGCCGTAACTCTCGACCAGGATGCGCTCGGTGGTCACGCTGGTCGCGATCACGGCGCGCGCACAGGCAAGCGCGTCGCGCTCGCTATTAAGCAAACGCGCGGCATCGGCCCTGCTCCATCCCGTCTCCAATGCGAGCGGATGATGCACCAGCGCGATCAGCGGATGCGAAAGCTGCAAGTCTGCGACAATCTCCGGAATGAGGCCGTAGACCAGACCATCGATCAGCAGCGGGGTGCCTGAAGGCACCGATGCGAGTTGCTGCCGTGTGGTCGCGAGCGTCGCCGTGTCGGGCCGCGGATAACCGCTGCCGACATCGAGGAAATCCGCGTCCCAGCCGATACCTCGCAGCTCCTCGATCACGCGACGGTCATAAGCATAGCCGCCAGTCAGTTGCGCGTAGTCGCCGGAAATGCCGAACGCAACCCGCTTCACCACAAGGCGGCCTCATACCACGCGCGCGCCACATGGGATTCCGAGATCGTGATGCGGATGGCGGCGAGTTCGCGGCCCTCACGGCCCAAGGCGCCGGAACGTGCGGCGGCCGCCAGATGATCGAAGATATGCTTGGTCAGGAACTCGGTAGTGGTGTTCTTGCCTTCCAGGCCGGGCGCGGTATCGAGATTGCGATAATTCAGCGGCGCCAGCGTTTCCTTGAGCACCTCATGCGCGCGGCCGATGTCGATAACGATGCCGTTGGCATCGAGTGCCTCGGACATGAATGCGGCATCGATGACGAAGGTCGCGCCATGCAGCGCCTGCGCCGGGCCGAACACCGCCCCGCGAAATGAATGGGCGATCATGATGTGGTCACGGACTTCGACGGCAAACACGGAAAAGACCTCGGAGTTTAAGTGGCTAATAATCGATGCGCTGGCACAAAACGCCGCTGCCAGGCGCAAGGATGTGCGGCAGGCGCACCGGCAGGTCAACGAAATTCACCGCCGGCGCGATCAGGCTTTCGAGAACCGGATCGGCCAACAGCGCGAGCGCGGCTGCGAGGCGGCGGCGATGCGACCAGCGCGCGCGATGCGATGGCGCGACCTGCCCGACCTGGCTCGACATGAGCTTCAGGCGGCGGCTGTGATATGCGCCACCGAGCGGCAGCGTCACGTGATCGGCGCCATACCAGCTGATATCGAGGATCGTTGCCTCGTCGCCCGCGAGCGTCAGCGCGGTGGCCAGCCCCTTGCCGCTGCCGCTCGCATGGACCACCAGATCGCAATCCCCCGGCGCATCTTCCGGAAGGGCGAAGCCGACCCCAAGCGTGGTTGCCAGCGCGGCGCGCGCGGGGTTGACGTCGATCAGCGTGACCCGCGCACCGGGCAGCTTTCCGCATAGCCAGGCGACCAGTGCCCCGACCACGCCGGCCCCGATGACGGCAATGTGATCGGCCGGCCCGGGCGCGGCATCCCACACCGCATTCAGCGCCGTCTCCATGTTGGCCGCTAGAATGGCGCGGGCGGGCGGCACGTTGTCGGGGAGCGGCACCGCCGCGTCCGAGGGAATGACGAAGCGGGTCTGGTGTGGGTGGAGCACAAAGACCTTGCGGCCGATCAATGCGGACGGGCCGGCCTCGACCACCCCGACGGTGGAATAGCCGTATTTCACCGGGAACGGAAAGCTGCCGCCCATGTACGGAGCACGCATTCGCTGGTGTTCGCTGGGCGGCACCCGCGCCGCGAAAATCAGCGCCTCGGTGCCGCGGCTGACCGCGCTATGCAGCGCCGCCACGCGGACATCGCCGGCGCCGACCGGCGCCACCGCCTCCTCCCGCAACTCGACGCGGCCGGGGGCCGAGTACCATAATGCGCGCGCCGTATCGTTTGCTGCCACACTCGCCCCATCATGGTTTTGCGGTTGCCGACCGGCTATATCCTGCCCGAAGAATACGGAATTCGGAACCGAAGATGCTGGAGCGCACACAGGCGCATATGTCAGTGGGCGCAACGCGGTCACTTGCCGCCCGGCGGGCGCTGTTTGCCGCGCTGGTGGCCGCGACCTGCGTGGCGGTGCTGGCGCTGTTCGCCCTGGTCTTGTCCCCCGGCGGAATCGGCCTCGTCGACGGCGTGATGATCGCGCTGCTGGCGATCCCGCTGCCATGGTCGGCAATCGGCTTCTGGAACGCGACCATCGGCCTGATCCTGATGCGCTTCGCCCGCGATCCGGTCGGCGCTGTATGCCCGCCCGCAATCCGCGTGCATGACGACGCGCCGGTGCTGGCCTCGACCGCAATCCTGATGTGCATCCGCAACGAGGATCCGGATGTCGTGTTGCGCAACCTCGACGTGATGCTGACGCAACTCGCGGCGACCGGCGAGGCACGGCGGTTTCATCTCTATGTGCTGAGCGATACCAACCTGCCGGCTATCGCGGCGCAAGAGGATGCTCGGTTCGGCGCCTTGACCGCACAATGGCTCGAGCGCGTCGCGATCACCTACCGGCGACGCGACAGCAACGAGGGGTTCAAAGCCGGCAACATCAAGGATTTCTGCGAGCGCTGGGGCGCGCAGCACGACTTCGCGATCACGCTCGACGCCGACAGCGTGATGCCGGCCGCCGCGATGCTGCGCCTGGTGCGCATGATGCAGAACGAGCCGCGCATCGGCATCCTGCAAGGCCTGGTGATCGGGATGCCCTCGACCAGCGCCTTTGCACGGCTGTTCCAGTTCGGCATGCGGCTCGGCATGCGCTCCTACACGCTCGGAAGCGCGTGGTGGCAGGGCGATTGCGGGCCCTATTGGGGGCACAATGCGATCCTGCGGCTTGCGCCGTTCATTGCCCATTGCCAGATCCCTGACACGCCGGCGCGCGGACCGCTCGGCGGTCCGATCCTGAGCCACGACCAGATCGAAGCGGTGCTGATGCGCCGCGCCGGATATGAAGTGCGGGCAGTGCCGCGCGAGGACCTCGGCTGGGAGGAGAACCCGCCAACGCTGCTCGAATTCCTGCGCCGCGACCTGCGCTGGTGTCACGGCAACATGCAATATTGGCGCTTCCTGCGGATGCCGGGCCTGTTGCCGACCAGCCGAGTGCAACTCGTGCTGGCGATGCTGATGTTTGTCGGATCGCCGGTCTCGGCAGTGATGGTGCTGCTGATCTGCGCGAGGCTGCTATTGTCCAACGAGCCGTTCCTGCGCGTCGACGCGGCGATCGGGTTATTCGCCGTGATGCTGACGATGGCTTTCGCGCCCAAGATCGCAACCGTAATCGACGTGCTGATGCGCGCCGACCTGCGCAAGGGCTATGGCGGCGCACCGCGTTTCATCGCGAGTGTGGCCGCAGAGACGGTATTCGCGACGTTGCTTGCGCCGGTGATGTGGTTCGCGCACTCGATCTATCTCGGCGGGCTCCTGCTCGGGCGCACCATTGGCTGGAACGCGCAGACGCGTAGCGACCATGCGGTGCCGTTCTCGCTCGCTGTACAGACTTTGTGGCCGCACACATTATATGGCGGCCTGGTCCTGGCGATGATCGCCGCAAGCGCACCGGGCGCCCTGCCCTACGCGCTCTATTTTGTCGCTGGACTGGCCTTGGCCATTCCGTTTGCGATGCTGACGGCGTCACCCGCCCTCGGACGCCTTCTTGTCCGTACCGGCCTTGGACGGCTGCCGGAGGAAACCGACCCGCCGCCCGCGCTGCGGGCGCTGCGGCTGCCCGCCATCGAAGCAGCGTCATCGTCGGCGAGACTGCGGGACAGGATCCGGAGCGCGCGCGGCGTGATCCGTTCGCTGCGCATCTATTACGGCCATCGCGCGCGACGTGAGGCGATGGACCGCCTCTACGCGCAATTCATCAAACCGGGCGATCTGGCCTTCGACATCGGCGCCCATGTCGGCGACCGCATTGGGTGTTTCCGGCGGCTCGGAGCCAAGGTGGTCGCTGTCGAGCCCCAGCCGCCGCTGATACGGACGCTACGCCTGCTCTATGGCCGCGATGCCGCGGTCGCGATCGAGCCAGCAGCAGTCGGGGCCGTGGCTGGCACGACGCTGCTCAGGCTCAATGTCGACAATCCGACGATCTCGACCGCGTCCGAGGACTTCATTGCCGCGGCGAATGATGGAGCGGGCTGGCAGGGCCAGACCTGGGATCGCACGATCGAGGTCGCGACCACTACGCTCGATGACCTGATCGCACGTCACGGCATGCCGGCCTTCATCAAGATCGACGTCGAGGGTTTCGAACTGCAGGCGCTGACGGGGCTGAATCATTCCGTCGCTGCGCTGTCATTCGAGTTCACCACGATCCAACGCGACGTCGCGCTGGCCTGCGTCGACCGTTGCGTTGCCTTGGGTTACCGTTCATTCGGCGCGGCGCTCGGCGAAAGCCAGGTGTTGATCGAACGGCGCCGCAGCGCCGAAGAGATCAAAAGCTGGCTAACGGGCCTGCCCGAAGACGCCAATTCCGGGGACATTTATGCGACCCTGGCGTGACGCGCTCGGCGCCGTAGCGATCTCGCTCCTGTTCGCTGGGACCTCGCATGGCGAACCGCTTGCGGTGCGGGTGATCAATGCCAGCAAGCCGACGCAATGCGCCGAGACCGACAACGTCTATCTCAAGCTGACATCGCGCGCGACCCGGCGCTTCACCATCGAGGCGCGGCATCCCGGCTACATCACGGATATCGTCAAAGACAGCATGGATCCGGACTTCGGCCGCTGCGACATGTCGCGCGATCCTTCTTTCAAGTTCGAGCCGCGCAAGGTGACGTTGTACCAGGATCAGGACTGGATGCTGGTCGGCTACACTTTCCCGACCAACTGGCGGCCAACCAAAGTCCCGGTGCGCGTCGGCGACCGTACCGAGGACGGGCTGCACCTGGTGCAGGTGTGGAAACGCGTCGGCGCGGATTTTTATGAAGCGCTGGTGGTGTATCCGTCCGACGGCTATTGGCGCGCGAGGCCGCTGGCGCCGCCAAACTTGAAGGAGGCCGGTTATGGTTCGTCATTCCTGATCGGCCCGATCGAATTCGGTGGACGACCGCTGGTCGCGTTCCGCGAGATCGCGTTCGATCCGGCCGCGCGCACGATCCGCGTCGCTTTCGCACGCGGCGGCACGGCCACACTGCGCATCGACGCGCTCACCAGCGAACGACAGACGCTGGACGTTCGGTTCGACCGGGCAATCGCCGGATCGTTCGCCGCGTTGCGCTCGATGTTCGTCAGCGAGACCAATGCCGACGTGGCGCAAATCGCGTGGCACCGCAAAGGCACCACGCCGCAGCCTAAAATGCCGATCATGGACTTCAAGCGCGCGCGTGCGGCCGAGGTTTGGACCGGGCGCACCACGCCATCGCTCCACAACATGAGCGCGCCGGACACCGTGTTCAAGGATTTCGCGACCCGCTAGGGCGGGCTATTCCGCCGCCGCATCCGCGGTCATGAATTGCGCACGCGCCAGTGCGGCGAAGGCGCCCCCACGCGCGAATAATTCATCGAAGCTGCCGCTCTCGATGATCCGGCCATTCTCGAAGACCAGAATGCGCGTCGCCTTGCGCACCGTTGCGAGGCGATGCGCGATCACGAAGGTGGTGCGGTTTTTCATCACCTCGTCGAGCGCCGCCAACACCTTGGCCTCAGTCGTTGCATCCAGCGCGCTGGTGGCCTCGTCGAGAATCAGGATCGGCGGATCCTTGAGCAAGGCTCGCGCGATCGACAAGCGCTGACGCTCGCCACCGGACAGCATCCGGCCGCGCTCGCCGACGCGCGACTGGAAGCCGTCCGGCGCGCGCTCGATGAAATCCAGCGCCTGGGCGCGTTGCGCGGCGGAACGCATCTCCTCCTCGGTCGCGTCGGGCTTTCCGGCATGCAGATTGTCCGCGATCGAGCGGTTGAACAGCAGCGTCTCCTGGAACACGACGCCGATATTGCGCCGCAGCGCGCCGAGCTTGAGCTCGGGCAGGTCGACGCCGTCGATCTTGATCGAACCGGATTGCGGATCGAAGGCGCGGTGCAGCAGCGCGAGCGAGGTGGATTTGCCGGCGCCGGTCGGGCCGACCAGCGCGATCATTTCGCCAGGCTTTGCGGTGAAGTTCAGTTCCGCCACCGCCGGCATGCGTCCGTCATAGGAGAACGACACGTTCGAAAACGCGACCTCGCCGACCGCACGGCCGGGATCGATCGAATCCGGCCGGTCGCGCAGGCTCGGCCTAGTGTCGAGCACCTCGAAGAATTCGCGCAGCCGCGGCGCGTCCCAAACCATCCGGTTGACGAAGCCGATGGTGCTTTCCATGCGGCCGATCACCATGACCGCGAAGTTCATGAAGGTGACCATCTCGCCGATGGTCGCGAGGCCTTGTAGCGAGAGCCAGGTGCCGATGATGATGATGCAGAGAATGGTGATCGTGGTTCCGGCGCGGGTGAGCACGGTCGCGAGCGCCCACCACGACAGCACCGGGATCTGCGCCGCCAGCAACCGCTCGGCGACGCTGCGCAGCCCCGAGACCTCGGCTTCGATGCGCGCGTAGCTTTGCACCAGCGCGATATTGCCGAGCGTGTCGGACGCGCGTTCGGCAAGATCGCTGTAATGGCGCTCGACCGCGCTCTGCATCTTGTCGGTCTTGCGCACCAGCAGGATCGCCAGCAGCGCAAAGCCTGCGCACAGCACGACCAGCAGCAATGCGAGCCGCCAGTTGAGAAACAGCGACAGCGGCAGCAGCACCAGCAGCGAGATGAACGCGGACATATGCTCGCGGAAAAAGCCGAGCCACATCGCCCAGAGCGAATCCGTGCCTTGCAGCATCACCTTCATCAGGCGGCCGGAATGCGTGCCCGAGTGATAGGCCAGCGGAAGCTGCAGCACATGCTCGAAATAATCGGTCAGCACCGCCTGGCGGCGGCGATGCGCCAGCCGGTCGGCATGCAGCGCCACCAGCGTCCCGCACAGGATTGAGAACAGGCCGAAGCCGGCCCAGGCGGCCAGCAGCACAATCAGCGTCGTCAGGACCGCGTTGTTCTTATCCGCCTGGATCATGGTCAGCGCGTCGATGATGCGGCCGAACAGGATCGGTTCGGCGAATTGCGCGGACGCCAGCGCCACGTTGGCGAGCGCGAGCGTCCAGCCGAGCCGCCGTTCCGACCCGAGCTCGCGCAGCACCCGTTGATACAGACGAACGAAATCCATCCGATCCTCGATCGTCTCAAGTCTAGTCGAAACTCATGGGATCAGCAGCGCCGAGCCTGACACCTGGCGGCTTTCAATATCCCGATGCGCCTTTGCCCCGTCCTGCAACGGATAAGTGCGGCTGACCTCGATCTTGAGTACGCCGCGCTTGACCAGGTCGAACAACTCGACCGCGGCGGTTCGCATCGTCGGCACGTCGCGGATATAGCTCGACAGGCCGGGCCGCGCCGCGGTGATCGACTTCGGCGCGAGCAGCAGCAGGTTCATCGGCGGCACGTGGCCCGAGGCGTTGCCGTAATTCACCGCGGTGCCGAACGGCCGGATGCAGGGGATCGACTGGATGAAGGTGTCCTTGCCGACGCCATCAAACACCGCGGTGACGCCCTCCGGCACGATCGCCTTCACCGCGGCGACAAAATCCACGTCGCGATACAGGATGGCGTGGTCCGCGCCATGCTGCTTGATCAGGTCCGCCTTATCCTGCGACCCCACCGTGCCGATGACGGTTGCGCCGAGATGCTTCGCCCATTGGGTGAGAAGGAGGCCGACGCCGCTCGCCGCCGCATGGATCAGGATGATGTCGCTCGCCTTGGGCCGATACATGCGGTTGACGATCAG
Organism: Bradyrhizobiaceae bacterium; assembly: GCA_947481635.1. Taxonomy (GTDB): domain Bacteria; phylum Pseudomonadota; class Alphaproteobacteria; order Rhizobiales; family Xanthobacteraceae; genus CANKHJ01. The sequence continues at coordinate 30,583 of CANKHJ010000003.1, forward strand.
CGAGGCGGTGAAGCCCTTGGTCATCATCGCGGCGGCTTCCTGGTCGCTGACGCCATCAGGAATTTTCACCAGCCGGTCGGCGAAGACGTTGCGTTCCTCGGTGTAGGACCCGGTATTCTCGAAGAACTCGCCATGCATGCCGCAATAGACCACGCGGTCGCCGGGCTTGGCGTCGGTGACGCCGGGGCCGACGGCCTGCACGACCCCCGCCGCCTCGTTGCCCAGCACCAGCGGGAATGGCGGCTTGTGGTTCAGATAGAAGCCGCCACGCCGCACGTTGATGTCGGAATAATTGATGCCGATGGCGGTATGGCGCACGCGCGCCTCGCCGGCGGCGGGGGCCGCGACGTCAATGTCCTCCCAGCGCAGAACGTCGGGCTCGCCGTGGGCATGGATGCGCAGCGCTTTGGTCATGAGATGCAGCCTGTGGGGATCAGAATGGAGGGCGGGCTTATGGCTTGTGCCATTGTGGCTGAGGCCGATCAACACCCCTGCCGATCCTAGCCCGGCGGATCACCGGCAAAGGCGCGCGCAATCAGTGCACGGATCGCAGCGCGCTCGACCGGCTGGGGATTCCAGTAGGGGTTTTTCACCGCGAGATCGGCGGCGCGGCCGATGCCGCTTTCTGGCATGCCGAGCTCGCGCAACGAGCGCGGCGCGTGCAGACGGCCGGCAAGGTCATAGAGCGCCAACGCGGCATCCTTTGCCTGCAACGCCCGGGACAGGCGCATCATCGTGTCCGGGACCGCGGGCGCGTTGTAGGCCAGCGCATGCGGCAGCACGACAGTGTGAGTTTCTGCATGCGGGAGATCGAAGGTGCCACCGAGCGTGTGACAGAGCTTATGATGCAGCGCCATGCCGACAGTGCCGAGGCAGATGCCGCATAGCCACGCCCCATAGAGCGCATCGGTGCGGGCGGATTTGTCCGACGGAGTCTCGACAATGCGCGGCAACGACCGCGCCAATGCGGCAGTCCCCTCCTCCGCCATCAGCGCGATAATCGGGTTACGGTCTTTCGCATAGAGCGCCTCGACCGCGTGGGCGATGGCATTCATGCCGGACGTGGCCGAGAGGCTTGGCGGCAGCGAGAGCGTGAGATCGACATCGTAGATCACGACCTCAGGCAGCACCTTGCGCGTGGTCTGCGTCGCCTTCACGCCGTCCCTGGTCTCGCCGATGATCGGTGTCATTTCCGAGCCGGCATAGGTGGTCGGCAGCACGATCTGCGGCAGGTCGGTGCGCAACGCCAGCGCCTTGCCAAGACCGGTGGTCGAGCCGCCGCCGACCGCGACGAAGCCGTCGGCCTTGAGGTCTGTGACGACCGCCAGCGCGCGTTCGGTGGTCTCGATCGGCGTGTGCATCGCAGCGAGGGCAAAGACTCCGGCCGTCCGTGCGCCCAGCCTGGCCGCGATCTCTCGCGCGAGGCCTTCCTGCTGCGGGGTCGACAGGACCAGCACGCGCGCAAGGCCCAGCCGCTCCGCCTCCTCGGCAAGACGCGCGACCGTGCCGCTGCCAAAGATCACGCGCGACGGCAGCGCCTCGTAGACGAAAGTAGGAATGTCAGTCATGCACCGGCCGCCAGCCGTGCCATGACGGCACGCGGCGGCAGGTTAGCGGGTTTTTCCCGATAGGCTCAATCCCTGCAGGCCGAACTTGACCCGCGACCACAGCCGCTCGTGGGTATAGGACAGCACGACTTTGGCGATGATTTCTGCCGCACCGATCGCGGCCGATACGCGCAGGTCGCCCGTGATCGCGTAAGCAACCGCCATGGTGGTCGCCGAGCCGATCACACGCCACGACGCCACCTTGGCGACGCTGCGGATCGGATGCTCGGCGCTGGAGCGCAGCCATTCCATGGCGTCCGCTAGCCAGAGCCGCTGCTGCACGGGCGTGTCGCCCTGACCGACGATCAGCCCGAGCGCGGAGGTGTTGAACGACTCGCGATCGATCAGGATGAAACCGCCGGCATCGCGATTGACGTCATAGAGCTCGAAGCAGACCGGCCGCGCCAGCGTGATCAGCACCTCGCCGATGTCGTTCATCTCCAGCGCCGCCGCGGGCGCGGATTTCGCTGTCTCGATATCGAGCCGCGCTTTGATCGCCGTCCATGATGAGGAGGCCGTCACGCTCCACCACCGGCCGCTGCGCGGCGAAGTAGAGCGGCACGATCGGAATGCTCTCGCGCAGGATGTACAGCCAGATATCCGCCTCGGTCCAATTGGACAGCGGGAACACACGCATGCTCTCGCCCTTGCGCTTGCGGCTGTTATAAAGCCGCCACGGCTCAAGGCGCTGCGCCTTGGGATCCCAGCGATGCGACGCGCTGCGCAGCGAGACAATGCGTTCCTTGGCGCGCGATTTCTCTTCGTCCCGCCGGGCACCACCGAATGCGGCGTCGAAGCCGAAGCGGTCGAGCGCCTGGCGCAGCGCGCGTGTCTTCATCACTTCGGTGTGGACTTCCGAACCATGCGAGATCGGACCGATGCCGCGCGACAGGCCATCCGCATTGGTGTGAATCAGCAGGCGCAGGTCGAGCTCACGCGCGCGCTGATCGCGGAACGCGATCATCTCGCGGAATTTCCAGGTCGTATCGACATGCAGCAGCGGAAACGGGATCTTGCCCGGATAGAACGCCTTCTGCGCCAGATGCAGCAGCACCGAGGAATCCTTGCCGATCGAATAGAGCAACACCGGATTCTCACTCTCGGCGACGATCTCGCGCATGATGTGAATGCTCTCGGCCTCGAGTTTGTCGAGATGCGAAAGGCGGCGCGATGCGGCAATGGGCGTGTCGGCGATAAGGGCGTTGGTCTGTATTTGGGTCAGCACTGGGTATCGATCCTTCAGACCGTGATGCTGGGGCGGCGCGCCCGGCATGCAGGCCACATTCCTTCTTGGCTTCTTCTTCCCACCCAACAGCGCCCGGCGCGCTCCGGCTCGCCGACGCGCACCGCACGCGTACAGGGCGCGCAGCCGATGGAGGGGAAGCCGCGATCATGCAGCAGGTTGTAGGGAATGGAATTGTCGGCGACGAAGGCTGCGAGATCGATCCGCGTCCAGTCGACAATCGGGTTGATCTTGGTGAGCGCATGCGGAGCATCATGCTCGGCGAATGGCATATCGCTGCGGCCGGCGGATTGCTCGGCACGCAGTCCGGTCACCCAGCCGCTTGCGCCCTGCAGTGTGCGGCCGAGCGGCACCACTTTGCGGACATTGCAGCAGGCCTTGCGCGCGTCGATCGAGGCGCGGAAACCGTCGATCCCCTGCCCGGCGACCAGATCCTCGACCTGGGCCCGTTCGGGATAGAATGCAGGGATGCGGGTCCCGTAGCGCTCCTCGGTCCGGCTACAGACGTCATAGGTCTCGGAAAACAGCCGGCCGGTATCGAGCGTCACGATCTCAATATCGAGCTTCCGGTCCAGAATGGCATGGGTGACCGCCTGGTCTTCGAGCCCGAAACTGGTGGTAAATACGATCCGGCCCGGAATTTCGCGCCGCGCCAGCGCCAAACGGTCGCCAAGCGACAGGGCGCCGAACGCACTACAAAGGCGCTGGACCTGGGCGTCGAGCACGTCACGCTCTCCTGGCTCGCGTCAGGGTCGCTGGGCTGGAAAACACTCAGTCGATCCGATGCTTAGCCAGGAAACTAAGAAGGACGGGTGCGGCGTTCAAACGCATAGACTCGCAATTTTTGTGCGCGTGCGAAAACAATCGTTTGCGAATGGCCCACCGGATGGAACAGGCGTTTCGTTTGCCTTTTCCGGAGGCTGGACCGGCCAAATACGGCCCACGGGTTGAAAGATTCACGAAGATGGGCCATATACGTCCGCAGAGTGGATGATGACTCGTCGCTGAGTCTCAAACGGGCCGCGTGAACGAAGCCTCCTCAAAGGGGGATTTCGGCCCCAATCTGCTCACCGACCGGCAGCCCAGATCATGCGGGATGTCTACATCATCCGCGACATGCGCCGCCAGCTCAGAGAGCCTCGGTTCCGTATCGCCAGACAGAAAGCTTTTATTTGACCTCGTTTCAAGGATTCGGCCTCGCCGAGCCTCTCGCTCGTGCGCTCGCCGAAGAAAACTACGTAACCCCCACCCCGATTCAGACCCAGACCATTCCGATCGCCATCGAAGGGCGCGACGTCATCGGTATCGCCCAGACCGGCACCGGCAAGACCGCCGCTTTCGCTCTGCCGATCCTGCATCGGATCATGGCGAACCGCACACCGCTCGAGAAGAAGTCCTGCCGCGTGTTGGTGCTCAGCCCGACGCGCGAGCTTTCAGGCCAGATCCTCGAAAGCTTCCTGGCCTATGGCCGCCACGCTCGCATCAGCGCCACGCTCGCGATCGGCGGCGTGCCAATGGGCAAGCAGGTTCGCGCGTTGCAAAACGGCGTCGACATCCTGGTGGCGACACCGGGCCGGCTGCTCGACCTGGTGCGCGGCAATGCGCTGCGCCTCAACAAGGTCGACTTCCTGGTGCTCGACGAAGCCGACCGGATGCTCGACATGGGCTTCATCCATGACATCCGTCAGGTCGTCGCCAAGCTGCCGAAAGAACGCCAGACCCTGTTCTTCTCCGCCACCATGCCGCAGGCAATCGCGGAATTGGCTGGCCAGATGCTGCGCAATCCCGCGTCGGTTTCGGTGACGCCGCAGGCCTCGACCGCCGAGCGCATCGTGCAGCGTGTCATTCATGTCGATCGCGGCGCCAAGCCCGCGATGCTGGTCGAACTGCTCAAGGGCGAGAGCGAGACCATGGACCGCGCGCTGATCTTCACCCGCACCAAGCACGGCGCCGACAAGGTCGTGAAGAGCCTGCTCAAGGCCGGCATCCCGGCCGAGGCGATCCACGGCAACAAGTCGCAGAACCAGCGTGAGCGCGTGCTCGCGGCGTTCCGTCAGGGCGCGATCCGCACCCTGATCGCCACCGACATCGCCGCACGCGGCATCGACGTCGACGGCATCTCGCATGTCGTCAATTTCGACCTGCCGAATATTCCGGAAAGCTACGTCCACCGCATCGGCCGCACCGCGCGCGCCGGGGCTGAGGGCGTCGCGATCTCGTTCTGCGATGCGGACGAGCGGGCGTTTCTGCGCGATATCGAAAAGCTGATCCGCGCGCAGATCCCGTCGACCGACCGGCGCACCGGCAACCCGCAGCCTGTGGCTGCCGAAGAGCATCACCGGCCGAGGCAACAGCAGAATCGCGGACGTCCGTCGCAGCAACAGCGCCGGCCACGTCCTGACGGAGCGCCGCGGCAACAGCGGCCTGATGGCGCACCACGCCAGCAGCAAGCTCAGCGGCCGCAACAGCGGCCCCAGGGTCAATCCGCGGGCACGACATCAAACGAGATTACCGGCGTCGCCTTCATGCAGCGCGGTGCACGCCGCGCGGACGATCGCCGTCCGCAGCGCGGAGAGAACGGGGAAACAGCATGGCGAAGGAAGAGCTGATCGAACTGGAAGGCCTGGTCACGGAAATCCTGCCGGACGCACGTTATCGCGTGAAGCTGGATGCCGGGCATGAGATCGTCGCCTACACAGCGGGCAAGATGAAGAAGAACCGCATCAAGACGCTGGCGGGCGATCGGGTGACGGTCGAAATGTCACCTTACGATCTCGAAAAAGGGCGACTGATCTTCCGCCACAAGGACGAACGCGCGGCGTCCACCGCGCGCCGTGCCCCTCCCCGGCAGCAATTTCGGCGGCGTTGACCGCCGAAACCTGTGCTAAGCTGCGCGCAATCAAGCGCCGACCTGCCGAAAGGGCAACCGCATGCGCATCTTCATGTTCAAGTCCGCAGCTAAAAACGATCTGCGTGCGTTTGCCGGTGACTCCGCGGGCAGCAAGCTGCCGCAGAAGCACGGTCCATGGCATGCAACCGGCGTGATCCGTCCCGAGAAGGAACCGCCGCATGGTCTTTCGCGCTCGTCGGTCGAGAAGGCGATCGAGAATGACGGCTTTCAGCTCTATCGCGTGAAAACGAAAAGCAAGGTCGACGCCTAGCCTCATCGCCCGTTTCGATTTCAAAATCAAAAAAGCCCGCCGAGCGATCGGCGGGCTTTTCGTATTTTCAAATCGAGAGCGTCGCGACGATCAGACCGACTTGAGCTGATCGGCCGAGCTCTTGCCGCTGCGACGGTCTTCGGTGATTTCGTAGGAAATCTTCTGACCTTCGTGCAGGGTCGACAGGCCGGCGCGCTCGACGGCGCTGATATGAACGAACACGTCCTTGCCGCCGTCATCAGGTTGGATGAATCCAAAACCCTTCTGACCATTAAACCACTTCACTGTTCCGGTGCTCATAGAAGTCCTTTCGACTGACGAGCGTTAGGCAAGCCTCATCTTTCAGGAATGAGGCGGCTTTCGATGTTCAGGTAGAGCGCGTCAGTCAGCCTCAGGATAAGTCCGGTGGCATGGCCAAATCGTCCGGCCGAAACTTCGAGAGTCCTACATAGTCCCGAACCGCTTTTCGCACAAGCTGACGCGGTCACGCGGGATGCAAGCGTCAATGGCGACAGCATGATTTACGTGAGGCTACAGCATCTCCAGCGGACGCGACCGCGTCGGAGGCGGAAACGCCGCGTCGAGCTCTGCGTTATCCGCCGCCGTGAGTTGCAGATCGAGCGCGGCAAGATTGTCGCGGACGTGAGCCGGGTTCGACGCTTTCGGAATCGCAACCACGCCGTCCTGCTGCATCACCCAGGCGAGCGCGACCTGCGCGGGCGTGACGCCGTGACGATCCGCGATCATACGCAATTCGCGCCGACCGAGAATGCGCCCCTGCTCGATCGGCGAATAGGCCGTGATCGGGACATGCCGCTTGCGGGACCACGGCAACAGGTCGAATTCGATGCCGCGTCGCGTCAGGCTGTAGAGCACCTGGTTGGTGGCGCAGGCTTTTCCCTCACGCAGGTCGGACAGTTCCGCCATGTCCGAGATATCGAAATTGCTGACGCCCCAGTGAGCGATCTTGCCGGCCTGCACCAGCGTGCCGAATGCTTCGACGGTCTCGTCGAGCGGAATGTCGCCCCGCCAATGCAGCAGATAGAGATCGATGCGATCGGTCTTCAGGTGACGCAGGCTGCGCTCGCAGGCGGCGATCGTGCCTTTGCGCGACGCGTTCTGCGGCAGCACCTTGCTGACCAGGAATATCTCGTCGCGACGGCCGGCCATGGCTTCCCCGACGATCACCTCCGCACCGCCATTGCCATACATCTCGGCGGTATCGATCATGGTCATGCCGAGTTCGATGCCGAGCCGTAAAGCCGCGACCTCCTCGTCGCGCCGCCGTTTGTCTTCACCCATGCGCCAGGTGCCCTGTCCGAGCACCGGCATCTCTCCGCCCGACGGCAGCGCGACGCTCCGCATGGTCAGCGCCCCTTGAACACCGGTTTGCGCTTTTCGACGAATGCGGCCTGCGCCTCGCGCGCATCCTCGGTATGCGACAGCGCGACCGTGATGCCCTGCTCGAAACGATAAGCATCGCGGCGCGGCATTTCCGCGATCGTGTTGAAGGCGCGCTTGGCCTCGCGCATCGCGACCGGGCTCTTGGCCGCAATGATGCGCGCCATATCGAGCGCCGCCGGGAGCAATTGATTGCGCGGCAGGCAGGCCTCGATCACGCCGCGGCGGTAGAATTCCTCGGCCGGAACGCGGCGGCCGGTGAAATACATACCGCGCGCGAACGAGCGCCCGAGATACTGCGTGATAAAGGCGCCGCCACCGGCAAGGCCCACGTCGATTTCCGGCATCGAGAAGAAGGCGTCCTCGGCGGCGAGGATGATATCGCAGGACAGGATCAGCGCGAGACCCGCGCCCATTGCTGGACCATTGGCAGCGGCGATTACAGGCTTGGTGCAATCGGTAACGGCGTAGAAGAACTCGCGGGTCAGGCGGTTGTGGCGGATATAGTCGCCGGGCTCCTTGGCGATGCCCTGCCGCTCCTTGATGTCCGCACCGGCCGAAAACATCTTGCCGGCGCCGGTGAGCACCACGACACGCACGTCGTCGGTGTCGCTCAACATGTCGAAGACCTGGATCAGTTCTTCGCGCGACTGCCGGTTCATGGCGTTGACCGGGGGACGGTCAAACGTGACCGTGGCGACGCCTTCGGTCACCGCTACCTTATATTGCTCGAAGTCCATCGCGGTTCCTTTCGTGGCGGGCGCCCGCCGGCGCGGCGAGATACCCCATTTCATATCGTGCAATCACCTGCGAAACTACCGTGCGCAGGCAGTCGCGACCGGAGCACCATGAAGGCGTCCATTGGCGACATCGAAATCACCTGTATCGAGGAACTCGTGGTCCCCGAGGCGACGACGCTGTTCGCACAGTGGAATGACGATGTCCTGGCGCAGCATCGCGACCTGCTGGTGCCGCACTGCTTCGACCCCGCGCAGAACGCCTTCCTCGCAAGCATCCGAAGCTATCTGGTCAAGACGCCGAACCGGACGATTCTGGTCGACACCGGCGCCGGCAATAACAAGCCGCGCCCTGGGTCGATGCGCTTCGACAACCTCGACACCGATTATATCGCCCGGCTCGCGACCACCGGCGTGAGCCCGGATCAGGTCGACATGGTGATCTGCACCCACCTCCATGTCGACCATGTCGGCTGGAACACCCGCCTGGTCAACGACCGCTGGGTGCCGACTTTCCGGAACGCCACCTATGTCTTCCCGCGTATCGAAGTCGACTGGCGCGATCCTGTCCTGGGCGCGGCCGACAGGCCGCCGGCAACGCAGCTTCCGTTCAAGGACAGCGTGAAGCCGATCATCGATTCCGGAATGGCTAGGCTGGTTGAAGGCGACGAGCAGTTGATCGAGGGGGTCGACCTGATGCCGGTGCCCGGTCATGCGCCGGGCCAGATGGCGGTGCGACTGCGCTCGCAAGGCAAAGAAGCGCTGATGATCGCGGACGTGATGCATCAGCCGATCCAGGTCCATTACCCGAGCTGGAATTCCAAATATTGCGAGGATCCGGTCATCGCCACCCAGACCCGGCGCCGGGTGCTGGACCATTGCGCCGACCACGGAAGCCTGATGCTTCCGACCCATTTCAACTTTCCGCTCGGCGGATACGTGACGCGCAGCCCAGGCGGCTTCACCTTCACGCCGCATATGTAACGCCACCGCCCCTCCCTTGAGGGAGGGGCGAGAGCAAGACATCAATTCGCGCGCATCCCGGCGGCGTCGATCAGCTGCAGCATCCGCTTGGCGTCGCTCTGGACATAGGCGGCATAGGCGTCCGGTCCCTTGTAGAACATCTCAGCGCCGGCCTTGACGAGCTTCTCTTTCGCGCCCGGCGTTTTCAGCGCCTGGTCGATCGCGGCGTTCAGCTTGTCGACGATCGCACGCGGGGTCCCCGCCGGCGCCGAGATGCCGTACCAGGTGCTGATCTCGAAATCCGGATAGCCGAGTTCGGTCATGGTCGGCAGGTTCGGCAGCGCGTCAGAGCGCACCTCGTTGGCGATCGCCAGCGCGCGAACCGTGCCGGCCTGGATATGCGGCAGCAGCGGCGGCAGGTTGAGGAAGCCGAGGTCGATGCGGCCGGCAAGGATGTCGGTCGAGGCCGGCGCCGCGCCGCCATAGGGCACATGGATCAGCTTGAGGTCGCCGACCTGTTGCAGCTTCAGCCCGAGCAGTTGCGGCAGACTACCCTGCCCGACCGAGGCGAAATTCATCGCGCCATTCGCGGCCTTGGCCGCGGCGATCAGTTCCTTGACGGTCTGATAGGGCCGGTCCTTCGGCACCACCAGCACGTTCGGCACGTTGCCGACGGTCGCGATGAAGACGAAATCCTTGATGCCGTCGAACTTCGCGTCCTTGGTGATCGCGGGCGCAATGACATGCGTCGGCGAGCCGGCGATCAGCAATGTGTAGCCGTCCGGCTCCGCACGCGCCACGAAGGCCCCGGCGATGACGGTGCCGGCGCCGACCTTGTTCTCGACCACCACCGGCTGCCCGAGCGATGCGGCCATGCCTTCCGCGACGGTGCGCGCCAGCAGATCGGCCGGACCGCCGGCAGCGTAGGGATTGACCAGCGTGATCGCACGCGTCGGGTAATTCTGCGCGGCGGCGCCCCCCGCGAATGACATGGACGCAAGTGCGATCGCGACAACCAGACGCTTCATTGTTTCCTCCCTGACACGGCAAATATGCGCCACGCGCATTTGACGGATTTGATGAAATGGACAATAGGCTAGATGAGTGACCCTTTGCAACGAGGGGGCAATGATAGGACCAACAAACGTGCTGCTGCCAACAACCCTGGTCGGAAGCTATCCCCAGCCGGACTGGCTGATCGATCGCAAACGTCTCGTCGAAATCGTGCCGCCGCGGGCCCGCGCCCGTGAGTTGTGGCGCATGGAGGGCCCCCTGCTCGAACAGGCGCAGGACGACGCCACTATTCTCGCGATCCGTGACCAGGAGCGCGCCGGCATCGACGTCGTGACCGACGGCGAGGTCCGCCGCGAAAGCTATTCCAACCGTTTCGCGACCGCGCTGGCCGGCATGGACAGCGACAACCCCGCGGAGGTGCCGTCGCGCACGCCGGGCCGCGTCCAGATCGTCCCGCGCGTGGTCGGGCCGCTCAAACGCACCGCCCCGGTGCAGGTGCGCGACGTCGAATTCCTGCGCGCCCAGACCGACCGGCCGATCCGGATCACGATCCCCGGCCCGTTCACGATGACGCAGCAATTATTCGACGAATACTACAAGGACGAGACCGCGCTCGCGATGGACTGCGCGGCGGCGTTGAACGAGGAGATCAAGGCGCTGTTCGCCGCCGGCGCGGACGTGGTGCAGCTCGACGAGCCGTTTCTCCAGGCGCAGCCGGAAAAGGGGCGACAATTCGGGCTGGCCGCGATCAACCGCGCGGTCGAAGGCGTCACCGGCACCACGGCGCTGCATCTGTGTTTCGGCTACGCCGCCCGCGTCTCGGTCAAGCCGTCCGGCTATTCATTCCTGCCCGAGCTCGAGGGCTGCAAGGTCGACCAGATTTCGGTGGAAACCGCCCAGCCCAAGCTCGACTGCGCGGTGCTGGCGGCACTGCCGAGCAAACACATCATCATCGGCGTGCTCGACCTCGGCGATCCTGTGGTGGAAACGCCGCAGATGGTGGCAGAACGGATTCGCCGCGCGCTGCCTTATGTTTCAGCAGACCGGATCATTCTCGCGCCGGATTGCGGAATGAAATACATGCCGCGCGAGATCGCATTCGGGAAGCTGAAGGCGATGGTGGATGGCGCTGCGATCGTGCGGCACGAAATCGGCGGCTGAAACGTACGGTTGCAGACACAAATTCGTTGCCGGGCCAGCAGCTTCGCCGTCAAAGTCGGGGTTTCCATTCTCGACACCATTCGCCCCAGCGTGCGGACATCGTGACGCGCCTTACTGGACGGTCGTGGCACGCTAGTTGCTTTTTCCTTCAGCAGATATTGCTCAAGGAAGGAACGCAGCATGCGCTTCAGCCCGGTTTCAGTCGGCTCCACGATCGCGGCCGCCATCACGGTCACCACCCTGCTCGGCTCGCCCGCTTTGGCTCAGGACGCCTTTCGGTTCGGCACCAGCTGGTCCGCCGACGGCGAGCGCGGTGGCTTCTACCACGGCGTCGCTACCGGAATTTATAAGAAATACGGCCTCGACGTGACCATCGTTCCCGGCGGTCCGCAGACCAACAATCCGCAGCTTCTTGCCGCTGGAAATCTCGACGGCGTGATGCTCGGCGGAATGATTGAAGGCGTCAATTACGTCAAGAGCGGCGTTCCGCTGGTCTCGGTTGCAGCGATCTATCAGCGGCACCCGCAGGTGCTGATCGCGCATGCCTCGCAGGGTTACAAGACACTGGCGGATCTGAAGGGCAAGCCGATCCAGATTTCGTCGCTGGCGCGCAACGGCTATTGGGCCTGGCTCAAATCCAAATTCGGTTACTCCGACGATCAGATCCGTCCCTACACCTTCAACCTTGGTAATTTCGTCAACGATCCGACGGCGATCCAGCAGGGCTACGCCACCTGGGAACCGATGGCGGTGAAGGAAATGGGGGTCGAGGCGACCACCTTCGTGATGGCCGATGCCGGATACAAGGATTACACGTCGCTGCTCACGGTCCGGCGCGAGACGCTGGAGAAGAAGCGCGACATGGTTCAGCGCTTCGTCGATGCATCGATCGAGAGCTGGTACGCGTTCCTCTATAACGACCCGGCACCGGCCATCGCGCTCATCAAGCAAAGCAACCCGACGATCACTGACGCCCTGATCCTTCGCTCACGGAAGGCCCTCATCGATTACGGCATCGTCGATTCGGGCGACGCGCTCACCTCGGGTATCGGCGCCATGACCGAAACACGTTGGCGCGAGTGGTTTGCTGAACTGGTGAAGGCAGGCCTGTTCGAAGCGGGCGACAAGATCGATCCCGCCTTCGATACCAGCCTGGTGAACAAGAAGGTCGGCATGAGCCTGAAGAACTGAACAAGGCAACCTCAATGTTTCGGATCTCGGACGCCATCCTGCCAGAGACCAGCAAGTATTGGCTCAAGCGCGCCCGTGTGCCGAGCCGTCTCCTTTGCGTCCCGGCTGATCAAAGCAACCGGGATGCGGATGGGTCGGTGCTGGTCGACATCCTGGTGAAAGATGGAAGGATCGCCGCGGTCACCACGCCCGGCAACCCTTCCTTCGAGGAGGCCTCGTTCGACCTGCATGGCCGGATCGTACTGCCGACTCTGATCGACGCCCATGTCCATCTCGACAAAGGACAGGTGATCCCCCGCGTGAATCCCGACGGCACGCTTGACGGTGGCCGGCTTCAGACCGGAAACGACCGGCAACATTGGAGCGAGGAGGATATCCGCAGGCGCTTCACCTTCGGCCTGCGGTGCGCCTATGTGCATGGTGTCGGCGCGATCCGCACGCATATCGATTCTTACGACCCGGTACTGGAACGGAGCTGGAACCTGTTCCAGAGCCAGAAGCAGGAATGGGCCGGAAAGATCGAGCTCCAGGCCGTGTCGCTGGTGCCGATCCAGATGTATCTGACGGACTACAGCAAACGGCTGGCCGACATCACCGCGCAATTCGGCGGCATCCTCGGGGCCGCGACCAACGACATCGATCACACAATCCCCAAGACCGCGGAAGAGACCGACCGTGGGCTCGACGTCCTGTTCACGCTCGCAGCGGAGCGTGGCCTGGATGTCGACATGCATGTCGATCAGATCGGCGACCTGACAGCGTTCTCATTGCCGCGGATCGCCAAGGCCGTGATGCGCAACGGCTTCAAGGGACGCGTGACCTGCGATCACTGTGTCAATCTTGCGCTGCAGCCCGACGATGTCATCCGCGAGACCATCCAGCTCTGCAAGGATGCAGGCATCGCGATCACGACCATGCCGACGCCGATGATCTATTTGCAGGACCGCGCCGCCGGACGGACGCCGCGCTGGCGCGGCGTCACGCTGGTGCATGAATTGACCGCAGCCGGCATTCAGGTCGCGATCGGCGGCGATAATTGCCGGGATGCCTGGTTCCCCTATGGCGATCACGACATCCTGGACACGTTCCAGCAGGGCGTCCGGATTTTCCACCTCGACGACAACCTGAACGATGCGTTGGCGATGGTCGGCCCGATTCCGGCGTCGATCATGGGGCTGAAAGGCGTGGGCTCGATCTCGATCGGCGCGCCGGCCAACCTCATCCTGTTCCAGGCGCGGACGCTGAACGAATTCATCTGCCGGCCACATGCCGGCCGGACGGTGCTGAACCACGGCAAGCGGGTGACCGAGCAATTGCCCGACTATTCGGAACTCGATGCGAATGTGCCAGCCGTCGCGGCGACGGAACCTACCCCATCAGCCGCGGCAGGAATGTGATCAGGCCTGGGAAAAACGCGAACAGCAGCATTCCGAGGCAGATGATCCACACGAACGGCCAGGATGCGCGATAGATCACTCTGATCGGAACATCGGGGGCCGCGCTCTTCAGCGCGAACAGCACATAACCGAAAGGCGGCGTCAGTCCGCCGACCGTCGCCACGATCAGGAACAGCGTCCAGAACCAGATGTCGTCGAAACTATAGATCTTGATGATCGGCTGGTAGATCGGAACCAGCACCAGCATCAGGGCGATCTGGTCGAGGAACATGAACAAGACGAACGGCACCGCCATCATCATGAAGACCATGACGGCGGCCGAGAGGTCGAGGCCGACGACCAGTTGTCCGAGCGTGCGGGCAGCGCCGGTCACCGTCAGCAACTGACTGAACATCACCGCCGAACACATGATGATCAGCAGCAGCGACGCTACGGTCGCAGCGGCGAAAAACGCATCGATGATCATCTTGCGGGTGAGCCGGCGATACATCGCCGCGAGCATGATCGCGCCGAGCACGCCGGTTGCCGCCGCTTCTGTCGGCGTCGCGATGCCGAGCATGATCAGGCCCATCACCATGAAGAACACAAACAGCGAAGGAATCATGCGCGCCAGCGCAAGCAGCGCACTACCGCCGGTGTTGCGGTCCGCGGCGTCAACCGAAACATCGGGCGCGAGGCTCGGCTTGAAATGGAGGCGGATCAGTACATAGGCCAGGAACATCCCGGTGAGGACGACACCCGGAATGATGCCGGCGATCAGCATCTTGCCGATCGAGACGTCGGCTGCGGTGGCGACCAGAACAGCCAGCACGCTCGGCGGGATGATCGGATCGAGGCTTGCGCCGGCCAGGATCGTACCCGCGGAAAACTCCGTGTCATAGCCGCGCCGGCGCATGGCGGGAAACAATGAGCGTCCGAGCAGTCCCGCGACCGCCATCGCGGCGCCCGACAGCGCGCCGAGAATCGCCGAAAGCAGGATGCAGACGATATATTGCCGGCCGCGAATCTTGCCGACCAGCCGGTCAAGCGAGTCGAACAGCACCTCCATTGCGCCCGAGCGGAACAGAATCTCACCCATGGCAATGAACAGCGGCACCGCGGTGAGCGTGCCGGACGTCGCCGTCGAATAAATGCTGTTCGTGAACAGCCCGAAGCCCGACGTGCCACATAACATCAGCACGCCGGCGAGATTGAGGATCAGAAACGAAACGAAGATCGGAATGCTGAGCATCAGCAGGATCAGCAGCAGTGCGATCCCACCGGCCAGTGGGGCCCACCAGGTCATGCGATCGCCTCATCGCCACGCGAAGGCGCCGGCGCCTCGCCGAAAAACTGGCGCAGGAAATGGAGACCGCTGCTCAACAGCCCATACGGAATGAAGATCGAAATGATCCATTTCTGGATCGGCCATGCCGTGATGGTCTCGACGCCGCGAGCGTATTGCCGCCATGTCTCGGCGCCGGTGATCCAGGCCGCTGCCAGGCAGACCAGTGCCGCGGCAAGCAGGACCAGCCGGCCGATCAACACGCGGCGCTGTTCTGGCAGCGCATCGACAAGATAGGCAACGACGATATGCGCACGCTGCCGCGCCATTTCCGGGATCGAGAGGAAGATCATCGGGCACAGCGCATAAGACGCGAAATCATAGGCCCAGTTGGTCGGCGCATTGAAGAAATAGCGCGCGGTCACCTCATACCAGAACGATCCGGCGATGACGGCGACGCTCAGAGCCCCACCGGCAAAGCCGACAGCGGTCACGCGGTCATGGACATTTCGTAGGCTGTTCAACATCCCCGCCTCGCCCCACACGAGCCATCAAACGCGAACGGGGCATCGGCCGTGACCATTGCCCCGCCGTCACATCACAACATGACGATCACTTTGCCAGACCGGCCTTCTTGGCGATCTCGTGAAGCGCCTTGCCGTCCTCGCCGCAGCACGCCTCGGCGAGGCCCCAGTTGCTGGTCTCGAACACGGCCTTGATCTCGTCGCCCTTCGCCTGCGGCAGGGTCTGCACCTGCACGCCGAGGCCATCGAGCGTCTTGTTCTCCTTGGCGAGAATCTCGTCGCCCAGGCGCGCGACTTCCTTTTCGGTGTCGATGCCGACCTGGGTCAGCATCTTCTGCTGGTCCGGTGAGAGCGCCTTCCACTTATCGAGGTTCATGCCGATCATCGAAACCAGCAGTCCGAAGCGCGGCTCGACGCGGTACTTCGCCACTTCGTGGTGCTTGGTGGCGAGCATCACGTTGGCCGGCGCGCAGGCTCCGTCAACGACACCCTTCTCGATCGAGGTGTAAACATCGCCCATCGGCATCACGACCAGCACGCCGCCCAGCGCCTTGATGACGCCGCCGTGGGGCGCGACGCCGCGGATCTTGCGGCCGTTCCAGTCGCCGGCGGCGGAGAGCGGCGCCTTGAGGTAGCAATGATAGCCCTCGGAGCCGACCGCGACGAAGGCCAGGATCTTTAGGTTGTGGGTCTTCTGATAGAACTTGTCGACATGCTCCCACACGCCCGAGGAGCGGATCTTCTCGAGGCCGAATGGCAGGATCTCGAGCACGCCGGCGAGGCCCTTCGGGTGATAAGCCGGGTGCGTGTAGACCATGTCGAAGGCGCCGGCCGACACCGGCTGCATCTGCTCGAATGGCGGCACTGCTTCCGGGCCGCTGATCGTGATGGCGATCTTGCCGCCGCTCGCCTTGTCCGCCTGCTGCTTGAACACCAGACCCGGCATATAGGCAGTGGTGTTGGATTCGCTCCAGCCGCCGAGCATCTTGAATGTCTGCGCCTGGACCGGCGATGCCAGCGCGAGTCCAAGTCCGAGACCCAGTCCAGCAAGAACGCGAGCCGACGTGATACGGGCAACCATGTTTCCCTCCCAGTTTGAACGGATTTTTCCGTGTCGTGCATGCTGCACGGCCGCGCCTTTGGGCGCGTTGAACTAAAGAGCTATGCTAATGGCTTTAGTGGCCCGGTCAAGTCGCCGCGCGCGGACAAACCACCCGTTCGCGCTGCTATTTCAGCTTCATATCGATGCGCACCTGGTCACCGCGATAAAGTCCCTCACCGATGAAAACCAGGCTGCCGGCGCTATCGACCACCGAGCGGTGGACGCAGGCGACCGGCGCATTGAGCGGCAGATTCAGCGACTCCGCCGTCTCGACGTCGGCGGTGCCGATGGTCATGGTCTGCCGCGCATCCTTAATCTTGAGGCCGGGTATGTCGGCAATCAGACGGAGCGCGGTCTTGGTCTCCAGCACCTTGCGGGGAATCTGGCGGCTCAGACGCTCGTCGATATAGAGATCGGCGATCAGGAATTGCGATCCGTTGCGCGAATGGCGGCGGCGCACCCGGCGATAGGATGGCGCGACCTCACCGATCGGGTGCGGCACCTGGGGCGGCTGCGTGCCGCGCTCATCCGACAACACTTCGATCACCGCGCCGTCGCGCGACATCAGCAGGCCGGACCAGTCGGTCGCGACCTCACACCAGAGCTGCTCCTGCGACCGCTGCTTGACGAAGGTGCCTTTCGCCCGATAGCGCTCGATCAATCCCTCGGCTTCGAGCAGGCCCAGCGCCTGGCGAATGGTGGCGCGCGCAACGCCGCACTCGGCGCCGAGCTCCTCGACGGTTGGAATCTGCTGGCCGACATTCCACTGGTTGGACTGGATGCGGCGCCGGAACAGGCTCGCGAGTTGAATATAGCGCGCCACCGCGCTGCGGCTGAAGTCGACCGCCGCCTTCTCGCTCGCGCCCTTTGCCGCCATTCCAGCCCCCGTGCCGCCTCGTCGCGGCTTTAGCCCTTAAGAATTAGCTTATTGTTCTTTCGGGCCGGAGGGTCAAGCGAGGCCGTCAGCCTTGCGCCGCGGCGTCGTGGAACGGACGGCCCGCAAGGAAGGCGTCGAGGTCGCGCGACAGCCGGGCCAGCATCGCCGCGCGGGTCTCGTGGGTGATCGAGGTCGAGTGCGGCGACAGCACGACGTTCTGCATCGCGAGGAAGCGCGGATCGAGATTCGGCTCGGAGGCAAAGACATCAAGCCCGGCGCCGGCAATAGCGCCATTGGTGAGCGCCTCGATCAGCGCCGCCTCGTCGACGACGAAGCCGCGCGACACGTTGATGAAATAACCCTTGGGACCAAGCCTTTCGAGCACGCTCTCGCCGACGAGATTGCGCGTCGCTTCATTCGCCGGACAGGACAACACCAGCACGTCCGACAGTTCCGCGAGCTGGTGCATGTCGGCGACGAACGGATACCGCGCATCGATCTGCGCATGACGGCCGGTATAGAGCACCTTCATGCCGATCCCGGTTGCGAGCATCGCGGCACGGCGGCCGATCTTGCCCAATCCGATGATGCCCATGGTCTTGCCGTGGACGCGCGTCGCGGGCGCGATGCGCTCCTTCTGCCAGCGGCCGGCGCGGACGAACCGATCCGCCTCGGCAACGCGCCGCATGATGCCGTAGGTCATCGCGATCACGGCCTCGCCGACGTCGTCGGCCAACTCGTCCGGCGTGTTGCAGATCGCGACGTTGCGGGCGCGCGCCGCAGCGAGGTCGATCTTGTCGAGCCCCGCCCCATTGCAGATGACGATCCGGACATCGGGCAGCGCGTCGAGCGTCGCGGCGGTAAGGCCGGCCATGCTGGTGGTCGCGGCCACGGTGAAGCCCGGCGCAGGCGTCGCCGGCCACGACGGCACGGCGGTGTGGTCGAGCGTCTCGCAACGCTGCGCGATCGCGGCGCGCAGGTCCGGCGGAATGGTGGTGATGCTCAAGGCCTTCGGCCTCATCTGGTCCGTCATGGGCCCTCGTCCGCGTGCATGGATTTGCGATACTTGTTAGAGCAGCCAAGTCCATATAGCTAGTGTATCGGGCTTTAGGGAGACGGTCGCGCGAGCGGCCTCGGAGAATGCCGGTGGCCATCACCTACGACATCATCAAATCGATCGCCGCGGAGCTTTACGGCTCCTGCCTGAAGAAAATCCCCGAGGACACCAAGGATGCGCTGAAACGGGCGCATGAGGCCGAGACCAACGAGGGCGCGCGCAAGATCCTGGCGCTGATGCTGCGCAGCGCGATCACGGCCGAGACCACCAACCGCCATGTCTGTTCAGACGCGGGCGTCCCGGTCTATTTCGTGAAGATCGGCACCGCGGCGCGGCTCGACGGCAACATCAAGCAGGCGATCTCGGACGGCTTCGACCACCTGGTCGAGACTATCGACCCACCGATCCTCAAGCACGTGACCAACCCGCTGACGCGCGAGCGCGGCTATAAGGGCAAGGACATGCCGCTGGTGAGTTATGACCTCATCGACGGAGCAGATTATGTCGAGATCAGTTGCTCGCCGAAAGCGCTGGGCTCCGGGCGCTGGGCGGCTTTGGAGATTTTCAGCTTCCCGACGCTCGACGTGATCGAGAAATACGTCATGGATTGCGTGCTCAAGGCCGGTTCGCAGCATTGCCCGCCGGTCGTAATCGGCGTCGGCATCGGCGGCACCTTCGATCACTGCGCCAAGATCGCCAAGATCGCGACGCTACGCCCCTACGGCCAGAGCAATCCCGAACCGGTCGTCGCCGCAATGGAGGAGCGCCTGCTCGCGGCCGTGAACAAGACCGGCTTCGGCCCGATGGGCACCGGCGGCGACACCACCGCGCTCGCGGTGAATGTCGAGTATGCCGCCGGACACGGCTTCACGCCGGTGGCGGTCTGCTTCAATTGCTGGATCAACCGCCGCGCCGGCGCGCGCATCTACAATGACGGCCGCATCGAGCGGTTCGAGTGATCGCCATGGACCCAAAAGCCGATAGTTGGATGGACGGCGCGATCCGCCTGCAATTGCCGATTTCGGAAGCCGACGTGCGCAAGCTCAAGGCCGGCGACTTCGTGCTGCTCGACGGTGAAATCGTACTCACCGCGGGGCTGCCAACCTTCGAGCGCATCCAGGATTATGTGGCCGCGAACCAGCCGCTTCCGATCGACATCACCGGCGGCACGCTGTTCCACCTCGGCAGCTATAGCCAGGAGGTCGATGGCAAGTTCGAAGTGCTCTACATGAACCCGACCACCAGCACGCGCTTCAACCCGTTCATGCCGGATTTTATCCGGCATTTCGGCCTGCGCATGGTCGGCGGCAAGGGCGGCCTCGACCAGGCCAGCGCCGACGCGATGAAGGAGGTCGGCTGCGTCTACCTCTCCTTCCTCGGCGGCGGCGCCGCGCTGCATTCGGCCGCGATCAAGGCCGTGGTGCAGGTCGCGTGGGACGACCTGGTTGCGCATTACCGGCTGGTGAAGCTGCGCGTCGAAGCGCTTGGGCCGCTGGTCGTCGGCATCGACAGCCACGGCAACAGCTCGTTCGAACAGCTCAGCCGCCAGGCCGAGGACCGGATGCCGGAGATTCTGCGCGGGTTGGATGAGGCACGGGCGAAGACTGAGACGAAGTAATTACGCGGCTGCAGAGGCGAAAGGCGGGCGCGCACCGTCCGGCAGCGGGATGCCGTGCGCATTCAACGTCATCGCCACCATGGTATAATAGCCGACCAGCGCGGTCAGCTCGACGACGCCGATCGGCTCCCAGCGCTTCAACACGCGCTGATAGACCTCGTCGCTGACATTCTTCAGGCGGTTCAGCTCGTCGGCATAGTCGTGAATCGCCAGGGATTCGGCATCGGCGCTCGCGGGCCGCTTTCCGACGCGCAGATCTTCAATGATCGCGCGTTCGAGGCCGGCCTTGAGCGCCATCTCCTCGTGGATATGCCATTCGAGCTCGCATTGGCAGTAGCGCGCCGTCACCAGAATCGCCAACTCGCTCAGCCGCGCCGGCAGCGACGTGCGGTAGCGCAGCAATTCGCCGAATTGCGACCATTTGTCGGCGAGCTCCGGCCGATGCAAAGCCGCGCGCAGCGGCCCCCGCAACTCGCCGCGCGGACCCGACACCACGGAGTCATAAACGCGACGCTGCTCCGGCGTCATCGTCTCGAGGGTCGGCAACGGAATCCGTGGCAAGTGCTGTCTCCTGAAAAGGGTGTGAAGTGGGGTTCAATCTGGTTCAGGAATCGTCGACCGCCTCGGTGGCAATGAAGGACGCCCGCGTCGCGACCGTCGCATGCCACGCCGCGAGCCGCGGATATTCCTCGCGCCATTTGTCGCCGATAAAGCGGAAGTCGATATAGAACAGCGCACAACCGATCGCCGCATGACCGATCGAGAACGGCATCGCGGCCAGCGCATCGGCCTCGCGCTCCAGCGATGCCAACGTCGACGCGCGTTTGATGACATAGCTCGCGAGATGCACCTCGGACTGATGTTCCTTGGGCCGACCGAGCTCATTGCGCCACAGCAGCATGAAATCCATCATGCCGTCGCCGAGCGCCTGCCAGCGCAGCGCGGTAAGGCGCGCCTTCCCGTCGGCCGGATGCAGCTTCGGCTTGCCTTGCAGATTGTCGAAATATTCGCAGATCACCGGCGAGTCGTAGATCACGGTCCCATCGTCGAGCACCAGGGTCGGAATCTTCGACAGCGGATTGTCGACCATGATGTCCGGATTGGGCTTCAGAATCGCGGCGACGGTGCGCACGCAATGGAGCTGCCCGGCGATCCCCAATTCGTGGGCGACCACCATGACCTTGCGCACGAACGGCGAGCGCGGCGACCAATGTAGCTTCATTCCAACCTTCCGCTCATTGCCTTCGCGATTTCATGTAAAAGGCCAGTCTATTGACTTTAATCCGGGCGGCAAGCCGCGTCTCGCGCTAGCGCACGGCCGTCGGATCATTCGACTGCTCCGGCGCCTCGTCCTCGTGCGGCTTGCCCGGCCGCTGCATGCTGAAAATTTTGTCGACCACGCTGTAATCCATATAGCCGAGACGCGCGATCGGCTTCATCAGCGTCAAATCGACATGGCCGTTCACGATCACGGAATCATCGATATGAACGCCGATCACCTCGCCGATGATAATCGCCGACGGATTGAGCTTGCCGTCGGACGAGAACATCTCGACCGTTTTGTTATATTTGCACTCGATAGCCACCGGCGAGCGGGCGACGCGCGGCGGCTTGACGTTGTTGCACGGCAGCATGTCCAGGCCGACGCGCTCCGGCTCGCTGACGTCATCGGCGAAATCGGCGGAGGACGCGTTCACCGCCTCACGCAGGTCCCAAGTCGCCATGTTGGCGACGAATTCACCGGTCTCCTCGGCATTGATCTGCGAATGCTAGCGCGGGTTGCTGGAGAAGATGAGGAATGGCGGATAGGACGACACGATGTTGAAGAAGCTGTAGGGCGCGAGATTCACCACACCGGCCTTGCTGACCGTGGAAATCCATCCGATCGGACGCGGCCCCACCAGCGCGGTCCAGGGATTATGCGGCAGTTTATGGTTGTTGCGGCGCGGGTCGTAGAACATGTCACCAGTTTCCGGCGTGTCAGATCACGCCGTCCTGCTTGAGTGATGCGATGGCGCCGTCGTCGAGGTCGAGCTCACGCAGGATCTCCGCGGTGTGCTCGCCGAGACCCGGCGCCGGCTTGTCATAAACGATGGCCGCGTCCGCGTAGCGGATCGGGTTCGCGATCTGCTTCACTTTTCCCGCGACCGGATGATCCAGCTCGAACACCGTATTGCGGTGCTTGATCTGCACGTCGGCCAGCGCATCCGGGATTGAATTGATCGGCCCCGACGGCACGCCCGCATTTTCCAAGGCCGCCAGCAGGTCGCCCCGCTTCCAGGTGGCGAAGGATAAGGTCAGATAGCCATACATGTCGGTGCGGTTCTGCACGCGCCCGGAATTGCGCGCGAAGCGTTGGTCGCGCAGTTCCGGCACACCCAGGATCTCGGCCAGCTTGGCATATTGGCTGTCATTGCCGACCGCGAGCACGATCTCGCCGTCGGCGCATTTGAACACCTGCTGCGGCATGATGTTCGGATGGCCGTTGCCGTGGCGCTTCGGCGCGTTGCCGGTGAGCAGGTAATTCATCGCCTGGTTGGCGAGCATCGTGGCCTGCACATCGAGCATCGCGAGATCGATGAAGTCGCCCTTCCCGGTCTGCTCGCGGCGTGACAGCGCGGCGAGCACTGCGACTGCCGAATACATTCCAGTCATCAGGTCGACGATCGGCACGCCGACCTTCTGCGGCCCGCCGCCCGGCTGGCCGTCGGGCTCGCCGGTGATGCTCATCAGGCCGCCCATCGCCTGGATCATGAAATCATAGGCGACGGCGTCCTTGCGCGGTCCGTCCTGGCCGAAGCCGGTGATCGAGCAATAGATCAGCTTGGGATTGACCGCCTTGAGGCCGGCATAGTCGAGGCCATAGCGGGTCAGCGTCCCGACCTTGAAATTCTCGAACACGATATCGGATTTCGCCGCGAGCTTGCGGACGATCTCCTGCCCCTTCGGCTTGGTGATGTCGATGGTCAGCGAACGCTTGGCGCGATTGGTGGACAGGTAATAGCCGGACTCGTCGGTGTTGGTGCCGTCCTTGCGTTTCAGGAAGGGCGGACCCCACGTACGCGTGTCGTCGCCGACGCCTGGACGCTCGACCTTGATCACGTCGGCGCCGAGATCGGCGAGCAGCTGCGTCGCCCATGGCCCGGCCATCACGCGGCTCAGGTCGAGCACACGAACATGCGACAGCGGTCCCGCCATGAGGCTCACCCTTCGATACGCCGGCAGGCCGACGAATTTGCAACGCTGCAACGTCTAGAGCCTTCTCGGCCTTGATGTAATCAAAACCGAGAAGGCTCTATATTCTTGTCTGACGCGTTTTCTTCACGCGAACCGGCGTCCACTTCGCTTGAAAACGCTATAACGCGCAGCCGGCCTAGTTTGCAATGCTCTAAAAGTCAGGTTATTGGCTTAACATGATACGCCGCACGCGCAACGCGCGAAGACGGCGATATGACAGGGAGGATTGCATGACGCGCGGTCGCATGGTCGGAGGCCTGCTGGGTGTCGCAGGCGCGCTGTTCGCCGGGTCGGTTCAGGCTCAGGATTATCCCACACGGCCGATCCGGCTGATCGCGCCATTTGCCGCAGGCGGTCCGGTCGACATCATTGCGCGCATCTTCGCGCCGGCCTTCAGCGCCGCGCTGAAGCAGCCAGTGATCATCGAAAACCGCGCCGGCGCGGGCGGGGCCACCGGCGTCGATGCAGTCGCCAAGGCCGAACCGGATGGCTACACGCTGGTGCTCTCCGGCCCCGGCGCGCTGGTGATCATCCAGCACATGAGCAAGCTGCCCTATGATCCGGTGAACGACCTAGCACCGATCACCGTGGTGTCGCGCGTCAACGGCACGATCGTCGCGGCCGCGAATTCCAACTACAAGACGCTGGCGGACGTTGTCGCTGACGCCAAGGCCAATCCGACCAAGGTCAACTTCGCTTCCGCCGGCTCCGGAACGTCGACGCACCTCGCCGGCGAGCTCCTCAACATGGAAGCCGGCACCAAGATGCAGCACATCCCCTACAAGGGCGCTGCGCCGGCCATGACCGACATGATGTCGGGCCAAGTCCAGCTGTTGCTGCCCGACCTGCCGATCGCGCTCGGCCAGGTGCGCGGCGGCACGATGCGGGCGCTTGCCGTCAGCAGCCCGAAGCGCTCGCCGTTCCTGCCTGACGTGCCGACCACGGCGGAAGCCGGTTATCCCGGCGTGCAATCCGACGGCTGGTATGGCCTGCTCGCTCCGGCCAAGACGCCGCCCGCGGTGTTGGCGAAGATCCACGCCGCCGCGATGGAAGCGCTGAAGTCCCCGGAAGTCGCCAAGCAGTTCGAGGCGCAGGGCGGCTTGCTCGACCCGATGACCCAAGACCAGTTCAAAACCATGATCGCCGGCGAGTCGGCGAAGTGGGAGAAGGTGGTCAAGGCGACCGGCGCGAAGCTGGAATAGTCACGGTCGGTTTCGTGTCCAGGACCAGCGAGCGAAGCGAGCGCAGAGCCGGGAGCCAGGAGGCATTTCGCGCGTGGCGCGACAATACGGTCGCTCTGCGAATCTTGCGCCGGGTCGGCCGCGTCGCCAAGGACGTGCTGCCGGCGATCCAGCAGCTTGGCGACCGCGACTATGCCGGCGCCACAACGAAGCAGATGGCGGTCCATTAAGGTTCAACGACGTACCAGCAGCAAATAGCGCCTCAGGCCGGCACCAGTTCGAACGTCAGCAATTCGGGCGCGGCCTTGAAATAAGCCTCGCGGAACGTCGCGACGTCCGGGAACGTGCTCACCGGCAATCGCCTGCACACCACAGAAAATGGCAGCGTCGGCGTGTCGAACGGATACGGATCGATCGCGACGCGCGGCCCACCCAGCGGCCGCAGCGTCATCGGGGCGCCGACCCCTGCCCCGTCCGAATAGCGCGCCGGCACCGGATCGATATAGTCCTCACCCGGCGGGCGCATGCAGAAATAGAGCGAGAGCAGGTCCCACACCTGGAGCCAGTGGAAATTGACCCGGAATTCCGCCTCGTCGAATGCCTTGATCTCCTGCGCCTGGCGCGCCTCGTTGCGAAGGGTGAAGTGCTCGACCGCAGGGTCCGGGTTCCGGGCGGTGAAGCCCGCCGGATGACGTACGGTGTTGTAGCGGTCACGCCACAGGCCGGTGCGGTGTTTGCTGATCAGCAGTCCGGCATACGGATCGATATTGGTGAGCCAGTCGATCACCCATTGGAATGCTTCGAGTTGCTCGGGATCGAGCGGCACTTGCATGAAATTCGCGGCCTTGCCGCTGTCGCCCATCAGCCGGGGCGCCGTCTGATAACGGTACCAGCCACTGTCGTGGAAAGTCGCCGCTCGCACCGTCGATTCGTAGCGACGCGGCCGGTCGAAGCGTGCGTTACCCCAACGCGCCGCGAACACCCCGGAAACCGTGGCGTGGTCGGGCTGCGCGATCAGGATGAGCGATCCGTCCGGCTCTTCGCGCACGATCATGAGTTCAGGCCGCCTGTTTCCACAATGCCTTGCTCGCGAGCCGTGCGCCCTCGACCAGCGCCTTGAATTTTTCCCACATCACCTTGGGATGAACCTCGGTCTTGTAGCAGGCCTGCGACGAGAAACCGCAATCCGCCGCCGGCATCACGTTGTCGCGCCCAACCAGATTGGCAAACCGCGTGATGCGCTCCGCGATCAGCAACGGATGCTCGACGATGTTGCTGGCGTGCGTGATGACGCCTGGAATGATCGCCTTGCCGTCAGGCAATTTCACGTCTTCCCAGAGATGATACTCGTGCTCATGGCGGCAATTCGCCGCCTCGAACGAATAGGCACCGGCGTTGATTGCGAGCATATGGCCGACGACCTCGGACAGCGCGGCCTCGTGAATACGCGGGCCTTCATTCACGCCATAGCAGGTGTGGAAGCGCACCCGCTCCGGCGGAATGCCGCGCAGACTATGATTGATCGCTTCTACATAGATCTTGGCCTTGCGCTGCTTCTGCGCGTCGTCCAACCCGGGCTCAACGAAGATATCGGACAGGAACGGATCGTCGACCTGCACCTGGAACCCGGCCTCGACGATCGCGAGATATTCCGTGCGCAGCGCCTCGCCGACCGCGAACATGAATTCTTCGTCGGTGCGATAATAGTCGTTGTATCCGACGCCGCTCGGCGCCACCGCAGGAACGAATGCGTCGAGATGCGACACGTCAGCCAGCGCGGCCTTGAGGTTGTCGAGGTCTTGCTTCAACGCCGCCTGGCCGCGATATTTCACCGGTCCGATGCAGAACATCGGCTGCATCGGCGCGACGCCGCCGCCCAGCATGGCGCGCTTGAAATAGTCCTCGTAATACTCGGGAAAGGCCGCGACCTCGGCGGCGAACAGCTTTGGCCCCCGGCCGGGACGCGGCTCGAACCCCTCCAGCCGCTCCTTCACATAGACGAAGAAGCCGGGCTTCGACATCTCGCCGTCGGTGAGGACATCGAGGCCGCAATCCGCCTGCTGACGGACATTCTCGATCACCGCGCGGCGCACCCGCGCATCGTAAGCGTTGCGGTCATAACCCTCGCCGCCTAGCCTGGCTTTCATCATGTCCAGGAGGTCTGTGGGCCGCGGCAGGCTGCCGACATGCGTCGTCACGATCCGGTTCGCGCCATAAGCCATTGCCGTTGCTCCCTTCGGACGGGGATAGTTTCGTCATGAAAACGTGTCCACTGGTCGAACATTATCCCCGCCAACAGCCGGCGGCGCAATGCGCGCCATGATGCCGCGCCGACCATCCTGATGCTCGACGAGCCGTCGCTCGGGCTGTCACCGCTGCTCTGCATCGAATTGTTGGGTTCATCGGCGCGCATCGAGGAAACCGGCGTCGGGATCATCATGGTCGAACAGAACTCCAGGCAGAACCTCAAGATCGCGGACCGCGGCTACCTGCTCGACAACGGGCACATCGTCGGTTCAGATACGGCGATGCCTTGTCGAATGACGAGAGGGTCAAGACTGCCTATCCGGGCGAATAGAGCAACGCTTTAGCTGCGGAGCGAATCGTGGATCTGGAACTCAAGGGTAAAGTCGCCATCGTCACCGGCGGAAGCCGCGGAATCGGCAAGGCGATCGCGCGCGAACTGGCCCGCGAGGGCGTGAATGTCGCGCTGGCGGCGCGCGACGCGGCGGCGCTCAAGGCCGCGGCCGAGGAGATCGGGGCCGAAACCGGCAGCCAGGTGCTCGGATTCAAGGCCGAGACCGGCGACGACGCTTCCGTAAAGGCCCTGGTCGCCGACGTGATCGCCGCCTTTGGGCAGATCGACATCCTGGTGAATTGCGCGGCGGTGGCCGGCAGTCAGCAGAAGCCCCCGGTCCTCGCGGAGGTGACCGCGGAAGGATTCTGGGGCGACTTCAACGTCAAGGTGATGGGCTATATCCGCACCGCGCGCGAGGTCGCGCCGCATATGAAGCAGCGGCGCAGCGGCCGTATCATCAACATCAGCGGGACCGCAGCGCGCAACACCGGCACGATCACCGGTTCGATCCGCAATGTCGGCGTGGTCGCGATGACCAAGAACCTCGCCGACGAACTCGCCCCCTTCGGCATTTCGGCGGTCTGCGTGCATCCCGGCACAACACGCACCGAGAAGACAGCCGGCGTGATCGAGCGCCGCGCCAAGGCCGAGGGCGTCAGCACCGAGGAGGTCGAAAAGAAGATGGGACGCGCAAACCTCGCCGGCCGGATGATCTCGGCCCAGGAAATCGGTTATGTGGTGACCTTCCTCGCCTCACCGAAATCGGCATCGATCAACGGCGACGTGATCTCGGTCGCCGGCGGCGTCCCCGGCCCGATTTATTATTGATCTTCCTACTTACCCTCGCTCGCCACGGGAGGGTAAAAAAAGCTACGCCGCCCGTACCGCCGACGGGAACAGCACCTTGCTGGCCAGCCGCGCGCCCTCGACCAACGCGTCGAGCTTCGCCCAGCAGATCGACGGCGTCGCGGTGCGATTGCCGAGGCCGCAATCCGTGCTGCCGATCAGGTTCTCGCCACCGACCAGCTTGCCGTAACGGACCAGTCGTTGCGCGACCAGTTCGGGATGCTCGATGAAGTCGGTGCAATGGCCGACGACGCCGGGAACGAGAACCGCGCCCTCCGGCAGCTTGAAGTCCTCGAACACCTGCCATTCGTGCTCGTGGCGCGGATTGGCGGCCTCGATCGAGAATTCACGCGCATTCACCTTGAACAGCACGTCGACGATGTCCTTGAGCGGCAGGTCGAATTCATGCGGGCCGTGATAGCTGCCCCAGCACACGTGGAGGCGGATTTTTTCCTTCGGAATGCCGCGCAGCGCGTGGTTCAGCGCCTCGACCCGCAGCATCGCGTATTTGCGATATTGCTCGACCGTCATGTCCGGATACATCTGCCAGCCATCGGCAAGGTCCGGATCGTCGATCTGCAGCATGAAGCCGGCGTCGATGATCGCCTTGTATTCCTCGCGCATCATGTCGCCGATGGCGTAGAGGAATTCCTCCTGGGTCTTGTAATGCTCGTTATCGATCCAATGCTCAAGCACGCCGAGTGTCACCGCCGGGAGGAACGGTGCCGGCGCATTGGTGCCGGCGATCGCCGCTTTGAAATTCTCGATGTCCTGCCTGGTTTTCTCGGTCCCGACATAAGTGAGCGGCTCGACGCAGACATGCTGGCGGATCTTCGGCCGCTCGTTTTCCTTGCCACCACTGGCAAAACCGCCACGCCCGCTGGTGAAGTAATCGGCAAACTTGACCTTGTCGCGCGCCGTGATGCTGAGCGGCGCGGGGCCTTCACCGGCGTAATATTCGCGGACTTCCATCCCGCTGACGCGCTCGGTGACGTAATGCATGAAATTGGACTTGCTGAGCTCGCCGTCATTGATGCTGTCGAGCCCACACGCGATCTGGCGGCGCACCGCATCCTTCACGGAAGCGCTCAGCGTCCTTTCAAGCAACGCCTCATCGACCGGCGCACCTGCTGAACGGCCGCGGATCAGCGTGGTGAGTTCGGCCGAGCGCGGCAATGCGCCAGCATGGGTGACGCGGACTTTGTTGCTCATGCGTCTCTATACTTTCCTGCCCTGAAGCGATGGCCGCAGAATGCGGTTGAACGCTTCTGAGTCAATCCGAGGTGGCGACAGCGACGCGCCGCAGTCAGGCGGGAAGGCTTCACAAAGGGCAGCGAAATCAGCGCTGTGCCGGCTTGCTGCAGGGTTTTCCGGCATCTCGGAAATGACCCGCCGACCGGGGATCGGATTTGAACCCCCGCACCCTGGAGGTCATAATCCTTCCAAAGAAAAGCGCGGCGATCCGCCGTGCGGATCACGGTTGGAAACTCTACAAGGGGAACATTACACCCATGCCGATCAGCCACCCAGTGACGCCTTCGTCGCGATCCACCTGGATCAGGTCAGCCGCTGTCGGCTGCATCGCGGCGATGGTGGCGGCTTTGCCCGCCGCGGCGCAGGACTATCCGAACAAGCTGATCCACGTCTACATGGGCTTCCCGGCCGGGACCTATCTCGACATCGTCACGCGGCATTTCACCGACCGCCTGCAAAAGCTCGCCGGCCAGACCGTTGTGGTTGAGAACAAGGTCGGCGCCGGCAGCATGATCGCGATGGAAGCTGCCGCGCGCTCCAAGCCGGACGGCTACACGATCGTGTTCGGTCCCGGCGCTTCGGCCGCTGCCGTGCAATTCAAGAGCCTACCCTTCGACCCGGTGAAGGACTTCGTCCGTATCGGCGCGGTGGTCGCGTTCCCGTTCGTGCTGGTGGTCAATCCGCGCACCACGCCGGTCAACACCGTCGAGGAACTCGCCGCGTTCCTGAAGAAGAAAGACAAGGTCTCCTACGGTGCGCCGAACACGCTGTCGCTGGTCGGTGGCGCGCTGTTCTCCGACGCCCGTGGGCTGAAGGCGGAGCCGATCAACTACAAGAGTGCCGCCGACGGGATCCGCGACCTCAATGCCGGCGATATCGATTTCATCTTCAACGACGCCGGCTTTGCCTTCGCACAGATGCGCGAAGGCAAACTCAAGGGCCTCGCGATCACCTTCTCGAAGCGCTCGGCGAATGCGCCAGATCTGCCGACGATGCTCGAGTCCGGCTTCCCCGGATTCGACTTCCACGACTGGATGGGAGCCTATGCGCCGGCCGGCACGCCGCCCGACGCCGTCGCCAAGCTCGAAAAGTGGTTCCTCGAGATCGCCAAGTCAGAAGAGACTACGGCCTTTTTCAAGCGCATCGGCGCCGAGCCCTTCGCGCTGAACGCTGCGGAATTCACCAAATGGGAGGACGCGGAATTCGCGGCGTGGCGTGATCGCGCCAAGATCGCGGACATCAAGCCAAACTGATCGTCTTCCCAGGACTCCAAATGCCCGGCCTCGCGCCGGGCATTTTTTTATCCGCGGCGCATCGCGTCGATCACGGCGCCGACGGCGCGCAACAGCGCCGGATCCATGTTGGTGTCATCAAGCCGCGCCAGCACCGTCGCGATGTCCTTTGCGAGATTGTCCGACGGAACGAAGTCCCCTGCCCCAATTTGCGCGCCGAAGGCCGCGCGCACGCGTGAGTCCGCGCCTGAATTCGTCAGCGCATCGACCAGCCGGGACGGATCGAGCCCACCGTCTTGCGCGAGCTTCATGGCGTCGGACCACAGCGCGATGGTGCCGCACACGATCGCCTGATTGACCAGCTTCGCCCATTGCCCGCAGCCGCTGGGGCCGAGCCAGGTCTGGCGGTCGGCGAAACAGGCGAGCCAGGGCTGCGCCGCTTTTGCGTCTTCCTCCGCGCCCCCGACAAATGCGACCAGCGCGCCCTCCCCGGCGGCGCGCACGCCGCCCGAGACCGGCGCGTCCACCCAGCGTCCGCCGAAGCCGCGCAGCCGCGCGGCGAGATCGCGCGTCAGCACCGGATCGATGCTCGACGTGTCGATCAG
The DNA here is from genome assembly GCA_947481635.1 of Bradyrhizobiaceae bacterium. Lineage (GTDB taxonomy): Bacteria > Pseudomonadota > Alphaproteobacteria > Rhizobiales > Xanthobacteraceae > CANKHJ01. The sequence goes on from CANKHJ010000003.1 coordinate 61,833, forward strand.
CAACTTTCCGGCCATGCCGCCCGCGACGCAGCCTTCGGTTCCGAACACCACATCCGTCACGGCGTTTCCACCGGGAAGATTGAGAATGACCACGTCGCAATCGCGCCCGAGCGCGGCCGGCGACGCGGCGAGGGCCACTCCGGACTGCTCTGCCTGCGCGGCGCGGGCAGCATCCTTGTCGAGGGCGATGACGCGATGCCCGGCGCGCGCAACGCGCAGCATCATCGGAAGCCCGATACCGCCGATGCCGATCCAGCCGATCCGCATCAGCCGGCGATTCCGGACAGGCGCTCGGCGCGCTCGCGCAGCATCGTCGCGATGCGCATTGTGTTGCACTCGATCCGTTCGGCGGGGCCAGCGATGCCGATCGCAAGCTGGCGACCATGGCGCAGGTCCGGCAGCAGGATCGCAACGACCGCGGCGTCGGGATTAATGCTGTCGCGCGCGGCGACATAGCCATTGCGACGGCAGAACTCGATGCGGTCCTTCAGCTTGTCGAATGGCACATCCTTGCGCGCGATCAGCCCGGACGCGATCGAGCGGCGCCAGACGCGGTCGATAGCATCGTCATCCGACTTGCTCAGCACCAGCCAGCCGACGCCCGACTTGACCAGCGGCCGCCGGCCATTCGGCTTTTCCAGATAGCGCGGACCATGCGGGCCTTCGAGCACGAACAGATATTGGATCTCCAGATCATTCGGTGTGCCGAGCAGAATCGTCTCGCCGGTCTCCGCGCGCAATTCTCCCAGGGCTTCGTAGGGATCGCCATTCGGAAGGATTTCCGGGCCGACCCAATCGCCTAGCGCCGCCAGGCGAGTGGTCGGGAAATAGGTCTTGGTTTCGGTATCGAAACTCAGACAGCCGATCTGCGACATGGTCTTGAGCAGATCCGCGAGGCTCGACGAGGGACAATCGAGCTCGCTGGTCAGATCCTTCAATGACAGCGGCCGGCGCAAGCGCGCGAAGACCTCGAGAATCTCGAAGGCCCGCCGCACCGACCGGACACTTGTGCTGGTCATTGCGTTCCGTCCCTGACGGCACTCCTTGCCGCCGTCACAGCGTGTTTTGATGCGTTCCAGTGTTCCGGAAATCCGGAAATGGATCAAGGCGCACTGGCTTGGTTTCCAAGCCACCCTCCGGCCGATATCTTTCGGCCACGCAAGAGGTTCGGAGGACTTATCGATGTTTTCCAAGGAAGACAACGAAGCAATGACGCGGACCAGCCCCGGCACCAAGGCCGGCAAGCTGCTGCGCCAATATTGGCAGCCGGTCGCGCTCCTCGCCGACCTGCCGCCGAACGGGGCGCCGCTACCGCTCAAGGTGATGGACGAGGACCTGGTGCTGTTCAAGGATGAGACCGGCCGGCTCGGCCTGCTCGGCCTGAATTGCCCGCATCGCGGCGCCGACCTCAGCTACGGCCGCGTCGAAGGCGGCGGCTTGCGCTGCATCTACCACGGCTGGGTGTTCGACGTGACCGGCCAATGCCTGGAACAGCCGGCCGAGCCGCGCGGCCGTACCTATTGCCAGCACGTGAAGCATCTCTCCTATCCGGTGACCACCGGTGGTGGGATGGTGTTCGCCTATATGGGCGAAGGCGAGCCTCCGGTATTGCCGCAGCTCGAATGCCTCACGGCCGCTGATGATCATCTGGCGATGTGGAAGTTCCGCGAGCGCTGCAATTACCTCCAGGGGCTCGAAGGCGACATCGACCCGTTCCACCTGAACTATCTGCACCGTGCGATGAAGAGCAAGGACGCGCGCGACGCGCCCGGCTCGTCCGACCAGTATTACGATTTCTACACCCGCGGCACGCCGCGCCTCGAGGTGGATCGCACCCGTTACGGCCTGCGCATCTTCACGATGCGTGAGCTGGACGAGCGCGCCTATCTGCGCGTCACGAATTTCATGATGCCGAATGTCGCGATCGTCGCCGGCCCGACCGGAGAGGACGGCTACACGCTGCTGTGGCATGTGCCGGTGACCGACGAAGTCCACATCAAGTATATGCTGAACTACAAGCGCAGCGGACCGATCGACCAGACCGGCCTGAAAAAGGCCTATGACATGCATGTCATTCCGGGCACCAACCTGGAGCCTCGCCGCCACAAGGAAAACCGCTGGCTGCAGGACCGCGAGGAAATGAAAACCTCCTGGTATGCCGGCCTCGGCCCGTCCTTCTCGGTGCATGACAATTGGGTGACCGAGAGCATGGGCCCGATCTACGACCGCACCAAGGAGCGGCTCGGCTACAGCGACATGGCCGTGGTCGCGGCGCGGCGCCAGATTCTCGCCGGCATTGCCGACATGGACGCGGGCAAGGAACCGGTCGGCCGTCATCACGACGAGGAATCCGCCAAGCTAAAAGAGCTTGTAGTCCGCTCCTATCTGGTCGAAGACCGCAACGACTATAAGAAGGACTTCGTGGCTCAGACCGAAGCCGCCGAATAACAAGACGAACAACACAGGAGCCGCTCTTGGCCTTATCCCTCCCGACCAAACCTCAGCTCACCATGGATGCAGCGCGCGCCATCGCGGACGCCGCGGTGGCTGAGGCCACCAAGCAGAACCTGAAAATGGCGATCGCGATCGTCGATGATGGCGGCCATCTGCTTTACTTCATGCGGATGTCAGAGCAGATCGCCCCCGGTGCGGTCGAGGCCGCGCTAAGCAAGGCGCAATCGGCAGCGATGTTCAAGCGCGCGACCGCGTCGTGGGAAGAAGCCGCCAAGGAGCGTCACGTCGTGATGAAGATCCCGAACGTGATGCCGCTCGGCGGCGGCGTGCCACTGCTGGTCAATGGCGTCGGTGTCGGCGCTATCGGTGTGTCGGGTGCGTCGTCGGCCAAGGATGACGAGATCGGCCGGGCCGGAGCCGCGCTGCTGGCTTAATCGCGCGTCCCCGCCGATGGATCGACACTTGCGCCGCCCGATGACAGGCTCCGGCAGGGGCACATTGTCACGGATGCAGCACGATCTTGCCGAGCACCGCGCCGTCTTCCAGCAGACGGTGCGCTTCGGCGGCTTGCGCCATCGGCAGACGGGCGCCGACACGTGGCTTGATCTTGCCGCTCGCGTGTAACGCGATCACCTCGCGAGTCAGCCGGCGGCGCTCGGGCGGGTTCTTGTCGTAGGTGTGGATGTTGAAGCAGCGCAGCGCCGGGCTTTTGGTCGACAGCGCGCAGATCTCGCGGAACACGTCCTTCTCGGGCATCGGCGCGTGGATATTGTAGAATACCAGCGTGCCCAGGTCGGCAAGGATGTGCAGGTAGTCGGTGAATGTCGGCCCGATGATGTGATCGAAGGCGACATCGACACCGCGCCCGCCGGTCAGTTCCATCACGCGATCGATCATCGGATCGGTGCGATAATTGATCACATGATCCGCGCCGAGTGCGCGGGCTTGCGCCGCTTTCTCCTCCGAGCCCGCGCTGCCGATCACTTCGAGGCCGCGGGCCTTAGCAAGCTCGACCAGCGCGCCACCGACGCCGCCCGAGGCGCCCGCCACGAAGACGCTGCGCAGGCCTGAGCGGAAGCCCATGTCGTTCAGCATCGCGTAGGCGACGAGATAGGTCGGCAGCACCACCGCCTGATCGAAATCGACGCCGTCCGGCAGGAGATAGACCGCGGTGGCAGGGACCGCGATGAACTCGGTGTAGCAACCGCCGCGTACCGGCATATCGCGCGCGCTGAGAAGCACCGCCTGTCCGGGGCGGATCGCATCGACGCCGGCCCCAACCGCTTCGACAATGCCGGTGAGCTCATTGCCAGGGCTCGCCGGCATCGGCGGCATCCAGGTGTAAACGCCCTTGCGGATCAGGATATCCGGCCGGCTCACGCCCATCGCCTTGGTGCGGATCAGCACCTCGCCGGCGCCGGGCTTCGGCATCGGTTGTTCAGCGAGCTCCAGCACATCGGGCCCGCCGTAGCTCCTGATCAATACGGTCCTCATGCGCGGAACGGCATGAAGCCAGCGATCAGACAGACCGCGGCCCAGAACAGCATGTATTCGATACCGGGGTGCTGCCAGCGCCATTTCAAACCGTTGATGGTGGCGATCGCGTAGGACGCCACCACCAGGATGGTCGCCGCGATCAGCGCACCGATGCGTGGGTAGAGCCCGGAAATCAGGCCGAAGGCGGCCACGAATTCCATGATCGCCGTGAACACGACAAAGGCGCGCGCCGGCCGCAAGCCGATGGTGTTGAACATGACCGATGCCCGATCGATGTAGCGCAGCTTGGCGATGGTATGCGGCAGGAAATACACGCCGCACAGCACGCGCAGCAAGGTCTGCGCATCGAATGAAAATTCCACGTCACGTTCCCCCTCGTCGTCCGATCAGGCTTTCGCCGCCTCTGCTCGATAACTATCGTCCAGCACAGCACCGGCGCCCGCCACCAGGGCATCATCCGCGAGCCCGGCCTTCTGCATCAATTCCAGCGATTTCGTGAACGCCACCGGCGGAATCGCGAGGTCGCGCGGAAACACCGCCTTCTCGCGCATATAGACCAGCGCCTGTCGACCATACTTTCCTTCGGCTTGGGTGATCTCGGTGGTCAGCGCCACCAGCGCGTCGTCATTGGCGCTGTCATAGACCCAGCGCGTCGCCTCGATCACGCCGCGCAGGAAGGCAACGATCTCGGTACGATGTGCCGCGGCCCAGTCCTTGTCGGCAATCAGCGCGGTGAACACGATCTCCGGAATGTAATCGGTGACCTCGCCGAGATTAGGCCAGCCGGCATCGATCGCGACGAAATTCAGCGGGATGAGCTGCACGGCCGCATCGATGGTGCCTTCCTGCAACGCCTTCCAGCGCGCCGGATGCACGCCGACCACCGCGAATTCATAATCGCCCGGATAATGCAGCCCGTGCTGGCGCAGCACTTCCATGGTGTAGAGCGCGGTGCCCTCGGTGAGCGACGATGTACCGAGCTTTGCGCCTTTCAGTTCTTCGATCGCCTTGAAGCGCGGATGGGCGATCAGCGAAAGCGGCAGCCGGTTCACATTCCCGGAGATGATCCGCAGATTGCCGCCGGCGGCGCAATCGCGGATCGCGCCCTCGGGCGGCGTGATCGCGATATCCAGCTCGCCGGCTTTCACCGCGGCGGTGACCTTGTCGACCGCACCCAGCCGCTTGATCTCGATCTCCAGGCCGTGATTGGCAAACAATCCCTGACGCTGGGCGACCACGACCGGCAGCCAGTTGAACCCGACAGCCCCGCCCCCGATCACCAGTTTCTTCAACGCCATTTCCGCCCCTCAATGTCCTCGCTGGCTGCGGCAATTGGCTACGACCGCGCGCGGGACGGCGGACTATCAAAAAATATCCCCCTTGGGTCAATCGACTGGACCATGGACCCAATGTTGAATGCGCCGCGATCCCCGTCTAGACTTTGGCGAACGCTTGCTCGATCCGAGACAAAAGCGACGTCATCACAGGGAGGGACTATGCCACGACCGATCCTCGGCCTGGCGCTTGCGGCCATTCTGGCTGTCGCGTCCGGTGCAGCATCCGCTCAGGATTTTCCGTCACGTCCGATCAAGATCCTGCAAGGCTTCGCGCCGGGCGGCAATGCGGACGCGATCTCGCGCGTGCTGGCCGATGAATTGTCCAAGAGCCTCGGCCAGGCCGTCACGGTCGAAGCGCGCGCCGGGGCCGGCGGCAACCTGGCAACCGCCGAGGTCGTGAAGTCGCAGCCTGACGGCTATACGCTGGTCTTGCTCACCACCGGTCACGTGATCTCGGCGGCGCTCTATAAGTCGCTGCCCTTCGATCCGGTCAACGACCTTCAATTCATCACCACCGTTTCCGAATTGCCGCATTTCATCGTGGTCAATGCCGGCAAGTCGCCGCATAAGACCATCCAGGACTTGATCGCAGCCGCGAAGGCGAAGCCCGGCGGCGTGACTTTCGGCACCGCCGGCATCGGCACCGGCCAGCATCTCGGCGCCGAGCTTTTGAACGCATCGATCGGCGCCAAGATGGTGCATGTGCCCTATCGCGGCGATTCCGGATCGGTGACCGGTCTGCTCTCCGGCGACGTCGATTTCATCGTGGCTCCGCTCCCAGCGGTGCAAGGCAACATCGATGCGGGCACCTTCCGCGCGCTCGCCCAGACCGCGGCCAAGACCTGGCCGACCATGCCGAACGTGCCGCCGATCAGCTCCGCGATTCCGAATTTCGAGGTCATGGCCTGGACCGGTGTCGCGACCACCAAGGGCGTGCCGGCACCAGTCGTCGCCAAGCTCAACCAGGAGCTTCGCCGGATCATCGCCCTGCCTCAGGTCGAGAAGAAGCTGCGTGACTTCGGCGGCGAACCGGCCTCATCCACGCCGGAACAGATCACCGACAAGACCAGGTCCGAGATCGCCAAGTGGACCAAGGTGATCGCCGAGGCGGATATTCCGAAGCAGTAGCATCGAAGGATCCGGATCGATGGCGCCACTGCGTCGTCGATCCAAAGGCCGCCTCGTGCCGATCGTCCAGATCAGACGCCGTTCGGCCGGCTGCCAAGCGGCTAAGGATGAATGACGCCGCTTTCGCGCGAGACGACAAAGCGGTTCTTCGAGACCATGAATTCCCGCAACAACGCGGCGACAGCCTCGGGACGCTCATTGTCCATCCCGGCAGTCGCATCATAGACGAACATCAGATTGCATCCCGCGATCGCACGTCGATAGGCGGCGCTGGACTGCGGCGGGCTGGAACGGTCCCTGGTGCCGAACAGCGCCATGGCGGGGACCTTGGTTTCGCCCCACCGCTTGCCGAGGGCGGCGACGCCGGCGTCGTCCAGCACCGGCGGCGCGATCAACGCGATCGCTTCCACGCGGTCTGGGAATGCCAATGCCAGAGCGATGGCCTGCTCGGCCGCGTCACCTTGCGCGATGACGCTGAATTTCTCCGCCCCGCCGAACCCATCGACCATGCTCTTCGCCGCATCCGGAGCGGCGGTCAGAACACGAAAATCGCGCCCCAGGAGAGCACTGGCCTTGGTGGCGCCGCTCTTGCTCAGATAGAGCAGTACAGCCGATTGTTGTTCAGACGCGTCAGCCATCTCAGATCCAACTCACATGTCGCGGATGCGCGGCAGGACTTTTTCGCCGATCATCTCAATGGCGCGCAGCGTCTTCTCGCCGAGGTCATAGGCGATCGTCAGATCGAGAATGCCCGCACCCAGTTCTCGGTGGATATTCTCGATCTGCTTCACCACGGTATCGGGGCTGCCCAGCAGCACCTGGCCGGTTTCGATGCGCTCGCGCAGATCCTTCGGCATCAGCCGCGCGCGTTGCGCCTCCCGATCTCGGCCGTAATAGCCGGCGTCCGCGACGGCGCCTTCCAGCACCCGGTTGGCCATCGTTACGCCGGTCTGAGGCCCGATCTTGCCGGCGTCCGTGAATTCCTGCAGCGCCAGATCGTCGGTCTCGGCGACATGAATGATGACGCGGTAGATGATGTCGTCGGGCGTCGGCGTCCACCCGGCGCGAGTAGCCTGCTCGCGGAAATAATCGGCGGCAGTTTTCGCCAGCGGCACGTTGGTGAAGGCGAAGCCGAGACCCACCTTGTTCTGTGCCGCGAATTCTCCGGATTCCGGGCTCGAGCCGGACATGTAGATTTTCGGATGCGGCTTCTGCACCGGCTTCGGCCAGATCGAGATGGTGCGGTAGTCGAAGTACCGGCCCTGCCAGCCGAATGGCTCGTTTTCGGTCCAGCACATCCGGATCAGTTCCAGCGCCTCGGCGAAGCGCTCGCGCGATTCCGACGGATTAATATTATAGGTGACGTACTCGTTCGGGGTGCCACGCAGCATGCCGGCAATGACCCGTCCGCCGCTCATGGTGTCGAGCATCGCGAATTCTTCCGCGACCCGGACCGGGTTGAGGGTCGGGATGTTGGCGCCGAGCAGCGCGATCTTGGCGCGCTTCACGACCTGCGTCATCGCGCCCGCGATCACCATCGGGTTGGGCGACAGCGAGAAGGGAGAGAAATGATGCTCGGCGACGGTAACCCAATCGAAGCCCGCCTCGTCAGCGATGCGGTACTGGGCCATGGCCGATGTCATCGCCTGTTCGGCCGCATCCGACGAATAGATGGTCGTGGAAACCGGCCAGCCCACCGGGTTCATCGGTCCGCGATAGCGGAGAGGCGAAAAAAATGCTGCCTTCATCACTTCGGCCCTGCAAAGACGGCACTGGGCCGACCGGGCGAAAAGTGCATTCCGGACCCCGCCATGTCAATGTCACTTACAATATTCCTGCAATGACATGACGCCGGCCTGTTTTTCATCCTGCGCTTGCTATGCTGGCGCCGTGCCCCACCCTATCGGTTGCATGAGATAAGGACCCATGAGCAGCGAGCCGATCATTCGCGTGACCGACATCGCCTGGATACGCCTGCGGTCTCCCGACCTGGATTTGCAGGAGCGGTTTCTCGGCGATTTCGGCCTGATCCGTTCCGCGCATACCGGAAACGCGCTCTATATGCGCGGGACCGACTCGAGCCATCATTTACACATCACCGAAAAAGGCGATCCGAAGGTGTTGAGCGTCGCCTTCTGGGCGCGGTCGGAAGACGACCTGCACAAGCTGTCACGGGAGGCCGAGGGCGCCTCAGTGGTCGAGTCCATCGACGAGCCAGGCGGCGGAAAGCGCGTGCGCCTCACCGAGCATAACGGCTTCGGGATCGAAGTGGTCCATGGCGTCGAGACGCTGCCGGCCATTCCGGTGCCGGTGAACACGTTGAATTTCGGCAACGCCAAGACTGCACGTGCAGGCGATCTGTTGCGGGTCGAGGTGCGGCCGTCGCACGTGAAGCGGATCGGCCATTCGGTGTTCAGCACGCCGGATGTCGAGCAATCCATTGCGTGGGCGCACCGGCATCTCGGCATCATCCGTTCCGACGATGTCCATGCCGAAGACGATCCCGACAAGCTGGTGGCCAGCTTCAACCGGATCGATGCCGGCGACGATTATGTCGATCACCACGTCATGATGTTCGCGCTGCATCCGCATCCAGGGCTGAACCACATTTCGTTCGAGGTGCAGGACATCGACGAACTCGCGGCCGGGCACGATTATCTGATCCAGAAAAAATGGCATCACATCTGGGGCCTCGGCCGCCACACGCTCGGCAGCCAGATCTTCGATTATTGGAAGGATCCGTGGGGACGGATGCACGAGCATTGGACCGATTCCGACGTGCTCAACTGCGCCCACGACTATCGCCGGCATCCACGCAGCCAGGGCCTCAAATCGCAATGGGGCCCGCAGGCGCCGCAGGAATTCCGCGACACCTCGTCGCAATGACCGATACCGCACCGAGCGGTTCCAATCACAACAGGGAGAGACACCATGGCTGACAGCCCGAGCAGCGTTCATCCGCTCACCAACAAGATGCTGGGCAAGGAGATGTATCTGGTGGTCACCCGACCGGTGCGTTCGCCGGAGATCGACAAGCGCCTCTCCGACCATCTCGCGCACCAGGTCGACCTCGAGCGCAAGGGCATCATGTTCGCGGCCGGGCCGCTCTATTCACGGGATTCCAATATCCCCGAGGCCGGCATGTTCGTGTTGCGGGCCGACTCGTTCGAGGAGGCCGACGCCATTGCCAAGACCGACCCGCTTCACGTCGCCGGCCTGCGCACCTATACCTTGCAGAAGTGGCGGCTGAACGAGGGCAGCATCACGGTGAAGATCAATTATTCCGACCAGACCGTCGAGATCAGCTAGACCTTCAGACCAAGCCTGGAGCACATCCCATGCAAATTCCGGTATCGGTCCCGTCGGACGGCCTCACCTTGTCCGGCGTGCTGCACATTCCTGAAGGCCACAAGCCGGGCGAAAAGCTCCCGGCCTTCCTGGTGCTGCACGGCTTCATCGGCTCGAAGGACGAATCCCACGCCGAGATCCAGGCCAACATGCTGGAGCAATGGGGCTACGCCGCATTGCGCTTCGACATGCGCGGCTGCGGCGAAAGCGGTGGTGCGCGCGGATATGTCCTTTGCGAGGATCAGGTCGCCGATACCCGCAACGCGCTGACCTGGCTGGCGCAACGGCCCGAGATCGACGCGGCGCGGATCGCCGTGATCGGCCACAGCTTCGGCGCGGCGGTCGCGGTCTATACCGCCGGCGTCGACGAGCGGGTGGCGGCCGTGATCTCGTCGTGCGGCTGGGGCCATGGGGAGCGTAAATTCCAGGGCCAGCATCCAGGCGAAGCGTGGCCGAAATTCCTCGACATGCTGGCGCGTGGTAAGGCGCACAAGGAAAAGACCGGCGAACCGCTCTGGGTCTCGCGCTGGGACGTGGTGCCGATCCCGGAGCATCTGCGCAAGAACCTGTCGAGCAAGGCGCTGATGACGGTGTCGGCCGATACCGCCCAGAGCATGTTTGACTTCACCGCCGAAAATGTCGTCGGCAAGATCGCGCCACGGCCATTGATGCTGCTGCATACCGCGGACGATCAGGTGACGCCGACCGAGCAGTCGCTGCGCCTGTTCGAGAAGGCCGGCATGCCGACCGAACTGCATCTGATCACCGGCGAGTCCCACTTCCCGCTCGCCGGCAAAGGCCAGCCGGCGCGCGACATCATCAAGGGCTGGCTCGACCGGTTCTTCCCGGTGCGCGCTTGAGCGACGCGCCGGTCCTGATCGCCAAGGACGACCTGCACGCCTTCGCCAAGGCGATCCTGGTCGCGGATGGCGTCGACGCAGCGACGGCGGATTCCTGGGTCCGCGTGCTGGTCTGGGCCAATCTGCGCGGCGTGGATTCGCACGGCGTGATCCGCATCCCGCGCTATCTCGACCTGCTCAGCAAAGGCTCGGTCAACCGCCGGCCGGATATGCGGATCGAGCGCCGCTCGGGCGCCATCGCGGTGCTGGAAGCGGATCGCGCGCCGGGACCGGTGGCGATGGAACGCGCCATGGCGGAGGCGATCGATCGCGCGCGCGAGGTGCATATCGGCTGGTGCGCTGCGCGCAACATCACGCATGCCGGCGCGGTCGGGTATTACGCGCTGCAAGCGGCCGAAGCCGGCATGGCCGGCATCGTGATGACCGCTTCGATCCCGCTGATGGCGTATCACGGCGCGCGCGTCGCGGGATTGTCGAGCAATCCGCTCGCGATCGCCGTCCCGGCCGGCAATCGCCCCCCTTACCTGCTCGACATGTCGACCTCGAATGTCGCGATGGGCAAGCTGCTCAATGCGCGCGACAAGAAAACCCCGATACCGACAGGCTGGGGCATCGATGTGCAGGGCCGTGATACCAACGATCCGACCAAGGTCGCGACTTTGCTACCGGTCGGCGGCGCAAAGGGGTCGGGGCTGTCATTCATGATCGAGTGCCTGGCGAGCCTGGC
>CANKHJ010000004.1 GCA_947481635.1 Bradyrhizobiaceae bacterium
GATCAAGCATTTTCGAGCAATCGCAACGCGCTACGAGAAGACTGCGCGGAATTTTCTAGCAGGCCTTCATCTGGTTTGCGCGCTCGCCTGGCTCAAATGACGACAGGCCCTAGCTTTTTGTTGGAGCATGGTCTTTTTCGGAAAACCGGTCTCCCACTTTTCCGGATCATGCTCAGGCCGCGTAATCCCGCCAGATCGCGTTGTCGCCGAGCGTCGCGACGAAGGCGGCATGTGCGGCGATTTCGTCCGCCGTGATGCGCGGCAGCAGCGGGGTCAGACGAATTCGCGGACCGGCCGCAAGGCGCTGTTCCTCTGTCCCGCCGCCATTCGTCTCGACCAGGACCAGCGTCGCCTGACGCGCGCCGGTCAGCTCGACATAGACCTCGGCCAGGATTTCCGCATCGAGCAGCGCGCCATGCTTGGTCCGGCGCGAAATATCGATGCCATAGCGGATGCAGAGCTGATCGAGGCTGTTCGGCCCGGCGGGATGTCGGCGGCGCGCCAGCATCAGCGTGTCGACCACGCGCTCGCGGCCGATCTGGGCCTTGCCGACCCGCTCGAGCTCGGCATTGAGGAAATTGGCGTCGAACATCGCGTTGTGGGCGACCAGTGGGGAATCGCCGACGAAGGTCAGGAACGCGTCCGCGATCTCGTCGAAACGCGGTTTGTCGCTGAGGAACTCGATCGACAGCCCGTGAACGTTGAAAGCCTCACGCGGCATGTCGCGATCGGGATTCAAGTATTGGTGAAAGATCTGCCCGGTCGGAATACCGTTGAACAGCTCGACACAGCCGATCTCGACCAGCCGATGCCCCGAGTAGGGATCGAGGCCGGTGGTTTCGGTATCGAGCACGATCTCGCGCATCAGGGGTCCGGTTCGAAAAGAATCACTTTCGCCGCTGCGGCATTGTAGCAACCGCGCGCAGAATCTCACCCACCTGATTGCGCGCGTGGTCGAGCCCTTGCGACGTATCCACGACGAAATCCGCCCGACGACGTTTCTCGTTGTCGGGCATCTGTTTGGCGAGAATCGCCTCGAATTTTTCCGCGGTCATCCCGGGCCGCTGCATCACCCGCGAGCGCTGCGCCTCGGCCGGAGCCGACACGACCACCACTGCGTCTACCCGGTTTTCGCCGCCGGTCTCGAATAGCAGCGGAATATCGAGCACCACGACCGCAGTTTTCTCGGCGTCCGCCTTGGCAAGAAAGTGGGCCTCCTCCTCCCGCACCCGCGGATGAACGATGGCCTCAAGCCGCTTCAGCGCGGCTGCATCGCCGAGGACCCTCGCACCAAGCTTGGCGCGGTCGACCTTGCCGGCCGCGGTCGTTCCTGGAAACGCCGCCTCGATCTCCGGCACCAGCTTGCCGTCATAGAGGAGATGCACCACCGCATCGGAATCATTCACCGGCACGCCGTGTTGCGCGAACATCTGCGCGGTCGTGGACTTGCCCATGCCGACGGAGCCGGTGAGTCCGATCACGAACATCGTCACCTCGCGACCAGGCCGGCGTCACGCAGCGCGTCGAGCAGCGGCAGCAGCGGCAGGCCAAGGATCGTGAAATGGTCGCCTTCGATTTTCTCGAACAGATGCACGCCATAGTTTTCAAGCTGATAGCCACCGACGCTCTTCATCACCGAAGCACCGGCGGTATCGAGATAGGCGTCGAGGAACGCATCGGAGAAATCGCGCATGGTCAGGCGCGCCACGGCCACATGTTCGAACAACGTCTGTCCGTCGCGTAGCAGCGCGATGCCGGAATACAATTCGTGCGTCCTGCCGCGTAGCGCACCGACCTGCGCAAATGCGGTGGCGCGATCGACCGGCTTGGTAAAGCGCTTGTCGCCGAGGGCAAGCACCTGATCGGCCCCCAACACAACACGGCCATTCATCTTTTCAGATACCGCACCGGCTTTCGCCTGAGACAAGAGCTGCGCCGCGGCCCGCGGGCCGGCCGGCCGCAACCTGGCCTCGACCGCGCGTTCGTCGATATCAGCAGGCGCGACCTCGACAATAAGGCCGGCATTGACGAGGACCGAACGCCTGATCTCGCTCTTGGATGCGAGCACGAGTGGGTGCGGATCGAGCCAGAGCGCCACGCTATCCTCCGGGCGCGCGGCGGCGCTCGGACAGCAATTGCAGCACCGCCGCGGCGGTTTCCTCGATCGAGCGACGCGTCACGTCGATGCTCGGCCAGTCATGCTTGGCGCAGAGCTTGCGTGAATAAGTGATCTCGTCCGCCACCGCCTGGCGATCGATATATTGATCGTCGTCACGATGCGCATTCAGGCCCAGTAATCTGTTCTGGCGAATCTGCACGATACGTTCGGGGCTGGCGAACAGACCGACCACCAGCGGCCGCGTCAATGCTTCGACCGCGGTTGCTACAGGCACGCCGGGCACCAGCGGGACATTGCCGGTCTTCACCCCGCGATTGGCGAGGTAGATCGAGGTCGGCGTCTTCGACGTCCGGGACACGCCGATCAGGACGACATCCGCTTCCTCGAGGCCGTCGACGTGCTGCCCGTCATCATGCAGCATGGTGAAATTGAGGGCATCGATGCGCTTGAAATATTCGGCATTGAGGGTGTGCTGGGCGCCGACGCGGTGCGCGGTCTCGGCGCCTAGATACGATCGCAACAATTGCAGCACCGGTCCGAGAATCGAGAGGCAAGGCAGGCTCAGCGCGCGGCAACGGTCCTCCAGACTTTGGCTGAGATTTTCCGTCAGCAGCGTGTAGAGCACGATCCCCGGCGTCTCCTCGATCTCGGCCAGCACGCGATCGAGCTGCTTCTGGGTCCGGACCAACGGATAGACATGCTCGACCGGAGACACCTTGGTGTATTGCGCGGTCGCGGCGCGCGCGACCGTGGTCAGCGTCTCACCGGTCGAGTCCGAGACGAGATGCAGGTGGAAGTAGGTGCCCTGGGGCAAGTCGCATCACCGGGAGAAGCTGTGGAAAGCTGTCGGCCTTCCGGGGAGAAGGCCATGGCTTTGAGCGCTGCGCAAGCTGGGCCGGTCTGAGCTCGCGCAGACTGTCCACATGGCGAGGTGTTGGCTGCTAATAGGACAGGCAGCGAACGAAGAGTGGTGAATTGTGAATCGTCTGGGACAAGTGGAACGGCTAGGATGTCTGAGCGCTGCTACCATTGGCTCGGAACCTGTATGGATGCTGGGTCGAATAACGCGGAAAGCTGCGACCCTATGTGCGTAACCTGGGGACAGGCTGTGAATGCTCAATTATGAGTCAAATCAACCGTCAAACAGACTCAACAGCCTTTTAAGTACTTAAGGTTTGGGAAGACATGCTCCGGGCACCGACCCAGTGAATAAGTCCATTCTCGACGCGCTTTCGGGCAAGCGGCAAGCTGTTCCTCCGATCTGGATGATGCGGCAGGCGGGCCGCTATCTTCCCGAGTATCGTGAACTCCGGAAGCAGGCGGGAAGTTTCCTCGACCTGTGCTACACGCCCGAATTGGCGGCCGAAGTGACGATGCAGCCCGTGCGGCGTTTCGGCTTCGATGCCGCGATCCTGTTTTCCGACATCCTTGTGATTCCCCATGCGCTGGGACAGAACCTGCGCTTCGTCGAGGGCGAAGGTCCGCGGCTTGATCCGTTGGCCGACCGGCAGGCCGTTGATCGATTGGCGCGCGAGGTTCGGCATGAGACGCTCGCGCCGATCTACGAGACCATCAGGCTGGTCAAAGCGCAGCTCGATGACAAAACCACATTTCTCGGATTTTGCGGCGCGCCCTGGACGGTAGCGACCTACATGATCGCCGGCCGTGGAACGCCCGACCAGGCTCCAGCGCGGATTTTCGCCTATCGCGAGCCGGATACTTTCGCTGCGGTGATGGACGTCCTGGTCGAGGCCTCTGCGGCGTATCTGATTCGCCAGTTACAGGCCGGCGTCGATGCGGTGCAGATCTTCGATACCTGGGCGGGCGTGCTTCCGCCCGAGGAATTCCGCCGCTGGTCGATCGAACCGACGCGACGGATCATCGCAAAAATCCGGCGCCAGATTCCAGGCGCCAAGGTGATTGGATTCCCGCGCGGTGTCGGGGCCAATCTCAAACGCTATGTCGAAGAAGTGCCGATCGACGCGGTCGGTCTCGACTGGATGACCGATCGGGATTTTGCGCGGCGTGAAATCCAAGTCCGCATGCCGGTGCAGGGTAATCTTGATCCGCTCGCCTTGCTGGCCGGCGGTGCCGCGCTCGATCGCTCGGTGGACGCTGTGTTGAAGGCCTTCGATGCCGGGCCGTTCATTTTCAATCTCGGCCACGGCATTCTGCCTGAAACGCCGATCGCCCATGTTGAACAGATGATCGCACGTGTCCGCGGCGGGAGCGGCCGTTGAGCGCGCTGTATCCCTGGCTGAAGGCGGTCCATGTGATCGCAGTGATGTCCTGGATGGCCGGGATGCTCTATCTGCCGCGGCTATTCGTCTACCATTGCAGCGCGCCGGCGGGATCGCAGCAGTCCGAAACCTTCAAGGTAATGGAACGCCGGCTGCTCAAGGCGATCATCAATCCGGCGATGATCCTGACCTGGGTGTTTGGGCTGTGGCTCGCCTGGACCAGCGGCTTCTACGCCTCGGCCTGGCTGCAAGCGAAGGTCGTGCTGGTGCTGATCCTCTCCGGCGTTCACGGGATGCTAGCCCGCTATGTGCGCGATTTCGGCGCTGACCAGAATCGTCATTCAGAAAAATTCTACCGTATTATCAATGAGATACCGACGTTATTGATGATCGGAATCGTGATTCTGGCGGTGGTCAAGCCGTTCTGAACACGCGACTGTCATCCACACGATTTACCGTTCGCAGTGCGGAACCCTTGCGCTGCAGTGGTGTTTTTCCTATGTTCGCGTTATCCCACCAAACGTAGGCGGATGCTTCGAGTACCGGTCGCCCTGATCGCGGTCCGGGAAAAGCATCGGGACCAAAGCCTCATCGGCCTCCACCGCCCTAGAGCTTTCGGCCCGATTCTCGATCTAAGACCTGCGGCTCTCCTGCCTCCTTTCGCGCGCGTCCCGCTTCTCCCGACGCCGCTCTCCCTTTCTAGGAATACTCCCCATGCGGGAAATGAAACTCCAAGACCTCAAGTCGAAGTCGGCAGCTGAGCTGGTCGCCTTCGCCGAGGAGCATGAAGTCGAGAACGCCTCGACGCTGCGCAAGCAGGAATTGCTTTTCGCTATTCTCAAACAACTCGCGGCCAAAGAGGTCGATATCATTGGCGAAGGCGTCGTCGAGGTGCTCTCCGACGGCTTCGGCTTCCTGCGGTCGCCGGAAGCGAATTATCTCCCGGGCCCCGACGACATTTACGTCTCACCATCCCAGATTCGGCGCTTTGCGCTGCGCACCGGCGACACGATCGACGGCCAGATCCGCAGCCCGAAAGACGGCGAGCGTTACTTCGCGCTGCTCAAGGTCAACACGATCAATTTCGAAGACCCCGACAAGCAGCGCCACAAGGTCAACTTCGACAATCTCACGCCACTCTATCCCGATGAGCGGCTGAAGATGGAGCACGAGGATCCAACCAAGAAGGATCTCTCGCCGCGCGTCATCGATATCGTCGCGCCGATCGGCAAGGGCCAGCGCGCGTTGATCGTGTCGCCGCCCCGGACTGGTAAGACCGTGCTGCTGCAGAATATCGCGCATGCGATCGCCGCCAACCATCCCGAATGCTTCCTGATCGTGCTGCTGATCGACGAGCGGCCTGAGGAAGTCACCGACATGCAGCGTTCGGTGAAGGGTGAGGTGATTTCCTCGACCTTCGATGAGCCCGCCTCGCGTCACGTTGCGGTCGCGGAAATGGTGATCGAAAAGGCCAAGCGCCTGGTCGAGCATGGACGCGACGTCGTGATCCTGCTGGATTCGATCACGCGCCTCGGCCGCGCCTACAACACCGTGGTGCCGTCATCCGGCAAGGTGCTGACCGGCGGTGTCGACGCCAATGCATTGCAGCGCCCGAAGCGCTTCTTCGGCGCCGCGCGTAACATCGAGGAAGGTGGCTCGCTGACCATCATCGCAACCGCGCTGATCGATACCGGCTCACGCATGGACGAAGTGATCTTCGAAGAGTTCAAGGGCACGGGCAATTCCGAGCTCATCCTCGACCGTAAGGTGGCCGACAAGCGCACCTTCCCGGCCATCGACATCACGCGCTCCGGCACGCGTAAGGAAGAACTGCTCACCGATCCGCAGCAGCTCAAGAAGATGTATGTCCTGCGCCGCATCCTCAATCCGATGGGAACGATGGACGCGATCGACTTCCTGCTCGACAAGCTGCGCAACACCAAGACCAATGGCGAGTTCTTCGAGTCGATGAATACCTAATCCTCCCCGTTCAGGGGAGGGGCGACACGCGCATCGCTGCCGCGGCCTCGCCGATCTGTTCGGCCTGCCGGACCGGCAGCGAGCATCGTTCTCCGACACAGACAAAGGCTGCGCCTTGCGGCGCAGCCGCAAACTTCTCGCGGGCAGGATGCGATGGCGCGAGGCCATCCACGGTGGGTGCCCGCAGCACCGCGCGATCGAGAAACGGCTCGCGAAGTGCCGCGGTCACGAGCCCGCCGGTGTCCTCCCCCGTCACGACGATTTCAGCGATACGCAGCCGCAGGTCGATGGCATTGAGCAGGGCCACGTGGCCGAACAGGTTCTCGGCCGCGACGCCGAGCACACCCTCAATCAGTTGATCGGCGCGTTCGCGCCATTGATCGTCGCCCGCCAGCACGGCGAGTCGAACCAGGTTAGGCGCTGCGATGGAATTCGGATTCGGCGTCGCGTCGTCGGTGGTTGCGTTTGGCCGTACCACCAGGCCTTCGGCGTCGTCGGCCGTGAGGTAATAGCCGTTGGTCTCGGCATTCAGGTAGTGACGTTCAAGCGCACGCTGCCAGGTCAGCGCCTGATTGAGATAGGCTCCCTCCCCGGTGGTTTCGTAGAGTGCGAGCGCAGCCTTGATCATGGCGGTGAAGTCCGACGCGAGGCCGGGATAGACGAGCTTGCCGGCGCGCCAGGAGTGACCGAGCCGGTCGCCGCGGCTCATACCTGTCACGATGAAGGCGAAGGCGCGCTGCGCCATCGCGGTCCAGGACGGTTCGCCGAACACGACCGCCGCATTGCTGAGCGCTGCGATCATCAAGCCATTCCAGTCGGCGAGGATCTTGTCGTCGAGGCCAGGGCGGATGCGTTTCGCCCGCACTGCCAGCAATGTGTCGCGCATCGCGGCGAGGCGGGTTTCGTCCCCCTCGCTCGCCGGCATGCGCGAGAGACGATTGAGGATATTGTGGCCCTCGAAGTTGCCGTCGGGGCTCACGTCATAATGGCGCGCGAAAAACGCGCCGTCGGCCGCGCCTAGTGCGTCCAGAATTTCAGTCTGCGACCAGACGTAAAATTTGCCTTCCTCGCCTTCGGAATCGGCGTCGAGGGAGGCCGAGAACGCGCCCTCCCCCGTGGTCATCTCGCGCGCGAGCCAGGCCACCGTTTCCCGCGCCCGTGCCCGAAAGAGCGGATTATGTTGGCGCAGATAAGCGGTCGCGAGCAGCTCCAGCAATTGCGCATTGTCGTAGAGCATCTTCTCGAAATGCGGCACCAGCCAACGCTCATCGACCGAATAGCGCGAGAAGCCGCCGCCGAGGTGATCGTAGATGCCGCCCTGGCAGATGCGCTCGAGCGTGAGATCGAAGGCTTCGTAGAAGCGCTCCTCACCGGTGCGTCGTCCGGCGCGCCACAGCAGCTCGAACAGCGCGCATTGTGGAAACTTGGGCTGTCCTCGCATGCCGCCATGAGTCTGGTCGATCAGGCCGCCGACGGATACCGCCGCGCGATCAAGGTCCTTCACGCCGATGACGATGCCGCCTTTTGAGCGCGTCTGTTCGGCGAGCCGGGTCATCAGCGAGCGCCGGTTCTGCTCGACGCTCTCCGGCTCCTCGCGAAACACGCGCACGACTTCGCGCATCACATCGGTGAAGGCGGGCCGGCCGTAGCGAGTCGTGTTCGGAAAATAAGTGCCACCCCAGAATGGCTCGCCTGTCGGGGTGAGAAACATCGTCAGCGGCCAGCCGCCCTGCTCGCCGAGCAGATGCAGTGCCGACATGTAGATCTGATCGATGTCCGGACGTTCTTCGCGGTCGACTTTGATGTTGACGAACAGCTCGTTCATCACGCCGGCGGTCGCGGGATCCTCGAAACTTTCGTGCGCCATGACATGGCACCAATGGCAGGCGGCATAGCCGACCGAGAGCAGGATCGGCTTGTCGGTGCGCTTGGCTTCGGCCAGCGCCTCCGGCCCCCATGGCCACCAATCCACCGGGTTGTGCTTGTGCTGCAAAAGGTAGGGGGAGGTCTCGCGCGCGAGCCGGTTTTCGTGGGTCGAAGCTGCGGTTGTCATAAATCTCTGGTCCGGGCGAGAAGGCTGCGCAAGATAAGGCGCGACAGTCCGATCGAGAAATCATATCCGCGATGACCGAACGTGCTGCTGCGGCATTCGATCCGAGACGGCTGCGGCGTGTATGGGTTATGCGCTAAAGCTGAACCATGGCGCGCGATCAAGACACCATCTTCGCCTTGTCGTCCGGCCGTCCGCCGGCGGCGATTGCCGTGGTGCGGCTGTCGGGTCCGCATGCCGGCACGGCACTAACCGGGTTGATCGGGCGGTTGCCTCAGGCGCGACAGGCGGCGTTGGCGCGGGTGCGCGATCCGCGCAGCGGCGAACTGATTGACGAAGCGCTGGCGCTTTGGTTTCCCGGGCCGAAAAGTGAGACCGGCGAGGACGTCGCGGAGCTGCAACTGCATGGCGGTCATGCGGTGATCGCGGCGACGCTCGCGGCGCTCGGCAGCATCGAGGGGCTACGGCTCGCCGAGCCCGGTGAATTTACCCGGCGCGCTTTCGGCAATGGGCAGCTTGATCTCACGGCGGTCGAAGGGCTGGCCGATCTCATTGCGGCGGAAACCGAGGCGCAGCGGCGCCAGGCCTTTCAGCATCTGAAGGGGCTGCTCGGCGGCAAGGCCGAGGAGTGGCGCCGTCGTTTGATCGAGGTACTGGCATTGGTCGAAGCACAGATCGATTTTTCCGACGAGGGTGATGTGCCGGACGATCTGGTGACGCCGGCGCTGACCAAAGTGAGAGCGCTGGCGGCGGAGATCGATGCGGCGCTGGCCCAGGGAACCCGTGGCGAACGCATCCGCGAGGGCTTTACGGTTGCGATCGCGGGGCCGCCGAATGCGGGCAAATCCACCTTGCTGAACCGGATTGCCAGGCGAGAGGCGGCAATCGTATCGCCTCACGCCGGGACCACGCGCGATGTGATCGAACTGCATCTCGATCTCGACGGCTATCCGGTGACGCTGCTCGATACCGCGGGCATTCGCGAGACTGATGATCCCGTGGAGCAGGAAGGGGTGCGCCGGGCGCGCGACCGCGCCGCCGGTGCCGATCTCGTGCTGTGGGTGACGGATGTGGCCGCGCCGGTTTTGCCGCCGGATGCGCTCGGCGACTCGGTCTGGGTTCTGCAGAACAAGGCCGATTTGGTCGGACGCAACGTCGACATTAAAGGCAGCGGGCCACAATCCTTCGCGATATCCGCGCGAGATGGTCTGGGCATGGACACGTTTCTGGTGGCGCTCGGCGGTGAGGCGGCCGGAGCTTTGGGCGGAGAAAGCGCGCTGATCACACGGGCGCGCCACCGGCAGGCGCTGGCGGAGACCTCGATCGCGCTGGCTCGTGCGGCCAGCGAAACGCGCGAAGATATTCTGGCCGAAGAACTGCGTCTGGCGACCCGGTCTCTGGGACGTTTGACCGGTCGAGTCGACGTGGAAGACATCCTGGACGTCATTTTCCGGGATTTTTGTATCGGGAAGTAACAGCGTACCAGTCGGCCTCTGGCCTATTAGAGATACCCAGCAGTCATAAAATGAATATGAAATGCATATTCATTTCATGTTTCACGTGAAATGCACCCTTTTGACCGGGCCCGGCGACTGGATTAGAACCTTGCCATGACCGAATTCGACGTCATCGTTGTGGGAGGCGGGCACGCCGGGTGCGAGGCGGCCAGCGCTGCTGCGCGCATGGGTGCCCGTACCGCGCTGGTGACGCATCAGTTCGCCACCGTCGGTGCGATGTCGTGCAATCCGGCGATTGGTGGCCTCGGCAAGGGGCATCTGGTCCGTGAAGTGGATGCGCTCGATGGTTTGATGGGGCGAGTCGCCGATAAGGGCGGAATCCAGTTCCGATTGCTCAATCGCCGCAAGGGTCCGGCGGTCCGTGGTCCGCGCGCCCAGGCCGATCGGAAACTCTACGCGGCGGCGATGCAGGCCGCGATTCGGGAAACAGCCAATCTGACCGTGGTTGAAGGCGAGGCCGACGACCTGATCCTCGAAACTGGTCGCGTTGGCGGCCTTCGGCTGTCGGATGGTCGTGAATTCCGTGCCGGGGCCGTGGTTCTGACGACCGGCACCTTCCTGCGAGGCCTGATTCATATCGGCGAGCGCCAGATTCCCGCAGGCCGGGTTGGGGAGGCGCCGGCGCTTGGCCTTTCGGCGACGCTCGAGCGGTTCGGGTTCGCCCTCGGTCGCCTGAAGACCGGAACGCCGCCGCGACTCGATGGCCGGACCATCGACTGGGCGGGGCTTGAGATGCAGCCAGGGGATGAGCCGCCCGAACCCTTTTCGGTGATGACCGACCGCATCGAGAACCGGCAGATCGAATGCGGGATCACCCGGACCAACCAGCGCACCCACGCGATCATTCGCCAGAATGTTCATCGCTCGCCGATGTATTCCGGCCAAATCGCCAGCCGCGGGCCGCGCTATTGCCCCTCGATCGAGGACAAGATCGTCCGGTTCGGCGAGCGCGACGGCCACCAGATCTTCCTGGAGCCGGAAGGCCTGGATGATTTCACGGTCTACCCAAACGGAATCTCGACTTCGCTACCGGAAGATGTTCAGCACGCCATCGTCACGAGCATAGCCGGCCTGGAGAAGGCGACGATCCTCCGCCCCGGATATGCGATCGAATACGACCATGTCGATCCTCGGGAATTGAAGCCGACGCTGGAAACCCGCCGGATGCGCGGGC
This sequence comes from Bradyrhizobiaceae bacterium, assembly GCA_947481635.1. GTDB lineage: Bacteria > Pseudomonadota > Alphaproteobacteria > Rhizobiales > Xanthobacteraceae > CANKHJ01. The sequence continues at coordinate 11,081 of CANKHJ010000004.1, forward strand.
TTTTCCTGGCCGGCCAGATCAACGGCACCACCGGGTATGAAGAGGCCGCCGCCCAGGGCCTGGTCGCCGGGCTCAACGCTGCGAGTCTCGCAGGGCAGGGCCCCGAGATCGTGTTCGATCGCGCGGAAGGCTATCTCGGCGTGATGATCGACGATCTGGTCACCCGTGGAGTGACCGAGCCCTATCGGATGTTCACCTCGCGCGCGGAATACCGGCTGACATTGCGCGCCGACAATGCCGACCAGCGGCTGACCGACCGTGGAATCACGCTCGGATGCGTCGGGGGTCATCGCGCCGACCGACATCGGTCGAAGATGACCGCTCTGAACGACGTGCGTGAATACGCACGCTCCGTCTCCTTGACGCCGACCGCCGCGGCCAAGGCCGGGTTAGCGCTGAACCAGGATGGACAGCGTCGGACAGCTTATGAATTGCTCTCCTATCCCTCGATCGAACTCGCGGAGCTGGCGCGAATCTGGCCACAGCTTGGCGGCCTCGCGCCGAACATTGCCGAGCAGCTCGAAATCGACGCTAAATACGAGGTCTACCTGAAGCGTCAGGCGGCCGACGTGGCGTCGTTCCGGCGCGACGAGGCCATCAGCCTCCCGGACGACCTCGATTACGAGATGTTGCAAGGGCTTTCCAACGAAGCGAAGCAGAATCTGACTAAAACGCGGCCGCGGACGATCGGGCAGGCGGCACGGCTCCAAGGTATTACGCCCGCGGCCGTTGGGATTATCCTGGCCAATCTCCGCCGCAAGCCGTCGCGCAAGTCCGCCGACACGGCGCAATAGCGCTGCGATCTCGGGCGCTGCACCGGATGGCCCACAAAGACACCCCCGACCTGAAGGCCGACAAGGCGAAGGCGTTGTCGCTCCATCCTGTTTCACGTGAAACAGAAGTCAGGCTCGATCGTTTTGTCGACCTCCTGTTAACCTGGCAGGCCAAGACCAATCTGATCGCACCGTCGACCATCGGTCAGATCTGGACCCGGCACGTCGCGGACTCGCTTCAGCTCCTCTCTTTGGCTCCCGACGCGCGACGTTGGATCGATCTTGGGAGCGGGGGCGGATTTCCAGGCCTGGTGATCGCCTGCGCCCTGGCGAAAGCCCCGGCGCGAATCCACCTCGTGGAGAGCAGCACCAAGAAGGCGGCCTTCCTGCGCGAGGCCACACGGGTTGCCGACGCTCCGGCCATTGTGCACGCGATGCGAATCGAGGATTTCGTGGATAGCTTCACTGAAAGCGTCGATGTGGTCACCGCCCGGGCGCTGGCGCCGCTACAAGAACTGCTTGGCTTCGCGAGTCCGCTGCTTCAGCGCGGCGGTCAGGCTCTCTTCCTCAAGGGCCAAGATGTAGATTCTGAATTGACCGAAGCTACTAAATATTGGACACTGTCGAACGTCCGGCTTGAGTCCAGCCGGACCGACCCGCATGGCCGGATTGTCGTGCTGGACGGCATCACCCCTCGATCCACCAGAGAACTGGCCCAATGACCGACCTGCCCCCGTTCATTGCCGAGCCGGCGGATGGTCTGTCGCTCGCTCCGAAACCGGTGGTGAAGCCGCGGGTTCTGGCGATCGCCAACCAGAAGGGCGGCGTCGGCAAGACCACGACGGCGATCAACCTCGGGACCGCCCTCGCCGCCATCGGTGAGAATGTGCTGATCGTCGATCTCGATCCGCAGGGCAATGCTTCGACCGGCCTCGGTATCGACCGGCGCAGCCGCCGCTGCTCGACCTATGACGTGCTGATCGGCGAAGCCAATCTGCGTGACGCGGTATTGCCGACGGCGGTGCCGCAACTCTTCATCGCGTCCTCGACGATGGACCTGTCCGGCCTCGAGCTTGAAATCGGCAGCGCGCGCGACCGCGCGTTCCGCCTGCGCAGCGCGCTGACCCAGCTCAACACCAGCCGCGGCGATGGGCCTGAGTTCACCTACGTGCTGGTCGACTGTCCGCCGTCGCTGAATCTCCTGACCGTCAACGCGATGGCGGCGGCGAATGCGATCCTGGTGCCGTTGCAATGCGAGTTCTTCGCGCTCGAAGGTCTGTCGCAGCTGCTGAAGACCGTCGACCAGGTCAAGACCACATTGAATCCCGAGCTCACCATCCACGGCATCGTGCTGACCATGTTCGACTCGCGCAACAACCTGTCAAACCAGGTGGTCGCCGACGTGCGTCAATTCATGGGGCCGAAGGTCTATGACACCATGATCCCGCGCAATGTGCGTGTCTCGGAGGCGCCGTCTTACGGCAAGCCGGTCCTAGTCTATGATCTCAAGTGTGCCGGCAGTGAAGCCTATCTGCGCCTCGCGACTGAGGTCATCCAGCGCGAGAAGGAGCTTCGCGCCGTATGACGTTGCGTCCGCGTAAGAGTGTGTTCGAGGAGCACGACATGGCCGACGACGCCGGCAAATCGCGACTGGGGCGCGGCCTTGCTGCGCTGATCGGCGACGTCGGCGATGAGACGCCGACCATCGATCGCGAGCGCGCGCGTGCCGGCCAGAAGCGCGTGCCGGTCGAATTCATCAAACCCAATCCGCGCAATCCGCGAAGGACCTTCACCGAAACCGAACTGGAAGAGCTGGCGTCGTCGATCCGCGAGCACGGCATCATTCAGCCGGTGCTGGTGCGTGCCGAGCGCAATCGCAGCGACAGCTACGAAATCATCGCGGGCGAACGACGCTGGCGCGCGGCGCAGCGTGCCAACCTTCACGACGTGCCGGTGATTGTCGTCGAAGCCAACGATCATGAGGCGCTGCAGCTTGCGATCATCGAGAATGTGCAGCGTGCCGATCTCAACGCCATCGAAGAAGCCAGCGGCTATGCCGCGCTCGCCGAAGAATTCCACTACAGCCACGACGACATCGCCAAGACCGTCGGCAAGAGTCGCAGCCATATTGCAAACACGCTTCGGCTGATGAAGCTGCCCGAGCCGGTCCAGGCGATGGTGCGCGGCGGCCAATTATCCGCCGGCCATGCGCGGCAGTTGATCGGGCAGCCGGACGCCGAGGCGCTGGCGAAGGACATCGTCGCGCGTGGTCTCAATGTGCGGCAGGCCGAAGAGATGCGGCAGACCGCGGCTCACCCGGACCGCAAACCGCGCGCAGCAACCACGCCGCGCGATCCCAACACTGTCGCGCTCGAGCGACGGATGACCGACGCGCTTGGTCTGACGGTGAACGTTAAACATCGCGCCGGCGGCAGCGGCGTATTGCAGGTGCGCTACAAGGACCTCGACCAGCTCGAAGACGTGATCCGCCGGCTGGAGCGGGACTAGTTCTTCGTCCTTCCGGGGCGCCGCGCAGCGGCGGGCCCGGAATGACAGGGATCATATCATGAAGCTCAGCACCGACCGTATCCTCACCACCCATGTCGGCAGCCTGCCGCGTCCGAAGCCGCTGATCGTTCTCCTGCTTGCGAAAGAGAAGGGCCAGGACATCGACGCTGCGCTATTCGAGGCGCAGACCGCCAAGGCGGTTGAGGATGTCGTTGCGCAGCAGATCGCGTGTGGCATCGATGTCGTCAGCGATGGCGAGATGAGCAAGCCGTCCTACACGATGTATGTGCGCCATCGCGTCCACGGCATCGGCATGCATCCCGACGCCGCAGCGAAGGGGCGCGACATCATGATCAATCTGGATTCGGTGGCGCATCCGGATTTCGCCGCCGGCCTCCGGAAATTCGGAGATATTCCATTTCCCGGGTGTGTCGGTCCGATCAGCTACGCCGACCGCGCACCGCTCGAGCGCGACCTCGCACACCTGACCGCGGCAACGCGCAAGGCGAACCCGGTCGAAACCTTTATGACCGCCCCATCGCCGGGCATCCTTACGCGCTTCATCATCGACCTGCACTACAACGACGAAGACGCTTACGTCGATGCGCTCGCCGCGGTGATGCGCACGGAGTACCAGGCGATCGTCGATGCAGGCTTCATCCTGCAGATCGATGCGCCGGATCTCGGCTCGGCCCGCGCCAATCAATATCGCCACCTCACCGACGATCAGTTTCTCAAGATCGCGGCGCGCAACATCGCGGCGCTGAACGCGGCGACGGCCGACATTCCGCCGGATCGGATGCGGCTTCACATCTGCTGGGGCAATTATGCCGGCCCGCATACCCACGATATTCCGCTCGCGAAAATCCTCGACATCGTGCTGAAGGCGCGGCCCCAGGCGCTCAGCTTCGAAGGCGCCAACCCGCGGCATGAGCATGAATGGGAAGATCTCGCGGCAGCGAAAATTCCGGACGACAAAGTGCTGATCCCCGGCGTGATCGACTCGACCAGTCCATTCGTGGAGCATCCGCGGCTGATCGCGCAGCGGATTGGCCGCTACACCGACATCGTCGGCCGTGAGCGCGTGATTGCCGGCGCCGATTGCGGCTTTGGCACCTTCGTCAGCGCCGGTCCACCGCTCATCGCCGACAGCATCGTCTGGGCGAAATTCAAAGCGCTGGCTGACGGCGCGGAGATCGCGTCGCGGAAATAATAAGGCCGGTGAAGATACACTCCGAGGCTAGTCTAGTCGCGACGCCGTGCATTCACCGCCAGCGACAGCAGCGCCCGCTGCGCGATCGGTTCAGCCAGCATCGCATTGCGGCGCACGTCGAACGCGGCGTCGGCGAGTTGCGCCATGGCGCGTTCCAGCCGCGGCGCGGTCCAGGTCTTCAACGCGGCTTCGACCGCGGCTCTGCGGCTGAAATGGATCGGCGGCATGATGCGATCGACGCTGGTGTCGGTCAGACGCGCCTTGTGCAGCGTGGCGACATGGCGCTGTACCGCGAACATGATACTGCCGGGCGTGGTGCCGGCATTGCGCGCCTTGGTGAATTGGGCCTCGGCCTCGCCGGGACGGCCGGCGAAGACCGCATCGACCAGCTCGTCGAGCGCGAGCGCTGAGGCGTCGCTGACCACCGCGATCACGTCGGCGAGTTCGACTTTGTCGTTGCCGCGCGCATAGAGCGCGAGCTTGCGGACCTCGCTGCGGGTCGCGGCGCGATCGCCGCCGAGGAGCGGTAATAGCGCGGCCTTGGCGTCGGCCGCGATGGTCAACCCGGCCTCGCGCATCTCATCGTCGATCAGCCGCGCGAGATCGCGCTCGTTGTCTTCGTAGCAGGGCAGGGTGATGGCATTCGGCGCCTTCTCGCAGACCACGCGCAGCGGCGCGGTCTTGCGCAGTTCTCCGGCCTCGATCACCACGCGGCAATCCGGCGCCGCGGCCTTGAGCAGGGCCTCGACTGCGGGGACCAGGTTACGCGCACCGGCGCGCACCCACACCGCACGCCGTCCGCCGAAGAGCGGAATGGTGTTGACCTCTTCGACCAGCCGCGTCGGCTCGCCGGCGACGTCATCGCCGTCCAGCCGCACCAGCGCAAAGGGGTCGGCCATGTCGTCGACCGAAACGCGGATCAAGGCCTCGGCGCGCTCGCGCACCAGCCCGGCATCGGGACCATAGACCAGGACAACCGGATGCGCGGAATCCGGCCGCGCGACGAAGCGGTCGATGTCGGACGATTTGAGCGCGGTCATTGGGAAAAAGGATCGGCGCTCGCGCCGATCATGTGCCCTGGACGAAATAGGACGCGAGCCGCGCCTTGATGTCGTCGGCGATCGATTGGGCGGCGCGGGTCTCCGCGTCGCGCTGGCCGCGGGCCCGCGCGAAACGCTGCTGCTGGCCCGGCACATCGAAGGAAACACGCGCGGCCACCGTGCCGGTGATCTCTTGCTTACCGCTGCGATTGTCCAGAAGCTCATACGTCGCCGTGAGCCGGTAGCTGCCGACATCGGTCCGTCCGGTGGCCGAATCGACCAGCGCCGAGGCATTGTTGGACGAGAGCCGGATGCGCAGCCGATACTTCGCTGCCGTTTCTTGGCCGGAGCCGCCCTGCAGCCCGAATAGGAGCTGGTCGCGGACCTCGACGGCCAGGCGCGATTCGGGCGTACCGTTGGCGGCGACGATCTGCTGCACCTCGACCGACCGCATCGCCTGGACGATGCCAGGCCCGCCAGAGGCGGTCCGCTCGGCATAGAGCGGCTGGAAACAGCCGGCCGTGAGCCCCGCCAGGGTGAAAACTGCGGCGAGGCGGATCAGGCGGTTCTGCATGTCATGCGACCACATTCACGATCCTCTGCGGTACGACGATGACTTTTTTCGGACGCTTGCCGTCGAGCGCCTTTATTACCGCATCGAGCGCCAAAACGGCAGCCTCCACTTCGGAGTTTTCCGCAGTCCGGGAAACGGTGATGTCGGCGCGCTTCTTGCCGTTGACCTGGACCGGGAGGGTCACGGTGTCCTCCACCAGCAGATCCGGCTCGAGCGCCGGCCAGGGCTGGGTGGAAACCAGCGAATCATGCCCCAGTGCGGCCCAGCTTTCCTCGGCCAGGTGCGGCATCATCGGGTGGAACAGCAGCACCAGGATCTCTGCCGCCTCAACGACCGCCCAGGCGACGTCAGGAGTCAAATCCTCCGGCTGCTCGACCGCACCAATCGCGTCGCTGAGCGCATTGGCGAATTCGTACAGCGCGGCAATCGACACATTGAAATGCAGCCGTTCGATCGCGTCCGACACCTTGGACAGCGCGCGATGTGACGCCTTGCGCAGCGTCAGCGCGCGCTCGCCAAACGCGGCCGGCCGCTGCTTCGGCGCGGCCTTGGCGATTTCGGCGGATTCGCCGACCAGCCGCCACAGCCGCTGCACCATGCGCCAGGCGCCCTGCACGCCTTGCTCGGTCCAGTTCACGTCGCGTTCGGGCGGCGAGTCGGAGAGCATGAACCAGCGCGCAGTGTCGGCGCCGTAGCTCGCAATGATGTCGTCGGGGTCGACGGTGTTCTTCTTCGACTTCGACATCTTCTCGATCGAACCGATTTCGATCGGCTCACCCGTGGTGGTGAGCTTGGCGCTGCGCTGGTCGCCGACATTCTCGATCGTCACGTCGGACGGCAGCACCCATTCGCCGGCGGCGTTGCGGAAGGTCTCATGCACCACCATGCCCTGGGTGAACAGACCTGCGAAGGGTTCGTCGAGCCCGACATGACCGGTGGCCTTCATCGCGCGGGTGAAGAAGCGCGAATAGAGCAGATGCAGAATCGCGTGCTCGATGCCGCCAATATATTGGTCGACCGGCAGCCACTGATCGACCTCCTTGCGGTTGGTCGGCGCATCGGTCCACGGATCGGTGAAGCGCGCGAAGTACCACGACGAATCGACGAACGTGTCCATGGTGTCGGTTTCGCGCGTCGCCGCGCGGCCGCATGACGGACAGGCGACGTGCTTCCAGGTCGCATGCCGCAGCAGCGGATTGCCGGGCCGATCGAATGCGACATCCTCCGGCAGCACCACTGGAAGATCCTGCGCCGGCACCGGCACCACGCCGCAGGCCTCGCAGTGGATCATCGGGATCGGGCAGCCCCAATAGCGCTGGCGCGAAATGCCCCAGTCGCGCAGGCGGTAATTCACCTGGCGCTCGCCGACCGGCATGTTGCCGAGGATCGCGGCTTCGAGCCGTTTCGACACGTCTTCCTTCGCGGCATCGACGGTCATGCCATCGAGGAAGCGCGAGTTGATCATGCGCCCGTCGCCGTCATAGGCGGTGTCGGTGATCACGAAAGCCGACGGCTCGACATCGGGCGGGCACACCACCGGCGTATTGCCGAGGCCGTATGTATTGACGAAGTCCAGGTCGCGCTGGTCATGCGCGGGGCAGCCGAAGATCGCGCCGGTGCCGTAATCCATCAGAATGAAGTTCGCGACGTAGACCGGCAATTGCCACTGCGGATCGAACGGATGATACGCGCGGATACCCGTGTCGAAGCCCTTCTTCTCCGCGGTCTCGATCGCTTCGGCCGCGGTGCCCATGCGTTTGCATTCGGCGATGAAATCCGCGAGCGCAGGATTATTCTTCGCAGCCTCGGCGGCGAGCGGATGATCCGGCGCGACCGCGAGGAATTTCGCGCCGAATAACGTGTCCGGCCGCGTCGTGAAAACCTTCAGCTCGCGATGGCCGGATGGCGCGGTGGTCTCGTCGAGCGCGAAGCGAACCAGCAAGCCTTCCGACTTGCCGATCCAGTTCTTCTGCATGGTGCGGACCTTCTCCGGCCAGCGATCGAGCGTGTCGAGCGACTGCAGCAGGTCCTCGGAATATTTGGTGATCTTGAAGAACCATTGGGTCAGCTCGCGCTGCTCCACCGGCGCGCCGGAGCGCCAGCCCAGGCCGTCGATCACCTGCTCATTGGCGAGCACGGTTTGATCGACCGGATCCCAGTTCACCTTCGATTGCTTGCGCTCGACCAGCCCCGCCTTGAGGAAGTCGAGGAACATCTTCTGCTGGTGCCGGTAATAGGCCGGATCGCAGGTCGCGACCTCGCGCGCCCAGTCGAGCGAGAGCCCCATCGACTGCAGCTGCTTCTTCATCGCGGCGATGTTGGCGTAGGTCCAGGCCTTGGGATGGACCTTGCGCTCCATCGCGGCATTCTCGGCCGGCATCCCGAAGGCGTCCCAGCCCATCGGGTGCAGGACATTGAAGCCACGGGCGCGTTTGTAGCGCGCCACCACGTCGCCCATCGTGTAGTTGCGCACGTGGCCCATGTGGATGCGCCCCGACGGATAGGGGAACATCTCAAGCACGTAATAGCGCGGCCGCGGGTCGTCGTTGGGCGTCGCGAAGATACCCTTCGCGTCCCAGGTCTTTTGCCAGCGCGGCTCGGAGTCGCGGGCGTTGTAGCGTTCAACGGCCATAACGGTCTCAGTTCGTGCGAATCGGGCGTTTTATCAAGGGTTTTCAGTGCGCCGGACTAGGACATGAAACCCCGGGAGGGGTCAACGGGAGACGAGCGGGCCGATCTTTGGCTGACCCCTTTCAGAAACGGCGGCGCTAGGGCATTTAGACGAGCCGCCGGAACCCGGTTTCGTGACCGCATGGAGCTTCAAATGTCCGACCTCTCGTCCTTCCCAATCACCAAGAAGTGGCCGGCGCAGCATCCGGACCGGCTGCAGCTGTATTCCGTGCCGACCCCGAACGGGGTCAAGGTCTCGATCATGCTGGAAGAGATCGGGCTGCCCTACGAGGTGCACGCCATCAATTTCGGTCAGAACGAGACCCAGTCGCCGGAATTCCTGTCCCTGAACCCGAACGGCAAGATCCCGGCGATCATCGATCCGGATGGTCCGGGCGGAAAGCCACTCGGATTGTTCGAGTCCGGCGCGATCCTGCATTACCTCGCCGACAAGACCAAGAAGCTGCTGCCAGCTGACCCGGCGCGGCAATGGGAGACATTGTGCTGGCTGCATTTCCAGATGGCCGGCATCGGACCGATGTTCGGCCAGGTTGGCTTCTTCCATAAGTTCGCCGGCAAGGACTACGAGGACAAGCGGCCGCGCGACCGCTACGCCAACGAGGCCAAGCGGCTGCTCGGCGTGCTCGACAAGCGGCTCGAAGGCCGCGAATGGATCATGGGCGAATACACCATCGCCGACGTCGCTACGCTTGGCTGGGTGCGCAACATGCCCGGGATGTACGAAGCGCGCGAACTGGTCGGGTTCGATACCTTCAAGAATGTCGGGGCGTGGCTGGAGCGCGGTCTCGCGCGTCCGGCGGTACAGCGCGGCCTCAACATTCCGAAGCGTCCGGGGACCTAGCCGCCGCGCGTCTTGGCCTTAACACCGATGTACTCATTTGACGCTCCGGCGCACTAGGTGGGACACGAAGCCATGCGTCACAGAATGTGACATTTGTGACATTAACTCTGTTGACGGACGATAAAAGACGGCATATCCAGAGGAATGCCCATCTGGAGTACGTTCCATGCCCCCCCAATCAGTGGACGAGGTCGAGCGTTTTCTAAAGGCCAATAAGACAGGCGTTCCAAAAGGCGCCCGTGTCCTTCTGGAAAGTTTTATTCACCTAGCTCGGGGGGCCGGGACAGCTCGCTTAAAAGCTATAGATCTTCGTCGCGATCTTCAGTTGCGCGAGGGGCGGGTCGTGTATGCAGCTGGACTCCGTCAGCGACTCAAGCGGGCGAACAATCTCCTCAGCAGGAGGCACGCCACTTTTGAACTTAAGAGCAGCGCCGGTGATGTGGTCGCACAACCGAACGGCGTGCTGGACGCGCGCCGGGACGAAGAGGAGCTGCAAGATAAACTCACCGGGATGTCAAACGAACTCGCCCGCGTTGATGCTGATGGAATAGTCGAGCCCTTCGCCAGTCGCGAACGAGATATCCTTTGGGTCTTTTTCTCATACGCTTGGCTCAACGAAGAAGAACATAAGATTCAGGATGAGTTTTTTCATCGTCTGGAAGAGAAATTGGCCTATCCGCCGGCCCAATTCGCGCATCTGCCGCGGATAGTTTTGTGGCGCGACACCCGAAATCTCGCCAAATCCACTACCGGAGACCAACAGTTGGATGACGCATGCGATCGTGCGTTCCTCGGCGTGCTGTTGGTATCGAATAAGTATCCGCATAGTCAGGCGTGCGTGCGCGAGGCAGATTTCTTTGTCACCGCCAACGGCGACAACTGCCCTGGAAAGTCGTGCATCGTTGTCGGAGTAAATATTCTTCCTAGCCAGATGCCCGCCCGGTTCACAGCAAAAACTAGGATCGCGCAACTCGGCCCAAAAGGTGAGCATCTCATTTCATTATGGGCATCAGGCAATACTGCTGACAGAACGCAGTTTGTAGATCAGCTCGCAAATCAGGTTTTCATCGCAGCGAATGATTTCATAAGAATCCCTCCCCTCCAAAAAAAAAAGGACGCGGAGCGGTTTTTTGCGGCGTTCAGACCTACCGCCAATTCGCGCGAGGTGATCGAATCTTTTGCAAGACCCGGCAACGTCTCACCAAAAATCGTTTCAACTGGTGCTCTTGACGACGTCAAGGAAGGCGTCCCTATCGTAAAACATCTGATAGACTGGGCCTCTGCCACGACTGGTGATGCTCCTCGCCTCATAGCAATTCTGGGGGAGTTCGGCATGGGAAAGACAGTTACGTGTCAGCTTTTCACGCAGAAGCTCTTGGAGCTAAGACTGGATAATCCCGACCTGCCTCTTCCTGTTTATTTTGACTTGCGTGAAGTGGATCGGGTCGGGGAGGACGGCTCAGCCGATTTAGAGACGCTGATCGGTCAGATGCTACGCAAAGCGGGAGAGGAGGCGCCTAGCGCAAGGGAGGTAATTAAGTTCATTCGTGAGCGCGGTGCGATTGTCGTGTTCGATGGACTCGATGAGATTACCAACAAACTCTCGTACGATGCAGCCATCAAGCTTTATCGTGAATTGCTAGGTATTGTGCCTAGCGAACTCTGGGTGCGAGACACCGCCCAGCGCCGAATGTCGCGCCATACCAGAAGGTCAAAGCGTGATTTTGACGGTCCGCGAATAGTTGTCTCTTGCCGAACCCACTATTTCCGAGATGTGGCGGCTCAACGTGGCTTTCTTACGGGCACAGAGCGATCCAAACTTGAGGCTGACGCGGACATTGCTGCGTACTTCATGCTTCCATTCAACGATCAGCAAATAGAAAAGTACCTCGAGCTCCAATTAGGCAGAGAACAGGCGAACCGAGTAATTTCGCTAATCAAGGACACGTACAATCTCCGTGAACTCGCGGAGCGACCAATTCTACTCCGGTTCATCCGCGAGACGTTTGAGCAGATCGAGCGCGAAAAGTTAGCTGGTCGGACCATCAATTTGACCCGCCTCTACGACATTTTTGTCGATCGGATATTCGAACGTGACAACCCTAAGCACTTTATTCCAACACACGAAAAGCAACGGATTCTGCAGGCGTTGGCGCTCCATCTTCATCGCCGAAATCAAACAGAGATTGGGAACGATAAACTAGAAGAGTGGTTTCAAGATTTCATTACGACTTCGCCGCGGCTCGCCGCGGCTCTGCAAGGCGCGGATGGCTTGAAGCTTTCCGAAATCTTCGCGCAAGATCTGCGCAATGCAAGTTTCCTTGTGCGGCCGGGGGAGAAGGCCTTCCGTTTTGCTCACACCTCGATTCGCGAACATTTCCTAGCAACCGGTCTGTACTCCGCGGTGTGCAGCGGAGAGGGTGAACGCATTTGGAATGTGCCACCACCTTCGGCCGAAACCATCGATTTTCTCCTTCAACGGCATGCTATCGAGGAATCTCCGGAAAGGAGAGACTTCGAAAAGGGTTTCGTGACCCTTTTAGAACCCGAGCGCAGTGTTGCTGTGCGTCGGCTTGCCTTTGAAGTCTGGCTTGCTGCGCACAAGAGGGGGGCGCCCCTGGCGCGCCCAACTGTTCTTGGTCTAAGCAATCTTGATCTTCGTCTTCACGTGTTCGCGGGTGTCCCTGGGCAGTTACTCCCGCTTCAGCACAGCGTGTGGAAAGAGACGCAGCTTCATCAAACAGAGTTTAGGCATGCCGACTTAACAGGGGCAGACTTTTCTGATTCGGAGGCACCTATGACCCGTTGGATCAACTGTCAGTTAAGGTCTGCAGTCTTCGGCCATGCAAATCTAATCGGAGCACAGTGGCGAAAGTGTAATATTCCGAGGGCCGCGCTGAACGAAGCGAAATTGCATGCGGCTCGTGCAACTAGTTGCCGACAAGGCGATACGACTTGGCGACCTCAACCTAAAATACCTGTCGATGCGACCAATTGGCGAGCTCGATCCCGATCATTTGCGACCCACTATTCGCTTGCGGTGGGTAAAGCCGATGGTAAGAACGTTATAGTGTCGGGCGGCTATGACAAGGCGATACGCGTATTTGACCTTGCCAGCGGGTCGCAAGTTGCTCTCCTCGAAGGACATCAGAATATCGTCCGCAACGTCGTTGTCGCGCCGCTTGACGGCCAAAATGTTGTTGTTTCGGGCGGATACGACGAGACGATCAGGGTGTTTGATCTTGCCTCGGGTACGCAGCTTGCTGTGTTGGAAGGACAACCTGTCAACTCCATTGCAGTCGCGTCGCTCGGGGAGAAAAGCGTTATCGTAACAGGCGGCGACGACGGAGTGATCCGCGTACTCGATCCGTCCAGCGGTGCTCAGCTTGCCTTGCTTAAAGGGCATCAAGACGGTGTCAGCTGTGTTGCTGTTGCATCGCTCGGCGAACTAGATGTTGTCGTATCTGGCGGCTTGGACAAGATGATCCGCGTATTCAACCCGTCTACTGGCGAACAACTTGCTGTGCTGGAGGGGCATCAAGACAGTGTCAGCTGCATTGCCGTGGCATCGCTCGACGAAAGGAAAGTCGTCGTATCTGGCGGCCTGGACAAGATGATCCGCGTATTCGACCTTGCTACCGGCGAACAACTTGCCGTGCTGGAGGGGCATCAAGGCGCAGTCACGAGCCTCGCTGTGGCCTCGCTCGAGGGGGCGACTGTCGTCGTGTCAGGCGCGGTGGACAGAACGATTCGAGTTTTCGATCTCGTCAATGGCGCGCAGCTGTCTACGCTGGAAGGCCATCAGGGCTCTATCCACACGGTTTTGGTAACGCAGCTGGATGGGAGGAATGTGGTCGTGTCGGGCGATGATAAGAACACGATCCGGCTATTCGATCTCTTAGGAAGAACACAGCTTGCGGTGCTGGGAGGATACAACGACGTCGTTAGCTGCGTTGCTGTGGCGTCCCTTGACGGTCGGGATGTGGTCGCGGTCGGTAGCTTTGATCATAACATTAGGGTGGTTGATCTCACCACCGGAACACCGCTGACCTTATTGAAAGGACATCAGGGCGCTCTCACTAGCCTCGCAGTGACCTCGTTGGGGGCGAAGACTGTGGTCGTGTCGGGCTCGACGGACAAGACGATTCGAGTTTTCGATCTCGCTAGCGGCGCCCAGATGACCACGTTGGAAGGGCACCAAGATGCAGTCCGAAGCATCGCGATATCACTCCTTGACGAAAAAAAAGTAATCGTGTCAGGCGGCGACGACAAGATAATCCGAGTTTTCGATCTTGTTAGTGGGGCGCAGCTTGCGACGCTCGGAGGATGTTCGGCTTCGATCCTCGCGGTAGCGACGGCGTCACTCAATGGTCGGGAAGTAGTCGCGACGGGCTGTGATGACGGGACAGTCCGAGTCTTCGATCTTAGTAGTGGCGCGCAACTTTCTGCGCTCGAAGGGCATGAGGCTGCTGTTCGCAGTGTCGCGCTGACATCGCTTGACGGAAAGATGGTGGTGGTGTCGGTGAGTACCGACAAGACAATTCGAATCTTCGATATTGCGAGCGGTAAAGAACTCGCCGTCCTAAAGGGACATCAAAAAACTATAGATGTAGTCTCAGTGGCATTAGTGGGCGGCAGAAGTGTGATCGTTTCCGGTGGAAGAGACGATACGATTCAGATGTTCGATTTGGCGAGCGGCGCACAACTCTCCAAGTTAGACGATCATCAGGATTGGGTTACGAGCGTTGCCGTGGCATCGTTACACGGGCAAGGAGTTATCGTGTCGGGCGGATATGATGGGACAATGCGTATATGCATTTTCAACCCGCAAACATTCGATTTTGTTAGCAAACTCTATGTTGTTCCGACAACGGGGTCGACGCTCAGACTTGTGCCCGATGGAGATAGAGGCGATCTCGTGTCCTTTGCGTCGCCTGACGCGTGGCGAGACTGGGCCGCGAGCTACGACGCTGGTGGAGTTGGATACATGACTGACATCGACGATATGCCGGTTAGCGCCAACTAAAGCCGTCGACGGCGGTCACCGCATCCGAACTGGCCGGACCCGCGCCCGGCAGGGAGCAGGCCCTAAGACAATGCGCAGTGTAAGTCACCTGTCCGACAAAAGAGTTCCAAATTGGGAGATCGTTAATCACACCCCAGTAGCGTGGAAGGGGTCGAATCGAGCCGACCCGCCCTTCGAGTGCTCAAGGCAGTTCCATGCAACAAGACCGACGCAAAAGCCCGCGCCGCAAGCTCCGCTATCCCGCCCGAATCGATCTCGGGGGTGACAATCCGAGGTGGGATTGCACTTTGCAGGACATTTCCGAAGGCGGCGCGAAGCTGCAACTGATCGGTCCGGACGTGCTCCCGCAGGAATTCAACCTGCTGCTTGCGATGGGCCCGAAGACCAGCCGCCGCTGCAAGCTGGTGTGGCGGAGTGAAGATTATATCGGCGTTCAGTTCCTCGGCGCGGCGATCTTTGACGGAAGCGTCCACCGCAGCGGCGCATCGGTGAGCCTCGACTGCTAACCGCCTTCGCGCTGTGCTATCAGCGGCCGAAAGGCCGTTCCCCATGACTGACCCATCGAATCCTTCAACCGATGCCGCCGCGCGTTTGCGCGCGGTCCAGGCCGATGTTGCGGATGCCTGCCGTGCGGCCGGGCGCGATCCGGCATCAGTCACGCTGATCGCGGTCTCGAAAACATTCCCGGTCGACAGCATCACTCCGGTGATCGCGGCGGGCCAACAAGTGTTCGGCGAAAATCGCGTCCAGGAAGCCAAGACCAAATGGCCGGATCTGCTTGCGCAGCATCGAGGCGTCGCGCTGCACCTGATCGGGCCGCTGCAATCCAACAAGGCGAAGGAAGCAGTGGCGCTGTTCGACGCGATCCATGCGGTGGACCGGCCGAGCCTCTGTGCGGCGCTGGCAAAGGAAATCACCGCGCAACAGCGCCAGCCGTTGTTATTCGTCGAAGTGAATACCGGCGCCGAAGCGCAAAAGGCGGGCGTACTGCCGGAGGATGCGGATGTCTTCATCCGCGCCTGCCGCGAAACCTATGGCCTCGCCGTTGCGGGGCTGATGTGCATTCCGCCGCATGATGAAGCGCCGGCGCCGCACTTCGCGCTCACCGCCAAGATTGCGGCGCGCAACGGCCTGTCGTTGTTGTCGATGGGAATGAGCGCCGACTTCAAGACCGCGATCGCGTTCGGGGCGACGCATGTCCGCGTTGGCACCGCGATCTTCGGTGTGCGCGACGGGCATTGACGCTCACTGGATATCGATTCGCGTCCGCGATTGCCACCACCACAGCATTGGCGTGACGCCGAGCTCCATCGTCAGCGCGAACAGCACGGGAAGTGGTGCGGTTTCGGACAGCACCGCGTCAGCCAGGCGGGCGAGACCGCCGCAGACGACGATCAGCGTGAGAAGCCGAAAGCCCCGCGAGGCGGTCTCGATCCGCGGGATCATGCTCACGAAACCCAAGCCTGCTCCGAGCAACAATCCGGAGAGATAGCGGACGTGACTGTCGGCAGCCGCATCCAACAACCCTGAGCCGAACGGGCGAATGCCGCCGAGAATTCCCGCAATGCCGGCGAGGATCGGCACCAGCGAAGCGATGCCGATCGCCGCCTGCAAGCAGCGTCGCTCGCGGGGGCTCACCAGATTTTGATCCTGGTTCGTGGTCCGAGCATTCCGAGCAGTCGGCGAAGCGCCGGTGCGGTCAGCGCCACGCAGCCGGCGGTGGGCGCGAAGCCCGGTCGCGCGATGTGGATGAACACCGCACTGCCCCGGCCGGCGATTCGCGGGCGGGCGTTGTGGTCGAGCTCAATGATCAGGTCGTAGAGCTGGTCGTCGCGCCACAGCCGGTCGCCGGCTTCACCCGCCGCCCGCCGGAACGGCCGGTTGTAGCGGCGGCTGGCCGGATCCTCGTCCCAAGCGACGTCGGGCGTGATTCGGCGCAGCGGGAGCCCGGTCCGGGGCGCAGGCGTGCGATCCGGCCGATACCAGAGCCGAACCAGCCTGAACACGCCTCTTGGGGTGGCGCCATCCCCCTCGCGTTTGTTCGCCCGGATACCCGACCGGCCCAGCGCAGCCGGGATCGCCAGTCCCCCGGCGACCAGCACCCCGCGCGCAGGATTGCTAGGCCGGGCCCGCACCGTGATCGTTGCGATCGTCTCGGACGGCATGATTTGCCAGCATTTACCGGGTGTTATGGGGGGCTAGTCACAAGTCACGCTTGCTCTTTTGGTGCGCAATGGTCTACTGCCCCGGACGCCGCAAGGCGAGGGGTTCGAACCGATGACCAACGCCCGCAAGATTCTCATTGTCGACGACGATACCGAACTGCGCGAAGCGCTGGTCGAGCAGATCGCGTTGCATGAGGAGTTCGAGGCCATCGCGGTGGAGAGCGGCACCAAAGGCGTGCAGGAAGCCAAGGCCGGGCAGATCGACCTGGTGATCATGGATGTCGGGCTGCCGGATGTGGATGGCCGCGAAGCGGTGCGCATCCTGCGCAAGAACGGCTTCAAGGCGCCGATCATCATGCTGACCGGGCACGATACCGACTCGGATACGATCCTCGGCCTCGAGTCCGGCGCCAATGACTACGTCACCAAGCCATTCCGCTTCGCGGTGCTGCTCGCGCGCATCCGTGCGCAATTGCGCCAGCACGAAGCGAGCGAAGATGCGGTCTTCACCATCGGGCCTTATTCGTTCCGGCCGAGCTCGAAGCTCTTGCTCAACCAGAAGGGCACAAAAGTCCGGTTGACCGAGAAGGAGACCGCGATCCTGCGGTATCTCTATCGCGCCGGACAGAAGCCGGTGTCGCGCGAGACCTTGTTGCAGGAAGTCTGGGGCTATAATTCCGGCGTGACCACTCACACACTTGAGACGCATATCTATCGGCTGCGCCAGAAGGTCGAGGCGGACGCGGCCAGTCCCGCAATTCTGGTGACAGAGGCCGGCGGCTATAAGCTGGTGCCGTGACGATCACGCCACAACGCACATCGTATTCGCTCCCTCCCCGGCGCGGGTGAGGGCAGAGTAACCATGAGCATCGAAGACGACATCGCTTTTCTCAGCCAGGTGCCGACGCTGAACCTGCTCGGCCGCGACGCCTTGCGGATTCTCGCAATCGGTGCCGAGAGCCGCTATCTGCGCGCGGGCGAGCTGTTATTCGGTCTTGGCGACTTGAGCGATGCTGGTTTCGTGGTGCAGGAAGGTCAGATCAAGCTGGTGCTGGGCCGCGATTCAGGCGGCCATGAATTACACGCCGGACCGGGTACGCTGCTCGGTGAAACCGCGCTCCTGGTCGAGACGCGCCGTCCGGGGACGGCGATGGCGGTGGAAGAGACCACCGTGCTGCGCATCTCGCGCAGCCTGTTCCTGAAGACGATGGAAGGCTTTCCCGATGCCGCCGCCCGGTTGCGCGACATGATCGCGGCGCGCACCGCGAATGCCGCGCGCGATATCGGCGACGTCGCCGGATTGCTCGGCAAATTCGACGAGATCGATTGAAGCTGGCGCTGCTATCCCTCGACCACTGCCATCACCGGCACATGATCCGACGGCGACGCCCAGCCGCGCGGGGCCTTGACCACGTCCATCGATGCGATGCGGTCGGCCAGCGCCGGTGACGACCAGACGTGGTCGAGGCGGCGGCCCTTGTTCGCGGCCTTCCAGTCCGGCGCGCGATAACTCCACCACGTGTAGAGCTTCTCCGGTTCCGGCACGAAGGCGCGCATGGTATCGACCCACGTGCCCGCCTTCTGGATCTCAGTGAGCTTTTCGCATTCGATCGGGGTGTGTGACACCACGTCGAGCAATTGCTTGTGGCTCCACACGTCATGCTCCAGTGGCGCGACGTTGAGATCGCCGACCAGGATCGCGCGTTCGTCGGCTTTCGGCCGCAGCGCGATTGAGTCGCGCATCTCGTCGAGGAAGGAGAGCTTGTGCGCGAATTTGTCGTTGACCGCCGGGTCGGCGATATCGCCGCCGGCGGGAACGTAGAAATTATGGATGGTGATCGGGTCGCGCAGACCGGCGCGTTCGCCGAGGACCACCGAGACGTGGCGGCAATCTTTCTTGCCGCAGAAATTCTGCAGGTTGAACGACTCGAAGGGCAGGCGCGAGAGCACCGCGACGCCGTGATAACCCTTCTGGCCATGCAGCGCGACGTGTTCATACCCTAGCCGCTTGAGCCGCTTGAGCGGAAACGCGTCGTCCGGGCATTTGGTCTCTTGCAGGCACAACACGTCGGGACGTGCCTGCTTGATGAATTTCGCCACGGTGTCGATGCGGAACCGCACCGAGTTGATGTTCCAGGTCGCAATGGTCAGGCGCATGGCCGAAATATAGGGACGGACCCAAAGCACCGCATCCGTCATGCCCGGCCTTGAGCCGGGCATCCACGTGTTTCTTTCACCCCGCTGTCGCGGCGGCCGTTAGGCCACTTCGAGCAGGATCTCGACCAGCCGCTCCGGCATCTCGATCATCACGTCGTGGCCGGACTGGAGCTCGTAGGTCTTCCAGGTCTTGTCGGCCTTGGTCTTTTCCAGCGCGGCGTTGAAGGCCGGGTTCGGATAGCCGTGGGCGCGGATATAGGTCTTCTTGGCGATCTTCTCGCGCCCGTCGACGGCGGTGCATTTATCGGTGAGCGTGAGCAGCGGATGCATGGTCGACAACTCGTCGATCCAGGCCCAGTTCTTTTCGCTGTCGCCGAACAGCTTGGCCGGCAGCGGCTTGGTGCCGAGCTCGCCACGCTCGATCGCGGCCGCGATCGCGTCGCGCGAGACCTGTGATGCGGTGCTCAATGCGGCATCGCCGACGGCGGGCAGAAACGCATCGAGATAGACGATCGATGAGATTTTCGAGCCGACCTCCTGCGCCACCGGCGTGATGATCATGCCGCCGAGCGAATGCCCCACCAGCACGATGTTTTCCAGCCGCTCCCACTTGATCAGGTTGACCACGTCGGCTGTGTGGATCGCGTTGCCGATGCCCTTCGCCAGCAGATGCGACTTGTCGGCAAGGCCGGTCAGCGTCGGCGTGTAGACCTTGTGGCCGAGCTTCTCCAGCCGGTCGGCTACCGGGCGCCAGCACCAGCCGCCGCGCCAGCCGCCATGGACCATCACGAAGGTCTTCGGCGCGGCCTGTGCTTGCGCGGTGCTTGTTGGATTTACGATCGCTGCGGCGCCGGCCGCCGCCATTGCGCCGACGATGCCGCGGCGAGTCAGAGTCATCTCGTTGTCAGTCATGGCTTTCCTCCCTGCATGGTCCGATGAGCGGCAACCGATGTTGCTCTGACCTCAAAATGTTTCCGTTATGCGGAAACATTTTCGAACTCCGGAGAAAGTCTAGAGATGCGGCCTTTCGAGTCAACGCGACCGCGGATCAGTGACGGAAATGTGTGGGTGCCCGCGTGACGCGGAAACGAAAATGGCCAAACGAACCCGGGTATCCCGCGCCCAAAGCCACAAGCGCGAGGGTTACTTCACCATGCTCTCGTAGGTGATCCGGAACATGCTCGGATCGGGCCGCCTTGTGGCGTCGAGGTTATAGACCGCGACCGTCGTGTCGTAGCCTTGCGCGTCGGTGATGGTCCACTGCTTGAGCTGGAGGTCCTTGGCGCCGAACATCAGCATCAGCCGGCTGGTGCCGATCAGGGCCTGGCGCTCCTCGATCACCACGGTCGAGAACACGTCGTCGGAATAGACCCCGACCACGGTGGTGTCGCGCATCAGGTCGATACGATCCGACAGCAGGAAGCGGAGCGGCGTCTGCGACAACGGGAAGACATCCTGCGTCGCGAGCTTTCGATCGCGCACCACGACCGACGATCCGTCGGCGATGATGTCGATCACGCTCGGAGCATCATATTCGAACCGCACCTTGCCGGGCTTCTGCATGTAAAAGTCGCCCTGGGTGCGCGAGCCATCGGGGCCGACCTGCACGAATTTGCCGCTCAGCACATTCATGCTGGAGAGATACATGCTGACCCGATCGACCAGGCTGCGCTGGTTGGCATCGAAGCCGCCCGCGCCAGGGCGAGACGGCACACTGGGGGGCCGGATCGTCGGCGCCTGCGACTGGGCTTGCGCGGGTGCGGATGGGATCGTCCCACTCGATTTCTGCCCCGGCGCGCTGCGCGGCAACGGCACCTGAGCGGTGGCGAAGGAGCCTCCTACCGTCAATCCGACCAGTATGGCCGCAAGCAAAGCGCCGTGACGCATGTTCGTCTCCGCTGCAGTCTCCCTGCAGGTTCCGCTAATCGTCCGATATGGCGATTTCGCGGCCCTGATGGGAGTTAATCGCGATGCGCGTGATTCTCAAAGGGGCAATCGCGCGCAGCCGGCAAGAAGACTGTTTGACCGATGCCGGCTTTATCGCTGCTGCGCTCACCGCTCGTCGACCCCACCCTCGATCAGGATTTCGCGTTTCCCGGCGTGGTTGGGCTGGCCAACAACACCCTCGTGTTCCATGCGTTCCATCAGTGAGGCTGCACGGTTATAGCCGATCGACAGCCGCCGTTGGATGTAACTCGTCGATGCCTTGCGGTCGCGCAACACGACCTGCACGGCCTGCTGGTAGAGATCGGTGGCGTCGCCCGACTGTCCCATGCCGGTGGCGTCGAACACCGATCCGTCCTCGCCTTCCTCCAGCTCGTCGCTGGCGGTGACGGCGTCGAGATATTGCGGCGCGCCCTGGGACTTCAGATGGCGCACCACTTTTTCGACCTCCTCGTCCGAGACGAAGGGACCGTGTACCCGGCTGATGCGGCCGCCGCCGGCCATATAGAGCATGTCGCCCTGGCCGAGCAGCTGCTCCGCGCCTTGCTCGCCGAGAATGGTGCGGCTGTCGATCTTCGACGTGACCTGGAACGAGATGCGGGTCGGGAAATTCGCCTTGATGGTGCCGGTGATGACGTCGACCGACGGACGCTGCGTCGCCAGGATGACGTGAATGCCGGCAGCGCGCGCCATCTGCGCGAGGCGCTGGATCGCGCCTTCGATGTCCTTGCCGGCGACCATCATCAGGTCGGCCATCTCGTCGACGATCACGACAATGAATGGCAGCTTCTCGAGGTCGAGCTGTTCGTCCTCGTAGATCGCTTCGCCGGATTCCTTGTCGTAGCCGGTATGGACGGTGCGGGTGAGCTGTTCGCCCTTGCCGGCTGCTTCGGCGACGCGCGCATTATAGCCATCGATGTTGCGCACGCCGAGCTTCGACATCTTCTTGTAGCGGCCCTCCATCTCGCGCACCGCCCATTTCAGCGCGACCACCGCCTTCTTGGGGTCGGTGACGACCGGCGTGAGCAGATGCGGGATGCCGTCATAGACCGACAATTCGAGCATTTTCGGATCGACCATGATCAGCCGGCATTGCTCGGGCTTGAGCCGGTAGACCAGGCTCAGGATCATGGTGTTGATCGCGACCGACTTGCCGGAGCCGGTGGTGCCGGCGATCAAGAGATGCGGCATACGCGCGAGATCGACCACCACCGGTTCGCCGCCGATGGTCTTACCGAGGCAGAGCGGCAGCTTCGCGCCGGTGTCGTCGTAATCCTTGGTCGCGAGCAACTCGCGGAAATAAACCTTCTCACGCACCGGATTCGGCAGCTCGATGCCGATGGCGTTGCGGCCGGACACCACCGCGACACGCGCGGAGAGCGCGCTCATCGAGCGCGCGATGTCGTCGGACAGGCCGATCACGCGCGACGACTTGATGCCGGGTGCAGGCTCGAGCTCGTAGAGCGTCACCACCGGGCCGGGACGCGCGTTGATGATCTCGCCGCGCACGCCGAAATCGCCAAGCACGCCTTCGAGCGCCTTGGCGTTGGCGTCGATCGTCTCTGGAGATTGAACGCTACGCGCGCTCGCTTTCGGCGTTGCCGCGAGCAGATCGAGCGGCGGCAGCACGAAGCCACCGCGGCGGTTTGGTGTCGGCGCCTTGCGCGCCGGCTTCGGCCGCTTCATCGGCTCGATTGAAACGCTGGGCTCGTCCTCGTCTTCCTCTGCGACCTCGTCCGGGGCTTCCTCGGTATCGAGCGCGGGCCGCAAGGGCGCGCGCTCGAAGCGCGGCTCCATCTGCGGTCGTGCCTGGCGCCGTGGTGCGGGTTGCCGCCCCTCGATCGCGCGGCGCAGCAAGCGCATCGCGCGCGCCTTGAGCGACAGGAAGCTGTGCCAGAGAAAGCCGAGCGAGATCGACGGGCGTGCCTCGTCGAGCGGCTCGACATAATCGTCAACCACTGAGCGCGGGCGCCACCCCATGCCGGTGGCAATGGCGAAGGCCATCACCGCGCAGACGCCGCTCGCCAAGGCCACGATGAGATGCGTCAGGACAGAACCACCGCCGAGCAGCAGCGCCGGAACGCGCAGCATCGCATCGCCGATCACGCCGCCGAGTCCATTCGGGAGCGGCCAGGTCGAGAGCTTGGGCATGGAGGACGCGAACAGCGCGGCGGCCAGCACGCAGCCGAGCCAGATTAGGATGCGCAACTTCTCGCGATGCATCGGCTTGTGCATGATCAGCCGCCAGCCCCACACCGCTATCGGCAGCACCAGCGCCAGCGCGGCAAGGCCGAAGAGCTGCATCAGCAAATCTGAGACGGTGGCGCCGGTGCGGCCGAGCAGGTTGCGCACCGGTGCGGTGGTGGCGTGACTCAGGCTCGGATCCTGCACCGACCAGGTGGCCAACGCGATGGTGAGCATGATTGCGACGACCAGCAATGCGAGGCCGCCGAGTTCGGCGAGCCGGCGGCGTAGCGCGTCGCGCATGTCGTCGTTGAGGTAATTGTCGAGACCGCGGTCCAAGGCCGTCATCGCGCGCATCTCCGTCAGCCCAGCACCGCGACGAGGCGATGCAGCGCCTCCGCCGTGGTCTCGGGGTCTTGCACAATCGCGACGCGCAGATAGCCAGCGCCGGGATTGCTGCCGTCGGCCTGCTCGCGCGCGAGATAGCTGCCCGGAATGACCCGCACGCCGGCGTCGCGCCAGAGTTTCAGCGCCACCTCATAGTCCTTGCCGATCGCCGACACGTCGAGCCAAAGGAAGAAGCCGCCGGCCGGACGCTTGTAGCCATAGCGATCGCCGATGATCTGATCCGCGAGATCGAACTTGGCGCGATAGAGGCGGCGGTTCTCTTCGACATGCGCTTCATCGCCATAGGCGGCGACCGCGACATGTTGCAGCGGCACCGGCACTTGTGGTGCGGCGACGTTGCGCAGATCGAGAAATTTGCTGAGGAAGGCCTTGTCGCCGGCCGCGAAGCCGACCCGCAAGCCGGGCAGGTTCGAGCGTTTCGACAATGATTGGAACACGACGATCTTGTCGTAATCCGGCCCGGCGGCCTCGAGCATTCCGCGCGGCGCGTGATCCGGATAAATCTCAGAATAGCATTCGTCGCTGAACACCATGAAGCCGAAGCGCCGCGCCAGTGCAACGATGCGCGCGAGATAGGCGAGGTCGGCGACCGCGCCCTGCGGATTGGCCGGCGAGGCGATATAGAACGCCACCGTGCGCGCGAGCAGCGCGTCGTCGAGCGCATCGAGGTCCGGAAGGAATCCGGTGCGGCGTGTGGTCGGCAGATAGACCGGCTCGCAATTCGCGGTCAGAGCGCCGGCCGCGTAGGCCGCATAAAAAGGATTGGGTAGCAGCACCGCGGGGTTGGCCGCGCGCTTGCCCGAGATCTGTTCGGCGGTGAGCGCACCCAGGAACAGGCCTTCGCGCGAGCCGTTGAGGATCAGCATCTCGGTTTCGGGATCGACCGGCCGTGGCAGCGTGAAGCGCCGGCCGAGCCAGTCCGCGGCGGCGCGGCGCAGCGGTTCAATGCCTTTATTGACCGGATAGAGGCCGAAATCGGCGATCGATTTGGCGAGCACCGGCCCGACGAAGGATGGCACCCCATGCCGCGGCTCGCCCACCGCGAGGCTGATCGGCGGCATGCCCGGGTTCACATCGGCCAACAGCTCGTTGGTGCGCGCGAACGGCGAACGCCTATCGGGCGCCTGGCTGGTGGCGATGGGGGACGACGCGCGTTCAGCTTGGACCATGGATTTCGACACAAGAGCGCCGCCGGAAACCCGCTTTCCCGTCGGTCGTCCACCTTAGGATTGGCCGGGTTAAGGCCCGATTAACCATCGGGACGAAGCTGGGGCAATCCGCCTCATCACGCCGGGGCAGGGAGAAAAGAGTTCGGGGGAGATCGGCCATTGGCCGACCTCCCCCTCGAACGAGGCGGAGGAATCAGGCTGCCAGTCGCGGCACCAGCCGAATCGCATTTCCGCTCTCGATAGCCGCGAGTTCGGCCTCGCTGAGACCAAGCTTGCGCAGTTCGGCCGCCTGGCCCAGGCCGAAATAGGGATAATCGGTCCCGTAAGTGATTTGCGACGCCGGTACCAGCGCGCGTAACGCCGCCATGGCCGGCCCGGATGTCGCATTCGCCGTGTCGTAATAAAGCCGGCGCAGTTCGCCGATAATGCCCTCCGGTGCGAACTCCTTCGCAGCCGGCATGCGCGAGTGGAACGCTTCAATCCGGCCAGCCATCATCGGGATGGTGCCCCCGCCGTGAGAGAACAGCCATTTAATGTCGCGCCAGCGGGCGAGCCCACCTGACAGCAGCAGGTTGGTCACAGCGCGTGTGGTGTCGTGCGGCACCTCGAGTACCGCGCCGATGGTGCCGGTTTGGAGCGTGCCGCAGCATGAAGCGACTAGCGGATGCACATAGACCACCGCCTTGCGGCGGTTGAGCTCATCGAAGATCGGCCGGTAGCTCGCATGGCCCAACCACTTGTCGCCGTAATTCGACTGGATGCCGACACCGTCCGCCTTGAGCGTATCGAACGCGTATTCGATTTCCTTCAGGGACGTGTCCGTGTCGATCATCGACAACGTGGCGAAGAGTCCGAAGCGCCCGGGATAGTCGCGGATCATCGTCGCGCCATACTCATTGGTGTCGCGCACGATGCGCGCCACCACGTCCGGAGCGGCGTCGAACCACACACCGGGAGTCGAGGCGAGCGAGAGCATCGCGGTGCGGACGCCGCCCTTGTCGAGCACCTCGATGGTGTTGGCCGGCGAAAATGCAGCCTGCGCCGGGTTATGCGGAACCTTGCGTGCATCATCGGAGGCGAACCAAGCCTTCTGATATTCGGGCGGAAAGAAATGATAATGCGTGTCGATTACCTTCGACGCGCTCTGGGCGCGCGCGAGGTGGGGCAAAACGCCGCCGAATGCAAGCGCGCCGGCGCCAGCTAACAGGTGACGGCGCGTTAGGCTGTTCGGAATGCCGATGGCGGCGATGTCGGGATTGGCGTGCTGCATCTCTTCCTCCGCGGCGGATCTCGGCGTCCGCTCATGCGTCAGGATGCGCAAGTGGCGCGCGCGGCGCAAGAGCGCGCGTCTATTTGATCGGAGATGAATGATTCCAGGATCTGACCGCGCGCCGAGGTCAGGTCGCCCGCAGGAACTCGCCGGCTTTGAAGATCGAATCGAACGGCACGCCAGCAGCCTTGTAAGTGTCCACCGCGCCCTCTTCGCGATCCACGATCGAGAGCACCAAAGCCACCTTGCCGCCGGATTTCCGCACCGCGTCGACCGCGATCATCGACGAGCCGCCGGTGGTTGTGACGTCCTCCAGGATGGCGACGTTCTGGCCGTCGAGGCTGTCGACGCCATCGACCAGCTTGCGGGTGCCGTGGTCCTTGACCTCCTTGCGGACGAAAAACCCCGGCAGCGGCCAATTCGCGGTGTGGCTGAGCACCGTCACCGCGGACACCAGCGGCACGGCGCCGACCGCGACGCCACCGACATAGTCGATATTCATGCCCTGGAGCCGTTCGAGCACGAGTTGCGCGCAGGACCAGGCGCCTTCGGGGTGCATCAGCGTCGGCTTCATGTCGAAGTAGAAGTCGCTCTCGCGGCCTGAGGCGAGGATGATCTTCTTGCGTCCGAAGGATCGGATGCGGATCAGGTCGAAGGCGCGCGCGCGGATGTCGGCGGGGGTCATCTGAGCCATGGGAGGATTCTATACGTGCGATCCGACACTCACCACCGTCATGCCTGGCCTTGGGCCGGGCATCCACGACTTACTTTGTCGCCGAGAGGACCGACGTGGATGGCTGCCAGAGGCGAACGAAGCGACGCCGTCCTTTGGAACTTGGCTCAAAAAGTGAGAGGCCCCGGATTGCTCCGAGGCCTCTCGACGGATAGGGCGGTGCCGGGTCTCCACCCCAACCGTGTCGTTGGCGCCGCGGGCCGAAGCCCGCGGCGGATGGATCACATGGTGTAGGCGCGCTCGCCGTGATCGTTGATGTCGAGGCCTTCGCGCTCCTTTTCGACGGACGGGCGCAGCCCGACCAGGATATCGACCACCTTGTAGAGGATCAGCGAGCCGACGCCGGACCAGACCAGGGTGAGCAGCACGGCCTTGATCTGTGCGATCACCTGGGTCGAGAACGCGTAGTCCGCTACTGCTCCGACTTGGTAGTCGAAGATGCCGGTGCCGCCGAGCGCGGGATTGACCAGGATGCCGGTGCCGATCGCGCCGACGATGCCGCCGACGCAGTGGACGCCGAACACATCGAAGGCGTCGTCATAACCAAGCGCGTTCTTCACCGTGGTGCAGAAGAACAGGCAGACAACGCCGACGATCAGGCCGAGTACGATCGCGCCCATTGGTCCGGCAAAGCCGGACGCCGGCGTCACCGCGACAAGACCCGCCACCGCGCCGGACAAGGCGCCGAGCAGCGAGGGCTTGCCCTTGGTGATCCACTCCGCGAACATCCATGAGATCGCGGCGCCCGCCGTTGCGACGAACGTGTTCATCATCGCGAGGCCGGCGACACCGCTCGCTTCAAGGTTCGATCCGGCGTTGAAGCCGAACCAGCCGACCCACAGCAGAGCGGCGCCGATCATGGTCATGGTCAGCGAGTGAGGAGGCATCAACTCCTTGCCGTAGCCGGTGCGCTTGCCGACCAGGATCGCGCCGACAAGACCGGCAATGCCCGCGTTGATGTGCACCACGGTGCCGCCGGCGAAGTCGATCGCGCCCCAGGAGTAGATCAGACCCGCATCGGCCATCACGACATCCAGCGCTTCCTGCGCGGTCTTCTTCGCCGCATCGTCGGTCGCTGCATTGAGGGCAGCTTGCGCCGTCACGATCGCGTCTGGGCCGGCCCAATACCAGACCATATGCGCGATCGGGAAGTAGACGAAGGTGACCCAGAGCGGAATGAACAACGCCAGCGCCGAGAACTTGAAGCGTTCGGCGAAGGCGCCGACGATCAGCGCGCAGGTGATGGCCGCGAAGGTCATCTGGAAGGCGACGTAGATGATTTCCGAAATCGACGCGCCCGCGGTGAAGGTCACTGCCATCGTTTCTGGCGTCACGCCGGCGAGGAATGCCTTCGAGAAGCCGCCGATGAACGACGATCCACCGGTGAAGGTGAGGCTGTAGCCGTAGAACACCCAGATCAGGGTGACGATACAGACGCAGTAGAACACGTGCGCCAGCACCGAGAGCATGTTCTTCGAGCGGGCGAGGCCGCCGTAAAACAGCGCGAGGCCGGGGATGGTCATCAGCAGGACGAGCACGGTGGATGTCAGCATCCATGCGTTGTCGCCTTTGTTGACCGTCGGAGCGGGTGGTGGTGCTGTCACCGCCGCCAATGCGCCGTCCGCGAGCAGAGCGGCGCCGGCGAGGACGGCGAGTGCCGCCAAGGCCGAGCGTGAAGGAAACTTGAACGTCATAGGTTGAACTCCTGGTCCGGAAGAATGGCGCAAGGGCTAAAGGGCGGCAGCGTCGGTTTCGCCAGTGCGGATGCGTACCGCGCTGTCGAGACTGACGACGAAGATCTTGCCGTCGCCGATCTGGCCGGTCTTGGCTGCGGTGGTGATCGCATCGATGGTCTTGTCGACCAGGCTCGAGGGCACCGCGACCTCGATCTTGACCTTCGGCAGGAAACTCACCGCGTATTCAGCACCGCGATAGATTTCCGTATGGCCCTTCTGGCGCCCATAACCTTTGACTTCCGTGACAGTCATCCCGTGCACGCCAATCCCGGTCAGTGCGTCGCGGACCTCGTCGAGCTTGAATGGCTTGATGATGGCCATGACAATTTTCATGGGTCTAATCCCCGCTTTGGCCCGGCACCTGCGGGATGCAGGCTGGGCAACTTGGCAACTAGCGCTACCCGCGAAGACGACCCCGCCGGCAATGCGGGCTCTTAGACTCAAGAGCCGTGCCAGTTCGCCGCGGGGAGGCTAAGCGGTTGAGTCACAGTGGGATTTGATGCGCCGCACACCGGAAAGAGCTCAACCCGGAGTCGAAACGCTTAAAGAGAGGTCAGTAGTGCCAATTTTTTATGCAGGGCGTCAAAGCGCCATATTGGGCTGCCTAGTCCATAAGCATTGTTAATATCGGGGTACCATCGCGGTCGCGCAGGCGGCGGGGCCGTGGCTCCGCCGCCATTCACCACACGTCGGTTACTGCAGCGCCTCGCCGTGCTGGGTGATGTCGAGACCTTCGATCTCGCTCTGCCGGCTGACGCGCAAAGGCGTAACCAGATTGATCAACTGGAGCAGCACGAAGGTCATGACCCCACACCAGACCAGCGTCACGCCGACGCCGTACAGCTGCAGCAGCACCTGGTTGCCGTTGCCCTCAAGCAGCCCGGAAATCCCGCCGGTGCCGTCCGCCGCCGCCGAGATCGATGCCGTCGCGAATACGCCGGCGAGGATCGTGCCGATCACGCCGCCGACGCCGTGCACGCCGAACACGTCGAGCGAATCGTCGTAGCCCATCATGGTCTTGAGTTTGGTGCAGGCCCAGAAGCAGCCCGCGCCCGCCGCAAGGCCGATGACCAGGCCGTGCCAAGGCAGCACGAATCCCGACGCCGGCGTGATGGTGCCGAGCCCGGCGACTGCGCCTGAGATCATGCCGAGCACCGAAGGCTTGCCGCGCGTGAACCATTCCAGGAACATCCATGTCGCCGCCCCCATGCACGCCGCGAGATGGGTCGATGTGATTGCAAACACGGCGCGCGAATTGGCGCCGAGTGCGGAGCCGCCGTTGAAGCCGAACCAACCGACCCAGAGCAGGCCGGTGCCGATGACCGCGAGTGAGAGGTCAAACGGCGCGAAGTTGTCGGTGCCGTAGCCGGTCCGCTTGCCGACGACGTAAGCCGCGACCAGACCCGCGACCCCGGCATTGAGATGCACCACCAGGCCGCCGGCGAAATCGAGCACGCCCGCCGCGCCGAGGAAGCCGCCACCCCACACCCAATGGGCGATCGGCACATAGACCAGGAACAGCCAGCCGACGCAGAAGCATACGAAGGCGGAGAAGCGCATCCGGTCGGCGACCGAGCCCGCGACCAGCGCAACGGTGATGACTGCGAAGGTCATCTGATAGAGCATGAATAGCAGTTCGGGGATCGTCTTCGCCAGGGGATGCGTCGTCTCCATGCCGACGCCGCGCATGAAGACGCGGTCGAACGTGCCGATGAGCGCGCCGTCGCCCGCAAAGGTCAGGCTGTAACCGAATGCGAACCACAGGATCGAGCAGATCATCGTTGCCGTGAGGCACTGCGCCATGGTCGCCAGCACATGCTTCTTGCGCACCATGCCGCAATAGAACAGGGCGAGGCCCGGCAGGGTCATCATCAGCACCAGGCCGGTTGCCGAGATCATCCACGCGGTGTCGGCCGCGTCGATCTTCACATCTTGTGCGGAAGCGGGAGACGTCAAAAGAATGGCTGCAATTGCAGCCAGGAATCGCGGCATCAATTCGCCGACACGCTTGATCATAGAAGCCCCCTCCCCGGAAAAGTCATGGTCTCGTTCGCCGGCACACCGACGTCGTAGACTCTTGGCGCCGTCACTACAGAGCGTCGGTATTGGTCTCGCCGGTGCGGATGCGCACCGCGGTCTCGATCGGTGTGACGAAAATCTTGCCGTCGCCGATCTGCCCGGTCTTGGCCGAGCGCGTGATCGCCTCGACCACCGCGTCGACCCGGTCGGTCGCGACCGCCACCTCGATCCGCATCTTGGGCAGGAAATTCACCGCGTATTCGGCGCCGCGATAGATCTCGGTGTGGCCCTTCTGGCGGCCGTAACCCTTCACCTCGGTCACGGTCATGCCATGCACGCCGATCGAATTGAGCGCGTCCCTGACCTCTTCCAGCTTGAATGGCTTGATGACGGCGATGACGAGTTTCATGACAAGACGCCCTGTTCGGATAAGACACGGCCACGCCTAATCGCGTGGCATTGCGCGCACGTTATCGGCAACCCGATCAGAAATTAAGCGATTTGTCGCCGCGCAAATAGGCTGTCCGCTTGGCCTGTGGGCAGTTCAGGTCAACAATGCTGACTGATCAGGCTGGCGGGCTTTCCGCGCCGCGGCGCTTCCGCAACATCCCCTCCTGGGCGACAGACGCCACGAGGGTGCCATCGCGGGCGAAGATCAGCCCGCGCGAGAAGCCGCGCGATCCGTTGAGGTTCGGGCTGTCCTGGGCGTAGAGCAGCCATTCGTCAGTGCGGAACGGCCGGTGAATCCACAACGCATGGTCGAGGCTCGCCGCCATGATCTCCTTCATGAACACGGTCTTGCCGTGCGGGATCAGAGCCGAATCCAGCAGCGTCATGTCGGACGCATAGGCCAGCACCGCCTGGTGAATCGCCGCGTCGTCGGGCAGGCGGGCGGTCACTTTCATCCAGACATGGAAAGTGTTGCCGGGGATTTTCTGTCCGAGGTAGCGGCCGAATTCCACCGGACGAAGCTCAATCGGCCGCTCGCGCTCATAATAGCGCCGCACCGGATCGGGCATCGACGGCAGCACCCGCTCCTTCATGTCGGCCTCGGACGGCAATTCCTCCGGAGCCGGGACCACCGGCATGGTGGCCTGATGATCGAATCCCCCTTCCTCCGCGGCATGGAACGATGCCGACATCGAGAAGATCGCATGACCGTGCTGGATCGCGATCACCCGCCGGGTGGTGAAACTCCTGCCGTCGCGGATGCGGTCCACTTCGTAGATGATCGGCACTTTCGGGTCGCCGCCGAGCAGGAAATAGGCATGCAGCGAGTGCGGCGGCCGGCCAGGATCGACCGTGCGCAACGCTGCGACCAGGGCCTGCCCAACCACTTGTCCGCCGAACACGCGTTGCCAGCCCACCTGGGGGGAACGGCCACGGAACAGGTTCATCTCAAGCTGTTCGAGATCGAGGATCGAGAGCAGGTCGTCGACGGCACCGGGCATACGCGAACTCGGGTGGTGGGCCGGCCAGTGACACGCGGCTGGAGAGTGAAGTCAAGGCGATGAAGTTGACGCGGCTTGGGGTGTATAGTCGGGGGATGACCGATCCCTCGAAACCCGGCCCATTCGACGTCCTGATTGCGGGTGCCGGCCTCGTCGGCCTGACGCTCGCGATCGCGCTGCGCCAGTCGCTCGGGGCAAGTTTCCGTGTCGCAGTCGCGGACCCGGCGCTGGACCGCGTTGCCGATCCGCGCACCTCGGCGATCATCGCAGCCGGACGCCACCTGCTCGAGGCGCTCGGCGTGTGGGCCAGGGTCGCGCGCGACGCCCAGCCGATTGCCGACACCATCATCACCGACAGCCGGTTGGATGACGCGATGCGGCCGGTGTTTCTCAACTTCGACGGCGAGGTCGAACCGGGCGAGCCGCTCGCGCATATGATCGAGAATGCGCCGCTGCTGGCGGCGTTGCTGGAGCAGGCGCGCGCGGATGGCGTCGTGTTGCTTGCGACCGGTGTCGCATCATTCGACGCGCAGCCGGAAGCAGTAGATGCCCGCCTGTCCGATGGCACGGGTATCACCACCCGCCTGCTGGTCGCGGCCGACGGCGCGCGCTCGCCTTTGCGCGAACGCGCCGGCATCGCGACCCATGGCTGGTCCTATCTGCAATCCGCCATCGTCACCAATGTCGCGCATGAGCGCGATCATCACGGCCGCGCCGAAGAGCATTTCCTCCCGGCCGGTCCGTTTGCGATCCTGCCGCTGACCGGCAAGCGCTCATCGATCGTGTGGACTGAAAACACCGATGAGGCGACACGCATCGTCGCGCTGCCGGACGATGAATTCCACGACGAGCTCGAACGCCGCTTCGGCCTGCATCTCGGCGAAATCGAAACCATCGGTCCGCGCCGTGCCTATCCGCTGGAATATTTCATGGCGCGTAGCTTCGTCGCGCAACGCATCGCGTTGGCCGGCGATTCCGCGCATGTGATTCATCCGATCGCGGGGCAGGGCCTCAACATGGGACTGAAGGATGTTGCCGCGCTCGCTGAGTCGATCGTCGATGCGGTACGGCTCGGGCTCGATCCTGGCGGGCCGGTGGTGCTCGACCGGTATCAGCGCTGGCGCCGGTTCGACGCGCTTGCGATGGGCGTCGCGACCGACGGGCTGAACCGGCTGTTTTCCAACCGCTCCGATGTGCTGCGCGTGGTGCGCGACGTCGGCCTCGGCGTGGTCGAGCGGCTGCCCACGCTCAAGCGCGTGTTTGCGCGCGAGGCCGCCGGATTGTCCGGCGACGTCCCGAAGCTGCTGCGCGGCGAGGGACTCTAGGGTTTCCTAAACGAACGGAATCGCCGCCACGTGTTCCTGAAACGCCGGGCGCTTCTCGATCGCGCGATACCAGCGTTCGAGGTTGTCCATTTGCGGACGATTTTCGACCAGCCGGTAATAGCGATACGTGATGATCGCCACCGGGATGTCGCCCATCGAAAAATCATCGCCGGCCAGGAACGCCGTGTCGGCGAGATAGGAATCGAGAATCGTCATGCAGGCGATGGTCTGCGCGCGCGATTTGTCGATCGCGGCCTGGTCGCGCTTCTCCGGTGGCGTGCGGATCAAGCCCCAGAACATCCCGAAGATCGCCGGCCCGGCGGTGGTGAGTTGCCAGTCCATCCAGCGATGCGCGCTGGCGCGGTCGCGCAGGTCGGACGGCTCCAGCCGGCCCGGTCCGAATTTGCTGGCGACATAACGCAGGCAGGAATTCGACTCCCACAGAATGAAGCCGTCTTCCTCCAGCGTCGGGACTACGCCATTGGGGTTCAGTCCGAGATACGGCATCTCGTTGTTCTTGCCGAACGGACCGCCGACATCGATGCGCTCATAGGGGAGCCCGAGCTCGCCGATCCCCCACATCACCTTCTGCACGTTGGCCGACGTGGCCCGCCCCCAGATCTTGAGCATGGTGTTCCTCCAGTTTTGTTTTCGCGGTCCGATTCGATTCGGGCCGGTCTTGTTTGCGGTCCTGCTTTATCGGGCGTATCCGGCGCGAGACCGCGACGATCTCCTGGCGGCTGCAGGCCACCGCGCCGCGCGCGATCGCATGGCGCCGTTCGAAGGCGGTCAGGTCGTAATGCGGCACCGAGGTCTTCGGCGGCCCCTGATAGGAGATGCGCTGGATGCCGAGCTCGGCCGCGAACCGATGCAACTCGTCGAGTCCGTCGGCGAGCAGATGGCACCAGCGCAGGCCATGCCACGCCCAGATCGCGTCATCCACGTAGATTGCCATGCCGCGCGATCAATCCAGCCGTCGGGCTTCCTCGGGCAGCATGATCGGGATGCCGTCGCGGATCGGATAGGCGAGCTTGGCCGCGCGCGAGATCAATTCCTGACGCCCGGCATCATACTCGAGCGGACCCTTGGTCATCGGGCAGACCAGGATTTCCAGCAGTTTCGGATCGACATTTCCGGACGAGGTCATGAATGCTCCAGCAAGCGGTGGACATCGTATAGCACGCGAAGCGCGCTCATTGCAGCGGCGGCTCGCCCTCGACATTGCGTCGCGCCAGATCGATCTCGGTGAGCGCGATCAGAATCTCGGCACGCTCCTTGAGCGTCGGCGCTTCCAGCAGCGCCTGCTTCTCAGCCGAATCATAAGGCGACATCATCGAGAGTGCATTGACCAGCGCCTCGTTGGGGGCGCTTTCGATACCGTCCCAGTCGGCCTTGAGATCGTTGACGCGTAGGAAGTCGGCCAGCGCCTTGAGCAACGCTTGGCGATCAACGTCGGCCTCGCCTTTGCGCGCCGTGAAATCGTCCGGGAACGGGTAGCTGACGCGGCATTGGCGGAACGGCGTGTCGACCGTCAGCTCCTCCTCGACGCGGAAGCGCACCACGCCGGTGAGCTGCATCAGATAGCGGCCGTCACCGCTCTCGGCGAATTGCGTCAAGCGACCGACGCAGCCCAACCGATAGAGGCTGGGCTTTGCTTCATCGCCGGAATGCCCGGTGTCCGGCTGGATCATGCCGATCAACCGGGTGGTGGCCAGCGCATGGTCGGTCATCGCGAGATAGCGCGGCTCGAAGATGTTCAGCGGCATCTGGCCGCGCGGCAGCAGCAGCGCACCCGCTAGCGGAAACACCGGAATGATGTCCGGCAGATCACTCGCGTCGCGATAGACCGCATTCATCGGCATCGGTCACACCACTCAGTGAACAAATCGAAACGCATAACAAAGCGATAGAGCTTGCCGCGTCTTACGCAAACAGGATCGACGACAATTTCTTGCGGCCCTCGAGCGTGGCCTCGTCGGTCGGGCCCCAGGCCTCGAAGAATTGCACCAGCTGTTTGCGGGCGCCATCCTCGTTCCATTTGCGATCCTTGCGCACGATCGACAGCAGATGGTCGGCGGCGGCCTGGCGATCGCCTTTGGCATTCAACGCAACGGCGAGATCGAAACGCGACTGATGGTCGAGCGGATTCGCAGCGACCTTCTGTTCGAGTTCGTCGGCCGGTCCGATCGACTGCGCCTGCTCGGCCAATTCGAGCGCGGCGCGCGCCGCTGCGACCGCCGCGTCATTGACCTTGGCGGCCGGCACCAGTGCCAGCGTCTCTTTGGCCTGATCGAGCGCGCCGGTCTCGACATGAATGCGCGCGAGGCCCGCGAGCGCGCCGACATTCGCGCCGTCTTCCGCGATCAGATGGGTGTAGATCTCCGCAGCGCCGGCCACGTCGCCTTCGGCGAGCGCGGCATCGGCCGCCGCGAGCAGATCTTTCTCCTCGCCGCCGATCGCGCCCTTGGTGATGCGTTCTAGGAACGCGACCACCTGGCTTTCGGGCAGCGCGCCGAGGAAACCATCGGCCGGCTGGCCGTTGACGAAGGCGATCACCGCGGGGATCGACTGGATACCCATCTGGCCGGGAATCTGCGGATGGTCGTCGATATTCATCTTGGTCAACTTGACCTTGCCCTTGGCGGCCTTGACGACCTTCTCAAGGACCGGCGTGAGCTGCTTGCACGGGCCGCACCACGGCGCCCAGAAGTCCACCAGCACCGGCTGATGCTTGGACTCCTCGATCACGTCCTTCATGAACGCCTGCGTGGTGGTATCTTTTATCAGGCCGTCGCCCGCTGCCACCGTCGCCGCGCCGCTATTCTCCAAGATCATGCCGCCCTCAAACGCTTTCCCAGCTCATCCGCAAGCCAATTAGATGGTAACAGCCGGGGTGAATGCAATCCGGCTCAGCCGCCCGCCTGGGCCACCGGCATGATTTCCGGAGGATGCCCCGTCGCCGCCAGAAATGCGACCAGGTCGTCCCGCGCGATCGACGTCGTCATGGTGTTGACCAGCGGGTGATAATTCAGCGTCTCGTGATGCATCATGGCCTCGTCGAGCACCACGCTCACCCGGCCTTCGGTGTCGTTGATGGCCCCGAATGGTGTGACCGAGCCGGGTTCGACGCCGAGCAGCGCCAGCATCAGCTCGGCCGACCCGAATGAGAAGCGGCCGGAACCGCCGATGCGGCGATGCAGCGATTTCAGGTCGATCACGGCGTCCTCCGACGCGACCACCAGGAAAAAAGCGTCCTTCTTGTCTTTCAGGAACAGATTCTTAGTGTGCCCGCCCGGGATCGTGCCGCGCAGCGCCTGCGACTGCTCCACCGTGAAAAGCGGCGGGTGGGCGACGGTCCGGTGCGGGATCCCGAGCCGGTCGAGAAACGCGAAAAGCTCATCTGGCGTGGCGGGCATCCGTCTGTCCTGGTCCGGAATCCGGAAAATGGAGCTGAAAGATCATGCGCAAACAAAAGGCTAGCGATCCAAACCCGCGTTCACAATGATCGGTCATGGGTTTCTGGCCCGGTCACCTGCGCGGTTGCAATGCCGTCCGGCATTTGGCATAGGAACGCCAGCGGCCTCGACACCCATCCTGGCCGCTTACCCTCTCGGAATGCGGGTGTAGCTCAGGGGTAGAGCACGACCTTGCCAAGGTCGGGGTCGAGGGTTCGAATCCCTTCGCCCGCTCCAGAGGTTTTTCGGCCGATCCCCTGTCTCAGGAGTCGCGTTGATGCGCCGCGAGCCTTTGTTTCCTTACGAGGCCCGCGTCGAGCGGCGGCTCGAGATCGACGGCGCAACGGCCGTGGCCGACATGTTCCTGCCGGCTATGGGTGGGACCGCGATCATGATGCCGGGCAGCCGGAGCCGCGCCGCGCCACGCTCTCCCATGCGAATCGTGCGCAACCTGCGGCGCGTCCGGCCGTACTGAGTCGCCTCGGCCACCCGCGCAGCCTCGTGCACCCGGCGAAGGACAGCATTGCCGCCGCGCGCATTCCGGCCACGCGGTAGATCGCCTAGAGCATGACGCAGCCGGACTGGATTTAGGGCCCGGGCAATAATAACGCGAAGGCGGGGAACGCGGTGCTGGGGGCTTTTTTCGCGTTACTGGCGGGCGCGGTTTTCGCTTGGACCAATGCCGCGGTGCGGCGCGGCGTCCTGACCGGCTCCGCCGCGGTCGCGACCACGCTCTCCGTCTCGGTCGGATTGCCGATTTTTTTGGTGGCGCTGATGGCTACGGGCAATCCAGGCCGCCTGTTCCAGCTCTCCGGCCAATCCGTCGCGGTGTTCGCTGCCGTCGGCGTCAGCCACTTCATCATCGGACGCGGCAGCAACTACCGCGCGCTACGGGCGATCGGGGCGACACTCGCCGGGTCGGTGATGCAGTTCAGCGGGCTGGTCTCGCTCGGGCTCGCGGTCTTCTTCCTTGGGGAGACTCTGACGCCACTGCGCATCCTCGGGATCGTGATGGTTCTCGCCGGACCACTATTTGTGCCGCGGGGCCAGGGCGCTGCCATGCCGAACCAAGCCACGTTCACGCCGCGTTATGTGGAAGGCTATGCCTTCGCATTGCTCGCCGCGCTCTGCTACGGCGTCAGCCCCGCGCTGGTGCGCTATTCCGTCGGGGGTCAGGGTCTTGCGGCGAGTCTGTCCGGGGGCATCATCGCCGCCGGTTCCGCCACGATCGTCGTTCTGGTGTTGTTGCTGCTGTCGCCGCGCCGGCGCCACGAGGTACGTCACGTCGATCCGGTTGCGGCCAAGCTGTTCCTGAGCTCCGGCATCATGGTCTACATCTCGCAGGTCTTCGCTTACATGGCATTGGCGCTTGCGCCGGTGACGATCATTGCGCCGATCCTCGGCCTTGCGAGCGTGTGGCGTCTCTATTTCGCGCAGCGCATGAATCCTGATCATGAGGTGTTTGGTACCGAGATCATTCTCGGCACGGTGATCTCGTTTCTCGGGGTAATCGTGCTGGCGTTGAGCGGCGACGCGCAGCCTTATGTCGAATCCTGGCTGCCGGCGAGCTGGTCGCCATTCCTGCAATGGCACTGGCCGCATGCGTGATCCGAAATCGATTCAAGTGCACCGGAAGCGATCATGCGTAAACATCTGACGCAGGAATAGCGCCGTGCTCGGGGGCTTTCTTGCACTGATCGCGGCGGCGACTTTCGCGTTCAACAATGCCAGCGCGCGCCGCGGTGTGCTCACCGGCTCGGCGCTGCAAGCGCTCGCGGTCACGGTCCCGCTCGGGGTGCCTATCTTTGCGCTCGCGGCGCTTGCCGTTGGCAGCCTCGGCGCGATCGCGCAATTTTCCAACGCAACGCTGCTCGCGCTGTGCGGCGCGGGCGTCGTACATTTTATTTGGGGGCGCTACTGCAACTACCATGCGACCAAGGCGATCGGCGCAAATCTGGTCGCTCCAGTGCAGCAATTCAGCCTGATCGTATCGCTGGTGATGGCGATCGTGGTGCTGGGCGAAGTCCTCACGCCACTGCGCATTCTCGGCATTGCGATGATTCTTGTCGGGCCGATCTTCACCTTTAAACAGGCTCGCAGCGAGCAGCCGAAGATCGCCGTTATCGCGGAAGCCGTTGACGTTGCGCCCGCGATACCGGCGTTCAAGCCGCGCTATCTCGAGGGCTATCTGTTCACCCTGCTGTCGGCGATCGGTTACGGATCGAGCCCGGTGATGGTGCGCTTCGCGCTCGAGGATAAAGGCGTGACCGGCGCGCTCGCGGCGGGCGTGGTGTCTTATTCCGCGGCGACGCTGGTCGTGCTCCTGATCCTGATTTTGCCTGGGCAGCTCAGCCATTTCCGCGGGATGCATCGCGAGTCACTGAAGTGGTTCACGATCTCGGGCGTGCTGGTCTGTATCTCGCAAATGTTCATCTATTGCGCGATGGCGATTGCGCCGGTGACGGTGGTGGTCCCAATCCAGCGGCTTTCGATCGTGTTCCGGATCCATGCCGCAAGACTGCTCACGCGCGAGCATGAGGTGTTCGGCCCTGGCATCATCGCCGGCACGGTGGTCTCGCTGATCGGCGCGGTGGCGCTTTCGATCTCGACCGAGTTTGTGCTGTCGACATTGCCGCTGCCGGACTGGATCGTCACGGTTGCGCGCTGGCACTGGCCTTAGCTTATCAGGCTACTTCGCGCGCAGACCTTTGCCGTAAATTTCCGTCACGGTGCTGATCAGCCGGTCGCGGGCCTCGCCTTCCATCAGGTCGGGCGAGAGCTGTTCGTCGACCAGCAGATGCGCGAGGCCATGCACCAGCGCCCAGGCGCCGACCGACGCTTCGCGCGTGTGCAGCGTTCCGGTCGAACGCATCGCCGCCTGCAGCGATTGGATCGAACGTTGCGCTGCGTCCATCAGTTCGGGATGGTCCTGCTTGCGCAATTCGCCGCTGAACATCAGCCGGAACAGGTTGCGGTTCGCGAGCGCGAAATCGAGATAGACGTGTCCCAGCCGATTGAGCGGTGAGCCCGGGTGCTCCTGCTTTACCGTCTCGGACGCCGCGGTGAGCGTCTCGAAGCCACGCGCCGCGATCGCCGCCAGCAACGCCTCGCGGCTGGCAAAATGCCGGTAAGGCGCGCCCGGCGAGACCTTCGCGGCGCGCGCCGCTTCGCGCAGGCCGATCTTTGAAAACTCATTCTTTTCAATCAGTTGGAGGCCGGCTTCGATCAGCGCATTACGCAGGTCGCCATGGTGATAGCCGGCCTTGCGATTTGATGTTGACATCGTTTACTTCCTGTATATGTAAACAATGATTACATATACAGGAAGCGTTGTCATGACTGACCTTTGGCTCTCCATCGCTCATCATGTTCTGGTCTTCGCGATCGCCGGCGTGATCGCCGCCGAGGCCGCGATGCTGCGTCTCGGAATGACGCTCGGTGAGCTGCGAATCATCGGCGCGCTCGACGCCATCTACGGCATCTCGGCCGTATTGATTCTCGTGGTTGGCTTCGGCCGCGTCTATTACGGGCTGCGCGGGCCTGAATTCTTTATGAGCAATCCGTGGTTCTGGGCCAAGCTCTGGGCCTTCGCCGTCGTCGGCGTGCTCTCGGCGCCGCCGACGATCAAGTTCCTGGCATGGCGTCGCCGCGCTAACCGGGAGCCGGGTTTTGCGCCGGGTGCGAGTGACATCGCGTGGGTGCGCAAGCTGTTGCTCACGGAAGCTGCGGTGTTTCTGCTGATCCCGATCCTGGCGGCGGCGATGGTGCGCGTGCCGATGATGTGATTATTCACCGGCCGCGAGCGCGCCGCGGGTCCGCATATCCGCGGCGCCGACGATTGCGCCGTCCTGCGCGACCGCGATCGAGTTTGCCGAGGTCGCGGGCCGGATCGTCATCACGCGATGGCCGCGCGCAATCAACCCATCGACGACATCGCGCGGCATCGCTGTTTCGGCCTGCACTTCTTCTGGAATCCATTGCTGATGTAGCCGCGGCGCGGCGACCGCGTCGCCGATCGGCATCTTCAGATCGAGCGTGTTGACGATCACCTGCAGCACGGCATTGATGATCCGGCTGCCGCCGGGCGAGCCGGTCACGACGACGGCCTTGCCGTCCTTCAACACGATGGTCGGCGTCATCGAGGACAGCGGCCGTTTGCCGGGCCCCGGCGCATTGGCCTCGCCGCCGGTCAGGCCGTACGCGTTGGGCGCGCCAGGCTTGGCTGCGAAGTCATCGAGCTCATTGTTGAGCAGCACGCCGGTGCCTTCGGCCACCATGCCGAGGCCATAGCTGAAGTTGAGCGTATAGGTGTTCGAGACCGCATTGCCGGCGGCATCCATCACCGAAAAATGCGTCGTGTTGCTGCCCTCGCGACGCGGCGCAAGCACCGGACGGATGGCGTTGCCGGGTGTCGCACGCGCCGGATCGATCGTGGCGCGCAACGTCGCGGCGTAATCCTTCGAGGTCAGTTGTGCGAGCGGCGCATTCACCTGTTCGGGATCGCCGAGGAAGACGGCCCGATCGGCATAGGCGCGCTTCATCGCTTCAACCAAGAGATGCGCGCGCGCAGGCGCGTCGAGTGAACCAAGGTCGTAACCCTCCAGGATGTTGAGCATCTCGACCAGCACCACGCCGCCTGATGACGAGGGCGGCATCGAGAGAATGGTGTGGCCGCGATAGATCCCACGCATCGGCATGCGCTCGATGGCGCGATAATTCGCGAGATCGGCGGTGGTCATGATGCCGCCGGCCTCACGGATCGCCGCGGCCAGTGTCTCGGCGACTCGGCCCTTGTAGAAACCATCCGGTCCGTCGCGCGCGATTGCAGCAAGCGTCGCGGCAAGATCGCGCTGCACCAGCCGGTCGGTGTTGAGGAAGATCTTCGCCGACGCCGGCCAGCGCCGCATGCGCTCGCTCCAGAACGGCAGGGAGTCGGCCACGTCGGCCTCGATCGGGATGCCGTCGCGCGCCAGCACGATGGCCGGCGCGATCAGGTCCGCCAGCGAGAATTTGCCAGAACCATAACGATCGAGCGCCATTGCCATGCCGGCAACGGTGCCGGGCACGCCGATCGACAGAGCCGAATCGCGCGACTTCTTCGGATCGGCCTCGCCGTTGGCGTCGAGGAACATGTCGCGCGTCGCCGCCGCCGGCGCGGTCTCGCGATAGTCGATCGCGGAGGTCAGCCCGCTGGCCGCCAGATGGATCAGCATGAAGCCGCCGCCGCCGATATTGCCCGCCCGCGGATAGGTCACCGCCATCGCGAAACCCACCGCGACCGCGGCGTCGACCGCGTTGCCGCCGCGCGCCAGCACGTCCGCCCCGATGCGCGCCGCGCGCGCCTCCTGCGCCACGACCACGCCGCGCGGCGCGGTCTGGGCCGCGAGGGGCGAGACAAGCCCGATTGAGACCAAGGAAACGAGAAGCAGGCGAACCATCATCGTCATGGCGCTATAATGCGATCAAACGCGCGCGGAGGCGAGAGCATGAAGCCGATCAATGTGACATCGCCGGACGGCGTGACAATCGCGGCCTATGAGGCCGGAAATCCCAATGGGCCGGAGATCCTGCTGCTGCACGGGGTGTTCCAGTGCCACCTCGCGTGGCGCGCGCAGCTGGAAGACCCGGCACTGGCTTCCGCATTCCGGATGATCGCGATCGACCTGCGCGGCCACGGGCGTTCCGGAAAGCCGCTCGACAAGGCAAGCTACACCGACGACGCCCGCTGGGCCGGCGATATCGCAGCCGTAATGGCGGCGACCGGGCTCCGGAAACCGGTGCTGGTCGGCTGGTCCTATGCCGGGCGCGTGATCCAGGATTACCTCCGCGCGCATGGGGCCGAGAAGGTCGCGGGGATCAATTTCGTCGGCGCGGTGGGCCGCACCGATGCGGCCGCGTCGGGGCCGTCGCGCGTGCATCTTGTCAAAATGCCCGAGGACAACCTGCCGACCATGATCGCAGCGACACGCGGCTTCGTGCGCGGCTGTTTCGCGCTCCAGCCCTCGCAAGACGATTATGAGGAGATTCTCGCCTACAACATGCTGGTGCCCACGCCGGTGCGCCAGGCGCTGATGCAACGCACCGAGAATCCGGGGGACCTGCTGCCGAAGCTGAAGCTCCCGGTGCTGGTCACCCATGGCGAGAAGGATGCGATCGTCCTGCCGATCATGGGCCGCTGGACCGCGTCCGCCATACCGGGCGCCAGACTCTCGCTCTATC
Organism: Bradyrhizobiaceae bacterium; assembly: GCA_947481635.1. Taxonomy (GTDB): domain Bacteria; phylum Pseudomonadota; class Alphaproteobacteria; order Rhizobiales; family Xanthobacteraceae; genus CANKHJ01. The sequence goes on from CANKHJ010000004.1 coordinate 53,982, forward strand.
CGGACGCGGGCCATTGCCCGTTCGCAGAGGATGCGCCGCGTTTCAACCGCGAAATGACGGAATTTGTCCGTGGCGCCCAAGGCTAGCGCGGACTTTGTTTGGAAGACTTGGCCGCAAGAATCAGAGCATGTTCGCCACGCCGCTGCCTTGGATGATTGTCACACGTCTGTTCTACCGTGCGTTCCCTGCCGGAGGGAATTCCTATGGACGAGACGCCCCATTTGCCGATTCCTGCTACCTTTGTGGACGCGCTGTTCGGGCGCGCCAGCCCTGAAGATCTCGCGGCCTATGAACGCGACAGTCTGATCGGGTTTGCGCGCGACGCCTGGGCGGCGCTCGCGATCCGCCGGCCCGACGCTCCGAAGATCCGTTACGACTCGCCGGCCGGCCAGCGGGTCTCAGTGCTGGAGATCGTCAACGACGACATGCCGTTCCTGCTCGATTCGGTGCTCGGCGAACTGGTCGAGCGCGGCATCGAGTTGAAGCTGGTCGCGCATCCGATCTTCACGGTTGAGCGTGATGGCAGCGGCCGGCTCACCGGCTTCAACAACGGCCCAAAGGCCGGTGCCCAGGCGTTGCGCGAGAGCGTCATCCATATTCACACCGACCGGATGGACGACGCGGGACGCCGCGACGAGGTGGTGCAGGGTCTCGAACAGGTGCTCGCCGAGGTGCGCCTCGCGGTACAGGACTGGCGCGACATCCTGGCGCGCGTCGGCGCGTTGATTGCGGACCTGAAGACCAACCCTCCGCCGCTGCCGGTGGAAGAGATCGGTGAAGCGATCCAGTTCCTTGAATGGCTGGGCGCCAACAACTTCACCTTCCTCGGCGTGCGCGAATACACCCTCTCGAAGGACGGCAACACGCTCGAGCCGGACCACGAAACCGCGTTGGGCGTGATGCGCTCGCCCGACCTGCACGTGCTGCGCCGCGGGTACCAATTGGTGACCATTACACCGGAGATCCGTGTCTTTCTCAACGAACCGCAGCTCCTGATCGTCACCAAGGCTGCGGTGCGTTCGAAGGTCCATCGCCGCATCTACATGGATTATGTCGGCGTGAAGCGCTTCGATGCCGAGGGCAATCTGGTCGGCGAATTCCGAATCGTCGGGCTGTTCACGTCGACGGCCTATACCCGCTCGACACATTCGATTCCCTACCTGCGCCGCAAGGTCGACGCGGTCATCGGCGCGGCCGGCTTCGATCCGAATACCCATTCCGGCAAGGCGCTGGCCAACGTGCTGGACACCTATCCGCGCGACGAGTTGTTCCAGATCGACGAGAACACGCTGTTCCGCTTCGCCAATGCGATCCTGCAACTCGAGGAACGCCCCCGCGTGCGGGTGCTGGCGCGCCGCGATCGTTTCGACCGCTTCGTGTCGGTGCTCGTGTATGTACCGCGCGACCGTTACAGCAGCGATACCCGCGTCGCGATCGGCCAGTATCTCGCGACGACCTACAAGGGCCACGTCAGCGCCTATTACCCGTTCTTCCCGGACGGTCCGCTGGTGCGGGTTCATTTCATCATCGGCCGCCGCGAGGGCGCGACGCCCGATCCCGACCGCGAGACTCTGGAACGCAACGTCGAAGCCTTGGTGCGTAGCTGGACCGATGGCTTCGCGCATGAGCTCGAAACCATCTACGAACCGGCGCGGGCCCGCGGCTTGTTGGCGCACTATCGCGACGCCTTCTCCGATGGCTTTCAGGACAGATACACGCCGGCCAACGCAGCGGCCGACCTCCGCGTCATGGAAACCCTGTCGGCCGCGAAGCCGCTGGGCGTGGATTTCCATCCGCTTGTGGAAGAAGGCCACGGCACGCTCGGTCTCAAGGTGTGGAGCTACAACCGCCCGATCGCGCTCTCGGAGCGCGTGCCGGTGCTGGAGAATATGGGCTTCCGTGTCGTCGATGAGCGGACCCACAGCATTGAACCGCATTATGAGGGGGCGCCGGTCGTCTGGTTCCACGACATGACGCTGGAGACCGAAGGCGGCGCAATCGATCTCGATGCCGCCAAGCTTCGGCTTGAGGCGGCATTCCTGGTCGTGATGAGCGGCGCCGCCGAAAATGACGGTTTCAATGCATTGGTGCTCGGGGCCGGGTTGATGTGGCGTGACGTGGCGCTGATCCGCGCCATCGCGCGGTATCTGCGCCAGATCCGCATCCCGTATTCGCAGGATTATCTCTGGACCACGCTGCAACGCCATCCCGGCACGGCGGAAAAGATCGTCGCGCTGTTTCACGCACGCTTCGATCCGCACCCGAAAGCCGGTGGCGCCGACCGCGCGACGCGCGAAGCCGAGATCGTCGCTGCGATCGAGCGGGCGCTGGAAGCCGTGGACAGCCTCGATGAGGATCGCATCCTGCGCCGCTTCGTCAACGCGGTTCAGTCGGCGATCCGCACCAACCTGTTCCAGCTCGATACCGATGGGCAGCCGAAGCCGCTGATCTCGATCAAATATTCCAGCCGCAAGATCGACGACCTGCCGCTGCCGCGCCCGCTCTACGAAATCTTCGTCTACTCGCCGCGTGTCGAAGGCGTGCATCTGCGTTTCGCCAAAGTGGCGCGCGGCGGCATCCGCTGGTCCGACCGGCCACAGGATTTCCGCACCGAAGTGCTCGGCCTGGTGAAGGCGCAGCAGGTGAAGAACGCGGTCATCGTGCCGGTCGGTGCCAAGGGCGGCTTCGTACCGAAATTCCTGCCGCAAATCCTGGCCAGGAAACCTGTGCAACGCGAGGCGGTCCAGGCCGAGGGCGTCGCGGCCTACACACTGTTCATCGATGCGCTGCTCGACATCACCGACAATATCGGAGCGGACGGAAAACTGATTCCGCCGGACGATGTGGTGCGCCACGATGACGACGATCCGTATCTGGTGGTTGCTGCCGACAAGGGCACGGCGACCTTTTCCGACATTGCCAACGATATCGCGATCGAGCACGGCTTCTGGCTTGGCGACGCTTTCGCGTCAGGTGGCTCAGTCGGTTATGACCACAAGAAGATGGGTATCACCGCGCGGGGGGCGTGGGAATCGGTGAAGCGGCATTTCCGCGAGATGGATATCGACATCTCGAAAACGCCATTCACTGTCACCGGCGTCGGTGACATGTCGGGCGATGTGTTCGGCAACGGCCTGCTGCGCGAGAAGACCACCAAGCTGGTCGCGGCGTTCGATCATCGCGATATCTTCATCGATCCAAATCCAAATCCGGAAAAGAGTTTCACCGAGCGTCAGCGGCTGTTCGATCTGCCGCGTTCAAGCTGGCAGGATTACGACAAGGCGCTGATCTCGCAGGGCGGCGGCGTATTTCCGCGCTCGGCAAAGGAAATCAAGCTTTCGCCCGAGGCGAAGGCGCTGCTCGGCCTTGAGAACGACACCGCAACGCCGCAGCAGGTGATGCGCGCGATCCTCATGGTGCCGTCCGATCTGCTGTTCTTTGGCGGCATCGGCACCTATGTCCGGGCCGCGGTCGAAAGCGATGAGGCGGTGGGTGATCGCGCCAATGATCCGATCCGCATCACCGGCGCGGAGCTGGCCTGCAAGGTGATCGGCGAGGGCGCCAATCTCGGCATGACCCAGCGTGGGCGTATTGAGGCAGCCTTCAAGGGCGTGCGCCTGAATACCGACGCGATCGACAATTCCGCCGGCGTCAACACGTCGGACGTCGAGGTGAATCTCAAGATCGCCTTCTCAAAGCCGGTGGCCGATGGCCGCCTCGCGTTGGAGCAGCGCAACGCGATGCTCGCCGAGATGACCGAGGATGTCGGCCGGCTGGTGCTGCGCAATAATTATCAACAGACGCTGTCGATCTCGCTCGCCGAGCGGCGCGGGACGGAAGATTTCGGTTTCCAGCAGCGGCTGATCCCGACGCTGGAAGGCCGCAGCCTGCTCGACCGCGCAGTGGAATATCTGCCCGACGACAAGGAGATCGCCGAGCGGGTGCGCCGCGGCCAGTCCTTCACGCGACCCGAAATCGCGGTGCTGCTGGCCTATGCTAAGCTCTCGCTCAATGACGACTTGGTCCATTCGTCCGTGCCAGACGATCCATATCTCGCGCGCGAGCTCGGTCGCTATTTCCCGTCCGCGATCAGCAAAGCCTTCCCCGACGCGATCGAGCAGCATCGGCTGCGCCGCGAGATCATTGTCACCCAGCTCGCCAATTCGATGATCAATCGCGGCGGGCCGTCGCTGGTGGTGCGCATCTCGGATCAGACCGGCGCATCGGAGCCGGAGATCGCCGCGGCCTTCGCGGCGGCGCGTGACAGCTACGGCATGACCGCGCTCAACACCGCGATCGAGGAGCTCGACAACGAGATCGCGAGCGATGTGCAGCTCGGCATGTTCCGTTCGGTGCAGAACCTGCTGCTCGACCGGCTGGTCTGGTTCCTGCGCAACGTCGATCTGAAGCAAGGACTCGCCTCGATCGTCGATCACTATCGCGACGGCATCGCCGAGGTGGAGGCCGCGCTTGATGGTGGCGCCTTGTCGCCCGAGGCCGCGGCCGGGCGCGAGGCGCGCGCCAACGATCTGGTCAAAGCCGGCGTGCCGGAGGCGCTGGCGCGGCGGCTGGCAAACCTGCCGGGCCTCACGGCCGCGCCGGATATCGTGCTGGTGGCGGACCGGACCAAGCGCAAGATCGCCGATGTCGCGACGACTTATTTCGCGGCGGAATCCTATTTTCAACTCGACCAGATTGCGCGCGCCGCCGATGCGATCAAGGTTTCGGATTATTTCGACCGGCTCGCGCTCGACCGCGCGCTCGACACCATCGGCGAGGCCGAACGGCGCATCGGCGCGGCGATGCTGGCGCAGGGCGAAAGCGGCCAGAAGGCAGTGGATTCCTGGATTGCCGCGAACAAGGAGGGCGTGGAACGGGTGCGCCACTCGGTCCACAACATCGCAGCGTCTGGCCTGACGCTCTCCAAGCTCTCGGTCGCGGCGAGTCTGCTGACCGATCTGGTCAGGGACTGAGCCGCGTTACCGGCGCCGCGGCTCGAGCAACTCGGTGTGTCGTCCCGACAGCCGTTTATGCATGTGCACCATCAGCGCCATGCCGAAGAGCGGGGTGGCGAGGTTGACGATCGGGATCGAGACGAACAGCGCGATCAGCAGCCCGGCCGCGAATATTGTCCCGGCATGCTGTTTGCGCAGCCGCTTGGCTTCATCGGCCGGATGAAACCGCATCGCCGCCAGCTCGAAATATTCACGGCTGAGCAGGAAGGCCGTGACCAGAAAAAACATCACCAAGCCGAGCCCCGCAAACAGCAGGAACGGCAGGCAGCAGAGATAGAGCAGCACCGAGAGCGAAGCCGCCTTGAAACCTTCCCACACCGAGCGCGCCAGCGGCACCTCGCGGCCGGGCGCATCGGCCGGGTAATGCGTGCGCTCCACCTGGCCCGCGATGTCGTCGACGAAGAAGCTCGCGACGAACGAGGTCACCGCCGGCATCAGGAATACCGAGCCGAACAGGATGCCGAGGCCTACGGCAAACGAGATCACCCAAAGCAGGATGCTGAGCGGTGTGTTCCAGGCGGAGCCAAGCGCGTTTTCCGCCCAACCCTCGCCGGCGGTGGCGAGCCACAGCAACGCGCGGTGCAGCGCAATGCCAAGCAGCACGATCAGGATCAGCGCCAAGCCGATCGATTTCCAGAGAATCGCACGCATCGGCGGCGAGAGAATCTGCGCCAACGCCTTCGCGGCCGCATCGAACATTGGAGCTCCTCAACAGGTGTCATTGCCCGGGATGACAGATGTGGGGATGCTTTCCTGTCGGCACAATCTCTCTCCGGGCATGACGGCGCGGGTCGAGAGACCTAAAACCTATCGCGCCGGCGCAAGCTGCTCGACGTCGGTCGGCACCAGTGGCAAGCCGTCGCAATCCGACGCTTCCGGCAGGTCGGCCCAGTGCATCGCTTTGTAGTCGAAATTGCCGCTGGTCAGCGTCGGCTTGACCACCTCGAAATACGGCGAGATGTCGAAGTCGCGCGGTGCGTAGAGCGACGAATGGCGGATTTCCATGATCTCGCGGCGCGCGGCTTCGCTCGCGGCCTGCGTGACACGCGGCAGGATCGGATAGCGCACCGAATCGAAAGCCTGCGCGATCAGCGCCGAGCAGATGATGCGTGTCGGGTGGCCAGAGCCGAGCGCCATCATGCGCCGGCGCCAGCGCTGCGGCACCGGCAGCGGAAACAGATAGCGCAGCAGGTCGAGAATGTTCTTCAAGTCATAGTCGAAGCCGATCCGCTCGGCGGCGAAGGCGCAGACCCGCGCGCGATCCTCCGGCGTCAGTCCGGTGGGGCGGCAGATGCGGGTGTGGTAGCGCAGATATTTCGACAGCGGCGCGGCCATGACGCCGACGCCGATATTGGCCTCGACCAGCACCAGCGGCTCACCGTCGGCGGTTTCACGGTCGCCGATGCGCCCGACATAAAGCGCCGCGTGCGACCAGGTTGATTGAGTGAGGTATTTGATGACGCCGGAAATGTGGCTGTTGCCTTCGATCAGCAGCACGTCGCCGGGACGCAGGCTCGCCCGCAAGGCTTCGGGATCGCTCGGCGTGAAGGGTTCATAGCCCTGCGCCGGCTTTTCGAGGTAACGCGCGATGGCGCCACCGACGTCATCCAGCATCCAACCCATGACACGCTTCCTGCGTATTCGGCGCGGGTATGCCGCGTCTCTTGTCTGGTATTCTCGTCTCGTATTTAAGTCGAAACTGTTTGCGATTTGGTTCACGCGCGAAGCTGTGACAACGAAGCATTCATCATACGATTGCCGGTAAGTGACTGATCGGGCATGGTGCGCTGCGTGAAACACAAGCATTCGGAAACCATGCGCGGCATCAGCCGCCGCTCGTTGCTGACCGGCGCGGCCTCACTGGTCGCGGCGCCGGCGCTTGGCGCCATTTCGCGGCCGACCGACGTTGACGTGGCGATCATCGGTGCCGGCGCGGCCGGGATCGCGGCGGGCAGACGGCTGGCTGCGGCCGGGCAGCGTTATGTCCTGATCGAAGCGTCGCCGCGGGTCGGCGGGCGCTGCTACACCGACATGACGACATTCGGCGTGCCGTATGACCGCGCCGCCCGTGGGATTCGCGGACGTGAGACCAATCCAGTGGCGAAGCTCGCGGCGGAGGCGAAGCTCGACATCGACCCCGCGCCGCGTGGCCAGCGCGTCCGCATCGGTCGCCGCAACGCGCGCGAGGGCGAACTGGAGGATTTCCTCGCGGCGTCGGTGCGCGCCAACCGCGCCATCGGCGATGCGGCCCGCAGCGGACGTGACATCGCCGCGGCACAGCTGCTGCCGCGCGAGCTGGCGGACTGGCGCACGTCGGTCGAGTTTCTGCTCGGACCTTACGCAACGTCGAAGGATCTCACCGAAGTCTCCGCGGTCGATCTCGCGCGCGCCGCCGACCGCGAGCCGAATGGCTTCTGCCGCCAGGGCTATGGCGCGTTGGTCGCGAAGCTCGGTTCGGGTTTGCGGACGCAACTCGACAATCCTGTGACGCGCGTCGAATGGGCAGGTCGTGACGGCGTTGCGCTGGATACCAGGCAGGGGCGGCTCGCTGCGCGCGCGGTGATTGTCACGGTCTCGACCGGCGTGCTGGCGAGCGATGCGATCCGCTTCACGCCCGAGTTGCCGAAGCGGCACAGCGACGCCATCGCGCGGCTCAAGCCCGGGACCTATGAGCGCATCGCGCTGGAACTCAACGGCAATCCGTTCGGATTGTCGCGCGACGATCTGGTGTTTGAGAAGTCGGATGGCCCGCGTACCGGCGCGCTGCTGGCGAATATCGGACGCACGCCGCTCTGCACCATCGATGTCGGCGGCGCGTTCGGGCGCGATCTTGCAGCGCAGGGCGAGGCCGCGATGATTGCCTACGCCGCCGATTGGCTCGCCGGACTCTATGGCGGCGATATCCGCAAATCCGTCGGCCGCAGCCATGCGACACGCTGGAGTAGCGATCCGCTGATCCGCGGCGGCTGGTCGTCGGCTTCACCGGGTGGCGCGGGATCGCGCGCGGTGCTGCGTGAGGCGTTGAGCGCACGGCTGTGGTTCGCGGGTGAAGCCGCGCATGATACTGCCTGGGGCAGCGTCGAGGGCGCATGGGAAACCGGCGAGCGCGCGGCGAACGAGATCCTGCGCAGCTTCGGCGTGTTGCGCGACGAGCCGGCCGCGAAGGCGAAGGGCGCGGTGAAACGCAGCGCGCCGAAGCGGCAGGAATTCTAGAGCTTCAATAGAGAGCCTTAACCGCGCAGCGTGCCGCCGGTGCGCTTGGTGACTTCGGCGACGACCTTGCCGGCGACCGCGTCGATCTCCTGATCGGTCATGGTCTTCTCACGCGGTTGCAGCGTGACGGCGATCGCGATCGACTTCTTGCCGGGATCGATGCCTTTGCCTTCATAGATGTCGAATACGCCGACATCCGTGATCAGTTTCTTGTCGGCATTCTGCGCCGCGCGCGCGAGATCGCCGGCCTTTACCGCACGGTCGACGACGAAGGCGAAGTCGCGCACGATCGGCTGGAACGGCGAGAGATCGAGCACCGGCTTGGCGCGGGTCGGCTTGGCCTTCGGCTCGGGAATGCGATCGAGGATCACCTCGAAGGCAGCGAGCGGCCCTTCAGCGCCGAGCGCCTGCAGGCTTGCGGGATGCAGCTCGCCGAAATGGCCGAGCACGTTCTGCGGTCCGATCTGAATCGTGCCCGACCGGCCGGGATGAAACCAGGCGGGCCCGCCCGGCACGATCTGCAGCGCCAGGGGCGGAGCGCCTGCGGCGACCAACGCCGCGAGCGCGTCACCTTTCACGTCAAAGGCGTCGGCCGCCGCTCCACCATTCGACCAATGCCGGCCACGTCCGGTACTTTTTGCCAATCCGCGACGCACGCCGGTGGCTGCGATCAGTTGATCCTGCGGCTGTGTGCCGCGGAACACCTGGCCGACCTCGAACAGCGCGACATCGCCGAAGCCGCGGTCGGCATTCTTTTGCGCCGCCGCGACCAGGCCGGGGATCAGGCTCGGCCGCATGTCGGAGAGGTCGGCCGCGATCGGATTGGCGAGCGCCAGCGCGTCGCCGCCGCCGCCGAAATGCGTCGCTCGATCTTTCGAGATGAACGACCAGGTCACTGCTTCGACCATGCCGCGCGCCGCCAGCGCGCGTTTGCCTTTGCGGGTGCGCACCTGGATCGGCGTCAGCACCGGCTTACGCGCGGCGTCGCCACGCGGGAACGGCGTTGCCTTCACGCGATCGAGCCCGATGATGCGGATGACCTCTTCGACGATGTCGGCTTTGCCTTCGATATCCGGCCGCCAGGTCGGCACCGCGACCTTCATCGTGTCGTCGGGCCCTGCGACGAAGAAACCAAGACGCGTCAGGATACGCCGTGTTTCGGCCGGCGTCGCGTCGACGCCGGTAAGGCGCTTCACCTCGCTCAGCGGAAAATTGATGATCAGTTCTGGCGCCGGCACCTCGCCGGTCACCGTGATCTCCGATGGCGAACCGCCGCAGAGATCGAGCACCAACTGGGTCGCCATTTCCAGTCCGGGAATCATAAACGCCGGATCGACGCCACGCTCGAAGCGGTAGCGCGCGTCGGAATTGATGCCAAGCTTGCGGCCGCTCGATGCGATGTTGTTCGGGACCCACAGCGCGGATTCGATGAGCACGTCGGTGGTGGTCTCGTCGCAACCCGAGGCTTCGCCGCCCATGATGCCGGCGATCGACTCGACGCCCTTGTCATCGGCGATCACGCAGACTGTCTCGTCGAGCGTGTAGATGCGGCCGTCGAGCGCCAGCACGCTCTCGCCCATTTTCGCGCGCCGGACCACAAGATTGCCGTGCACCTTCTTGGCGTCGAACACATGCAGCGGGCGGCCGCGGTCGTAGGTCATCAGGTTGGTGATGTCGACCAGCGCATTGATCGGGCGCAGTCCGATCGCGGTGAGGCGGCGTTGCAGCCATTCCGGCGACGGGCCGTTCTTGACGCCGCGCACCAGGCGCAGCCCGAAGGCCGGGCAGAGCGGCGGCGTGTCGCTGAAATCGAGCGTCACTTTCACTGGATTGGGGAACGCGCCCTTCACCGGCTTGATCGCCGGATCGATGAATTTGCCGATGTCGGCGGCGGCGAGATCGCGCGCGATGCCGTGCACTGCCGTGCAGTCCGGTCGGTTCGGCGTCAGGTTGATCTCGATCACCGGGTCGTTGAGCTTGGCCCATTCGGCATAAGGCTTGCCGATCGGCGCATCCGCCGGCAGTTCGATGATGCCGTCATGGTCGGTGGAGGTTTGCAGCTCCGCGCCCGAGCACAGCATACCGCGGCTTTCGACGCCGCGGATGGTGCCGATTCCGAGCGTGATGTCCTTGCCCGGAATGTAAGTGCCGGGCGGCGAGAACACGCCGATCAATCCGGCACGCGCATTCGGCGCGCCGCACACCACCTGCACTGGCGTGCCATCGCCTGTATCGACCATGCAGACGCGCAGCCGGTCGGCATTCGGATGCTGCTCGGCCGAGATCACGCGCGCGATGGTGAAGGGCGCGAGCGACTTACCCTTGTCCTCGAGATTCTCGACCTCAAGGCCGATCATGGTGAGCTTCTCGACGATGGAGTCGAGCGGCTCGGAAGTGTCGAGATGATCCTTCAGCCAGGCGAGGGTGAACTTCATGTGCTCAGTCCTCCGGCGAGAGTCGGAAGATCGAGCGGGCGGAAGCCATAGTGATTAAGCCAGCGGACGTCAGCCTCGAAGAAGGCGCGCAGATCCGGCATGCCGTATTTCAGCATTGCGATGCGGTCGATGCCCATGCCCCAGGCGAAGCCCTGATACTCATCGGGGTCGACGCCGCAATTGCGCAGCACGTTCGGATGCACCATGCCGCAGCCGAGGATTTCGAGCCAATCCTCGCCTTCGCCGAATCGGATCTCGCCCTTGTCGCGCTTGCACTGGATGTCGACTTCCATCGACGTCTCGGTGAACGGGAAGAAGGACGGCCGGAAGCGCATCTTCACATTGTCGACTTCGAAGAACGCCTTGCAGAATTCTTCCAGGATCCATTTCAGGTGACCGAGATGCGCGCCCTTGTCGATCACCAGGCCTTCGACCTGATGAAACATCGGCGTGTGCGTCTGATCCGAGTCGCTGCGATAGGTGCGACCTGGGATGATCACGCGGATCGGTGGCTTCTGCGCCAGCATGGTGCGCACCTGCACCGGCGACGTATGGGTGCGCAGCAGCAGCCGCGAGCCGTCGGCCTGCGGGTTCATATAGAACGTATCGTGCATCTCGCGGGCCGGATGGCCCTCGGGAAAATTCAGCTTGGTGAAGTTGTAGTCGTCGGTCTCGATGTCCGGACCTTCCGCGACCGCGAAGCCCATGTCGGCAAAGATCGCGGTGAGTTCGTCGATCACCTGGCTGATCGGATGCACGCGTCCCGCTTCGAACGGCGCTTCGCGCACCGGCAGCGTGACGTCGATGCTCTCGGTGTTGAGCCGTGCGGTCAGCGCCGCGCCCGCGAGCGCGGTCTTGCGTTCGGTCAATGCGGCATTGGCCGCATCTTTCAGTCCGTTGATCAGCGGGCCTTGGAGCTTGCGCTCGTCCGGCGTCATGGTGCCGAGCGTCTTCAGCAGCGCGGAGACCGAACCACTCTTGCCGAGTGCCGCGACGCGCACCGCTTCCAGCGCCGCTTCGTCGGAAGCGGCAGCAATGTCTGTGAGGATCTGCTGCTGAAGCTGGTCGAGATTGGACATGGCAAGCCTTGAGCTTACCTCTCCGCCGTCATGCCCGCGCTTGTCGCGGGCATCCACGTCTTATCTTCCGCAGGCAAGACGTGGATGGCCGGGTCAAGCCCGGCCATGACGTAGAAAGGCCTCGGATCAATAAGGACGGTCAGGCCGCGACCTTGGCAGGCTCGGCCGGCAGCGCCGCCTTGACCTGCTCCACGATCATCGCAAACGCCTCCGGCTCGCGGATCGCGAGATCGGACAGCACCTTGCGATCGATCATGATCTCGGCTTTGGCCAGACCGGCGATAAACCGGCTGTAGGTCAGGCCGAACGGACGCACCGCCGCGTTGAGCCGCTGGATCCACAAGGCGCGGAACGTGCGCTTGCGCCGCTTGCGGTCGCGGTAGGCGTATTGCATCGACTTTTCGACCGCCTGCTTGGCGATGCGAATGGTATTCTTGCGCCGGCCGTAAAAGCCTTTGGCGGCCTTGAAAACTTTCTTGTGCTTGGCGTGTGCGGTGACACCGCGTTTGACGCGAGCCATGGCTGATCTCCTGACAAACTGAACGACAACGATGGGTGAACGGCCGCAATGTCTGCGGCGGGCCGGCCCTACGCGTTGGGCAAGAAGTACTTGATGATGTTGTCACCATCCGTCTTGAACAGGGTATTGGTCCCGCGCAACTGACGGATCTGCTTCTTGGTCCGCTTGATCATGCCGTGACGCTTGCCGCGGTGGGCATAGAGCACCTTTCCGGTGCCGGTCACCTTGAAGCGCTTTTTAGCGCCCGACTTGGTCTTCAACTTGGGCATTTGGCTCTCCTTTACAGGCGAATGGTCAGCCTTGCGGCCGGCCTCGCCGGTTTTTGCTCGATTGAGCGTGCTGATTGAGCACTTCGCGCCGCCACGGCAGCCCTTTCGCCGGGCGACGGAGGCCGGCGTTATGGCAGAGGAGGTCTAAAAAGACAACCAGTTCCGGCCGGCCGGGGAACCGA